>CAIRQL010000219.1 GCA_903880675.1 uncultured Holophagaceae bacterium | reverse complement strand
GGTCTGGTTCTCGCAGATCTTCTCCACGCCCCGGTGCAGGTAGCCGATGATCGGCTTGCAGTGGGTGATGGTCTCGCCATCGAGCCGGAGCTTGACCCGCAGCACCCCGTGGGTGGACGGGTGCTGGGGGCCCAGGTTGATCTCCATTTCCTCGTTCTTGAACATGGATCACTCCGCCTTGGGCTGCTTGAGGTTGATGCCAAGCTGGCCGGCCTTCTGGAGGGCGATGCGCTCGATCATGCCGCCACGGTCCTCCCGGAAGGCGATGTCGCGTTGGCCCCAGCCCACGACGGGGTAGTCCTTGCGGAGGGCGTGACCCTCCCAGTCATCCGGGCAGAGGATGCGGGTCATGTCCGGGTGGTTCGCGAAGGTGATGCCGAGCATGTCGTAGATCTCGCGCTCCATCCAGTTGGCACTGGGGTAGGCGGCGCAGGCGCTGTCCGGCACAAAGCCCTCGGGCACCAGGATCCGCAGGCGCAGGCGCTTCCGGCGCGAGATGCTGGTGAGGTGGTAGACCACGCTGTAGTCCCAGCCAGTGGCGGCGGGGTAGTGGGTGGCGGTCTGGTCGGCCAGCATCTCGTAGCGCAGACCGGCGTGGTCGCGGCAGAGCAGCAGGATCTCGAGGATGGCGTCCTTGCTCACCTGGCAGGTCAGCTCACCGGCCTGCTCGAAGGCCTCTTCGACCTTGTCGCCCAGGGCGCCCTGGAGCAGCAGCAGGTCGGGGTCCTTGGCATCTTCGGGCCAAGGAGTCTTCATGTCGTTGTCGTCCTTGCGGGGGACTGGGCGCACGGGGGGCTTGGGGGCATCCTTGCCCTCGGCCTCGGCCTTGGCCTTGGCGGTCTCGAAGTCCGCCTGCATCTTCAGCCACTTGGCCTCGTCCGCCTCGGCGGCGGCCTTTACCTCGGCGAGGTAGGTCCGGCGGCTGGGCAGGGGCACGGTCTTGGGCATGACCACCTGCCGCTGGGGCGAGGCGGCGTAGTCGTAGACGTAGGGTCCCGTCGGAGCCTCAGGGGCCGCCTCGGGCTGGGGGACGATCGGATCCGTCATCAGCCGACCTCCTCGAAGATGTCCTTGTACCGGTCCGCCAGGCTGCTGGTCATGATCTTGTCCTGCAGCTTGAGGAAGCCGTAGATGAGCGACTCAGGCCGGGGCGGGCAGCCCGGAATGAAGACGTCCACGGGGATGATCTTGTCCACGCCCTGGACCGTGTGGTACGAGTCGAAGGGCCCGCCAGCGGTGGCGCAGGAGCCCATGGCGATGACCCACTTGGGCTCGGGCATCTGGTCGTAGAGCAGCTTGATGGTGGGCGCCATCTTGTAGGTGACGGTGCCGGCGATGATCATCAGGTCCGCCTGCCGGGGCGTGGCGCGGAAGATGCCGGCGCCGAAGCGGTCGAAGTCGAAGCGGCTGGCACCGGCGGCCATCATCTCGATGGCGCAGCAGGCCAGGCCGAAGGTCACGGGCCACACGCTGGTGGCGCGGGACCAGTTCATGACCTTCTCCACCTTGGTGGTGATGAGGATCTGTTCAAGGGCGGTCAGCTGGTTCACGCCACACCTCCTGCACCGCACCCCTGGGGGGCTGCAAATTTGAGAATGCGTGCCTGCGCCTGTCCACTCATGCCCATCACTCCCATGTGAGGGCTCCCTTGGACCAGATGTAGGCGTAGCCGAAGAGCAGCAGGAACAGGAAGATGCCGAACTCGATCAGCCCGAAGAGGGCCAGTTCCTTCATCTGGATGGCCCAGGGCATGAGGAACACGGTTTCCACGTCGAAGACAAGGAACATCACCGCAATCAGGTAGTAGCGAACCGAGAACTTGGCCCGGGCCTCGCCATGGGCGACGATACCGCATTCATAGGACGAATATTTCGCGGCGCTGGGCCAGTGGGGTCGCAGCAGCCAGGAAAGATTCCAGATGATGATCGGCAAGGCCACGGCCACCAGGATCAGCAGCAGGATGGACGCATAGCCATTCATGGAGCCTCCAGGACCAGTCATTGTGCGGTCTCGGTCCCGCATAGGTCAACGCTGGAAGCCAACCCATGCGTCCTTTGTGACCCATGACCGATTCTGGGGGTTCGGCCCTTGGCTTGATCCAGTAGGATGTTTCCATGTCCCAGCCTGACCCGCCGATCCCCTCCGACGCCGCCGAGACGCCCGACCCGACCCTGACTGACTTTCGGCCGGCAAAGGAGCTCTATCCAACCCTGGATCTGACGCGCGAGCCCGTGGATTTTGCGCTCTTCCAGGCGCTTCCCCTCGATTTGATGCTGAAGCACCACTTTGTTCCCGTGCAGGAACGTGAGGGTGTGCTGTGGCTGGCCATGGCCGACCCCCTGGATATTCCCACCCAGGACATGCTCCGCATGCGCCTCCGGCGCCCCCTCCGCTTCTACTGGGCCCCCCAGGCCCAGATCCAGGAAGTCCTGAAGAAATCCGAGAGCGGCCAGAAGGTCATGGACGAGGCCGGCGAGGCCCTCAAGGTCCAGGTGCTCAACGAGGAGGACTGGGATGACGATGTCCTGGACCTGGAGCGCCTCACAGACAAGGACGAGGCCCCCATCGTCCGCCTGGTGGACACCACCATCTTCAACGCCCTGCAGCGCCGGGCCTCGGACATCCACCTGGAGACCCTGGCCTCGGGCTTCCAGATCAAGTACCGCATCGACGGCAGCCTCTACTCCGCCGCTGACCCCATTGACCGGCGCTTCGCCTCCCCCATCATCAGCCGCATCAAGGTCATGTCCGAGCTGGACATCGCCGAGAAGCGGAAGCCCCAGGACGGCCGCTTCAAGCTCAAGGTGCG
>CAIRQL010000218.1 GCA_903880675.1 uncultured Holophagaceae bacterium | reverse complement strand
CTCAACGGCCTATTCCCCCACCTGCCCGCTTAAACGCAATGAACCAAAACTTAGCCGCCCCCCCCTCAGGCCCGATGAACGGGACACCTGAATAGGGGAGACCATGTCGTTCTGGAACAGCCTCAACATCCGCAAGAAGCTTCTCTATTCGATCCTGGCCCTGACTGTGGTGCTGGGGGCGACCTCCACGGCCTTCAGCCTGTGGCGTCTGGCCTCGGCCCTGGAGAACGGCCTGCAGCTCAAGGCCGCCAGCCTGGCTGGCCTGGTGGCCGATGGCATCCAGAGCGGCGTGCAGTTCGAGGATGTGGGCCTGGTGGAGCGCGGCTTGGACGGCCTCAAGGAGGACGAGGACATCACCCAGGCCCTGGTGGTGACCACGGACCCGGCCACCCGGGCGGCCAAGGTGACGGCCCGCTCCAAGCCCAAGGGCACCGCACTGGATCCCCTCCCCTACGCCGAGGCCTTCCTGAAGGAGGCCAGCGGCAAGGACCTGGCCCGCCAGCACCTGTTTGTCGAGAAGGCCGGTTACCTCATGGTCGGGGAGCTGGTGAAGATCGAGGGCGCCCCCGTGAAGTCCTACCTGCTGCTGGTGGTCAACCGGGACCGCCTGCACCGCAACCAGCTCTCCGCCATGCTGGGCCTGGGCCTGCTGGGCATCCTCATGCTCGTCATCGGGGTAGGCTTCGCCACCTTCCTGGGCCGGGCCCTGGTGGCGCCCCTGGAGCACATCCAGCGCCGCATGCGGGACATCTCCGAGGGCGAGGGCGACCTCACTGCCCGGCTTGAGGTCAAGGGCAACGACGAGGTGGCGGCTCTGGCCGGCCACTTCAACCGCTTCGTGGAGAACATCCACCACATCGTCCAGCAGGTCA
The DNA here is from genome assembly GCA_903880675.1 of uncultured Holophagaceae bacterium. GTDB lineage: Bacteria > Acidobacteriota > Holophagae > Holophagales > Holophagaceae > Geothrix. The sequence continues at coordinate 1,141 of CAIRQL010000218.1, read as the reverse complement.
TGGCCATCAGCTCCAACATTGCCTCGGGCTCCCTGCAGATGTCGGCGGGCATGTCCGAGATGCACAGCACCGCCCAGAGCATTGCGCAGGCGGCGGAGAATCAGAAGGCCAGCGTCAATGCCACCACCAGCAGCGTCCAGGGCATCGCCGGGGCCTCCCAGGTGGTGAACACCAATGTGGCCGATGCGCTGCAGGTCTTTGAGCACGCCCAGCAGGCCGCCACCAAGGGCGGCACCGCCGTGGGTGGTGCCGTCACCGGCATGCAGGCCATCAACCAAAACTCTAAGCAGATCGGGAACATCCTCACGGTCATCACCGAGATTGCCAACCAGACCAACCTGCTGTCCCTCAATGCCGCCATCGAGGCCGCCAAGGCCGGCGAGCACGGCAAGGGCTTCGCGGTAGTCGCCGAGGAAGTGCGCAAGCTGGCGGAGCGCAGCGCCACCGCTGCCAAGGAGATCACCGCCCTCATCCAGACCTCCAACCGGGCCATCAGCGACGGCACCAAGATGGTGAACACCGCCGGCGAGGCCCTCACCAGCATCCAGGCCGCCATCGCCGACTCCGCCGTGCGCATGCAGACCATTGGCGGTCAGAGCGAGACCCAGAGCCGCGACAGCCAGTCCGTGGTGGCCGCCATGGGCGACCTCACGGGCATCGCTGAGCAGAACGCCGCCGCCATGGAAGAGATGGCCGCCACCATCAAGGAGTCCACCCGCACCGTGGACGAGCTGAGTCAGCTGGCCGAGCAGCTCAACAGCATCGTGGCGCGCTTCCGCACCTGAGGTCGACGGGGGCGGTTCCGCAACCCTCGCCGCTGCGTTATTCTGGTCCCTCGCGCCGGTGTGGCGAAATGGCAGACGCGACGGACTCAAAATCCGTTTCCCTCTAAAGGAGTGTCGGTTCGATCCCGACCACCGGTACCAACACTTAGCCCTGTTTTGCAGGGCTATTTTTTTGGTTCATCGCGCTTTACCGGGGAAGGCGACTCTGGTTTTCGCCAAGTCCCGGCCCCGAAACCTGGCTAAGCACCGGAAACAGATCGTCACCCAGGCGCCACGACATGGACCGTATCTGCGGAGCACCTGCGCCTGCGCCGCAGCGCAAGAACATCAGGCTAAGGGAACCCTTCTCGCCATCG
>CAIRQL010000217.1 GCA_903880675.1 uncultured Holophagaceae bacterium | reverse complement strand
TCGATCTGGCGCGGCAGGGGCCGCTGGAAGAACTTCCCCTCCGTGTCCTGCTCCAGGAACCAGTCGTAGAGGGGGCGATGGTCCTCGAACTCCAGGGTGCAGATGGAGTGGGTGATGGTCTCCAGAGCGTCGGACACACCGTGGGCATAGTCGTACATGGGGTAGATGCACCAGGCATCACCCGTGCGGTGGTGGTGGGCCCGGCGGATGCGGTACATGAGCGGATCCCGCAGGTTCATGTTGCCGCTGTGCATGTCGATCTTGGCCCGCAGCACCCGGGCGCCGTCGGCGAACTCGCCGGCCCGCATGCGGCGGAAGAGGTCCAGGCTCTCCTCGGGCGCGCGGTCCCGGAAGGGGCTGGGGCGGCCCGGCACATGGAAGTTGCCCCGGTACTCGCGGATCTCTGCTTCCGACAGGTCGCAGACATAGGCCTTGCCCTGCCCGATGAGGTACTCCGCATAGTCGTACATGAAGGGGAAGTAGTCCGAGGCGTAGAACTCACCCTTCCAGTCGAAGCCCAGCCACTGCACGTCCTCGCGGATGGAGTCCACGTACTCCACGTCCTCCTTCACCGGGTTGGTGTCGTCGAAGCGCAGGTTGGTGGTGCCCCCCCAGGCCTTCGCCAGGCCGAAGTTCAGGCAGATGCTCTTGGCGTGGCCGATGTGCAGGTAGCCGTTGGGCTCCGGCGGGAACCGCGTGAGCACCCGCCCCCCATGCTTGCCGGAGAGGCGATCCGCCTCCACGATCTCCTCGATGAAGTGGAGGCTGCGGGGTTCAGTGGGTTCATGCGACATGATCAGATCCGTTCGACAGTAGCCATCTTGCCATCCCTATCCCCTTCATCCCCTTCATCCCTGTTCACTTTCGCTTTTTTCGAAGCGGTGATCGAAGCGCCGGAATTCCAGCTTGGGGTTCCCGAAGTTGATGAGCAGCGCCACGGGTTTCCCTGTGGCCTTGAGGTAGTTCAATACCTGGGCGTGGTGCTCAGACAAAAGGACTTTCACAGCTTTCAGCTCAACCACGACCGTATCATCCACGACCAGATCTGCGATGAAATGACCGACCAATTCCCCCTTGAAGTGAACCTTGATCGGGACCTGTCGAGCGACCTCGAGCCCTCTGGACTTCAGGGCGAGGAACATGGCGCCCTCATAGACAGATTCAACAAACCCCACACCCAGCTCACCCGAAACTTCAAAGGCGGCGGCAAGGATCTGGGCAGTCAGGGGTTCAAAAGGTAAGGGCATGAAAGCACAGGGATGAAGGGGATGAAGGGGATAAAAACCGAAGGCTTTTTGCAGAAAGTAATTTCCTGTGTAAGGACCCCGCCTACCCCAGCCCGGCGGCGACCTGGGTGGCGCGCTCGATGCCGCGGGCGACGACGGAGCGGATACGGCCGTCTTCCAGGACCATCAGGCCAGCGATGGTGCAGCCGGCGGGGGTGGTGACCTCGTCCTTGAGGGCGGCGGGGTGGCGGCCGGTCTCGAGGACCATGGACGCGGCGCCCAGGGTCATCTGGGCGGCCAGTTCCACGGCCACGGCCCGGGGCAGGCCGCACTGAACGCCGCCCTCCGCCAGAGACTCCAGGATCACGAACATGAAGGCGGGACCGCTGGCACTGAGGCCGGTGACGGCATCCATGTGTTTCTCGTCCAGGTCCATGACCCGGCCCAGGGGCTCGAAGAGGGCGCGGGCCAGGGCCAGCTGGGCCTCGGTGACGCCCTTGCCCGGGGCCAGCACGGTCATGCCCCGCCGGATGGAGCAGGGCGTGTTGGGCATGGCCCGGATCAGGGGCGTGGCGGCGGGCGTGTGCTCGGCCAGGAAGGCGAGGGTCGTACCGGCGGCGATGGAGACCACCAGGGGGTGATGGTCCAGGGCCCCGGCAGCGGTCAGCCCAGCCAGCAGATCCTTGAGTTCCCTCGGCTTGACGCAGAGCAGGATTACCTCAGCGGCCTTGGCAGCGGCTTCGGCATCGCTGGAGAGCCGGATGCCGAGCGCTTCGGCCCGGGCCTTCCCGGCGGCGGGGTGGAGGTCGGCGGCCTGGATATGGTCCGCCGGATAGCCCGAGGCCTCCACCAGCCCGGCGCTGATGGCCTGGCCCATGGTTCCGAAACCGAGGATGGCGAGCTGGGGGTGGCTCATGGGTGCTCCCTGGAACAAAAAACCCCGCAGGGGGCGGGGACGGAGGGCGAAACCTGAATCAGGTCAGCGCGCGCATCGTCCCGCGGCACCAGGGGTGCCGGGCTGCGGGGGAAGGCCGGGGTGAAAGGACATGGCCCCAGCATAACAAGAGCGGGCCCCTGCGGACAGGCCCCGGAGGCCAGGAAACCCTTGTGCCTACTGTTCCGGCCCCTGGTCCAGGGTCCACCAGGCGCAGTCCTCCAGGTCCGAGATGACGAAGCCCTGGCGCATCTCGGAGATCCGCTGGAAGCGGGTGCCCTCGGCATCGTGGTAGCCCGTGGTGACCTCGCCGGGGCCGGAGCGCACCCCGAAAAAGAACTCACCCCGCCCCAGACCGAGGCGGAGCACCGTCTCCTGCAGGGCCTCCCGGTGGTCCAGGCCCTCGGGGATCCCCTGGATGACCTGGACGGTCTCCCCGGCGATGAGGGTGGGCGCATAGGTCGCTGTGCCCTGGTCCTGCAGCACGGCCAGGGTGAGGTGGGTGAACTCCTGGAGGTCCATCACAGCCACCGTTCCAGGCGGGCCGCCACTTCCTCGGGGCCCACCAGCATGAGGGTGTCGTAGATACCGGGACTCACGGGCTTCCCGCAGAGGGCCACCCGCAGGGCCTGGGCCAGGTCCTTGGTCTTGAGGCCATGGCGAGCCAGGAGGTCGGTGAAGGCGGCCTCCAGCCCCTCGTGACTGTAATCGGTCAGAGCCCGCACCTCCCGCAGGGCCGGGAGCACCAAGGGGGTGATGAACTTCTCGGCGCCTTCGAAGTCCTCGGGGCGCACGAAGGCGAAGGTCAGGGCCTCGGCCATGTCCTTCAGGGACTTGCCCTTCTGGGTGCACTGGATGGCCCGGGTCCGCCAGGCCTCGGGCTTGTCCGCCCAGGCAGCGGGCAGGAAGGGGCGCAGGTGCGGCTCCAGCTCCTGCCAGGGGGAGCGCTGGATGAGCTTCTGGTTGATCCACTGCAGCTTGTCCATATCGAAGCGGGCGGCGCTCTTCTGGCAGTCGTCCAGGTCGAAGAGCTGGATCATCTGGGCGTCCGTGAGCAGCTCCTCCTCGGCGCTCTCCACGGCCTTGCCGTCGATCTTGGGGGTCCAG
>CAIRQL010000216.1 GCA_903880675.1 uncultured Holophagaceae bacterium | reverse complement strand
GCCGGCAGCACCTCCTGGACCATCGTGCGGGACCTGGCGGCGCGCCTCCCGGCCATGGTGCTCCCCGCCTGGCTCGCCCACCGCAGCCAGCCCGTGGCGGTGGAAGAGGTCGTGGCGGCCCTGGTGGCGGGCCTGCGCGTGGACATGGCTGGGAGCACCTGGTGGGACATTCCTGGCCCCGAGGCCCTGTCCGGCACGGAGATCCTCCTGCGGGTGGCGGGCGTCCTGGGCCGCAAGCCCGTCCTGCTGAAGGTCCCCCTGGTCACGCCCAAGCTCTCCGCCCACTGGATCCGCCTGGTCACCCGGGCGGACTACGGCGTTGCGCGGGAGCTGGTCGCCGGCCTCACCAGTGACCTGGTAGCCACCCGCCCCGGGTACTGGGAAGCCGCGGGCCTCCCAGCCCCCATGTCGCTGGAGAACGCCGCCCAGCGCGCCTTTGCGGAAGAAGCCGACAGCATCCACGGAGTCGGCCGCCTGGCCGAGACCCTGGCGGGGTGGCTGACACCGAGGGCCAGCGGCAGGGGCTGAGGGGCCGAAGGACAGGCACTAAAGGGACGAGGGGACCATCTTCCGCACGCACGCCAGGAAAGCGACCTCCGCTGAGCCCAGGTGCCGCTGGGGGTTCCACACCAGGAAGGTGGAGATGCGGATGGGGTCGCCGGCCCAGGGCAGGGCCACGAGGCGGCCCGTGCGCAGGTCCTCGGCCACGGCCATGCGGGGCAGGGGGGCGACGCCGAGGCCCACTTCCACGCAGCGCTTGATGGTCTCGACGGTCTGGAACTCCAGGCCACTGCCCGCCTGGGCCCCCGCCGCGAAGATCTGCCGCTCGAAGTGATTGCGGTAGCTACACCCCAGGGCCTTGAGCAAGACCGCTTCGCCCACCAGGTCCTGGGCCGTGATGCCCGCAGCTTTGGCGAGGCGGTGGGTCGGGGCACCCAGAATCAGGATCTCCTCGTCCCGCAGCTTCTCCACCGCCAGGGTCTTGGAGGGGAAGGGCTCTTCCAGCACGATGGCGCAGTCGATGGCGCCTTCCAGCACCATGCGCTTGAAGTCCCTGGCGTAGCCCGGAACGAACTGCATGCGGACCTTGGGGAACTCGGCGTTGAAGGCCTTGAGCACAGGCGGCAGCAGGTAGGTGCAGATGGACTCCGGCGCTGTGAAGCGCACGGTGCCCACCTCCGACTCGCCTTCGGTGGCGGCCATGGCTTCTTCGGTAAGGGCCAGGATGCGCTCCGCATAGACCAGGAAGCGATGCCCAGGCTCCGTCAGCTGCAGGTGGTTCCCCACGCGGTTGAAGAGCGGGTAGCCCAGCAGCTCCTCCAGCGCCTTCATCTGCGAGGTGACGCTCGACTGGGCGTAGCTGAGCGTGGCGGCGGCTTTGGTGAAGCTCAAGGTGCGGGCCGCCGTGCTGAAAGTGAGGAGGGTCCGAGTGTCCACAGAGCTCCCATCGAGAATCTCGATATTTAGTATCAGTTCATTCCGTTGGTTCAGGTGGACCGGGCAACCGAAACTAACCCAT
>CAIRQL010000215.1 GCA_903880675.1 uncultured Holophagaceae bacterium | reverse complement strand
CACGCAAGGCCTTTCCCCTTGCGCTTCGGGCCTGGACGGATAAACTAATTGTCTTGGCCGTTTGCCGCTTCCGATCGTGAGGTTCCCATGTCCCGTCAGTGCGAAATCTGTGGCAAGAAGCCCCAGTTCGGGAACAATGTGTCCCACTCGAACAACGTCACCAAGCGCCGGTGGAACCCCAATATTCAGCGCGTCCGCGCCCTGGTTGGCGGCGCCCCCAAGCGCCTGCGCGTCTGCACCTCCTGCATCCAGGCGGGCAAGGTCCTCAAGGCCTGCTAGGAAGTCCGCAAACGCAGAGCGGCGGCCCCCGGGGCCGCCGCTCTGCGTTTGGAGGTGGTGATTGCGGATAGGTGATAGGCGAAACCTCCCCTGCCACACTCATCCCATGCTGCTTGCCCTGGACACTGCCACCGAGTTCCTGCACCTGGCCCTGATCGACGGGGACCGGTCCTGGACCTGTCGGGTGGGGTCGGGCCCGGGACGGAGCCACAGCGAAGGCCTGCTACCGGCCCTGGAAGGCCTCCTGGCCGAAGCCGGGGCCACGGCCCAGGGTCTGACTGGGGTGGTGGCCTGCCTGGGCCCTGGCGGCTTCACCAGCCTGCGCATCGGGGTGGCCACGGCCGAGGGCCTGGGCCTCACGGGCCTGCCCACCTGGGGCTTCACGGCCTTCGCCCTGCGGGCCGAGACCCTGGTGCAGGCCGGGGTGGCCGCGCCGTTCTGGATCCTGCTGGATGGCCAGCGGGGCGAAGCCTTTCACCAGCGTTGGGATGGGTCCACCACGGTGCCCGCAGCCAAGCTGGCCCTGGCTGACCTGCCCGGCCGGGTGGGGCTGGAACCCTGGTGGGCGCCGGAGGCCTTCGCCCCCCGGGTGGCGGAGCTGCTGCCCCAGGGCCGGATCCCCTTGGTGGACGAAGGCGCGGCCACCCTCGCTGGCTTGGTGGCCCTGGCCCGCCGGGTGGCGCAGGGAACGCCCGAAGCCCCCCTCGCCCCCTTCTACCTCCGGGAGACTGACGCCGAGGTGAACTTCCCCCTGGCCGCTGCGCACCTGCCTGAGGCCCTGCGTCGGGGCGTGCCCCGGTGAGCCCCTGGCCCGAGGCCGAGGTCCAGCGGCTGCCCCTGGCGGCGCCCCTGCCGGACTGGGTCTCTCGCCTGGACCGAACGGCCTTTGGCTCCGCCTGGAAGGCCCCCGCCAACCACGAGGCCCTCTGGGTGGTGGCGCCGTGGGCCTTCGCCCGTTGGGCTCGCATCCCAGCGGCCGGGGAGGCCGAGCTGCTGCGCATCGCTGTCTCCCCTGAGGCCCGGGGGCAGGGCCTGGGACGGCGCCTGCTGGAGGCCTGCCAGCGGGAGCTGGCAGCGGAGGGCCTGGAGCACCTGTACCTGGAGGTGCGGCCGTCCAACGCCCCGGCCATCCAGCTCTATCGCACCTGCGGCTGGACGCCCTGCGGCCGGCGGACGGGGTACTACCCGGATGGCGAGGACGCAGTGCTCTACCACTTCTCGGGGTCGGCCTGAGTTAGGAGACCCCCGGGTGGTGCAATTCATTGACCAAGAGCACCAGCAAGGTCATATTTGAGTCCATTCAGGTGGACCCATGCTCGGCATTTCTAGACAAACGGACTATGCGGCACGGGTGGTGCTCCATTTGGCCTGCCTGGCCCCCGGCGCCCGGGTACCCATCTCCGACATCGCCAAGCACCGCATGCTGCCCCTGGACTTCGTGCGGCGCATCGTGGGCGACCTGGTGAAGGCCGGCGTCCTCATGACCGTCCGGGGTTCGGGTGGGGGCGTGAGCCTGGCCCGGCCTGCGGCGGACATCTCCCTGGGCGAGGTGGTCCACGCCATGGAGGGCGGGGTCGCTCTCAACCACTGCGTCAGCGACCGCCGGGTGTGCCCCATGGCCGCCGGGTGTCCCGTGCAGTCCATCTGGGTGGAAGCCACCCATGTGCTGGATGACTACCTGGCCTCTGTCCGCTTCGACGCCCTGGCCCTGCGCAGCGAGGGGCATCAGCCCGCCCACCTGCGGATCCAGGCCACCGGCCGCGTGCGCGGCGCCCAGCGGTGCGCGGTCGGTGCAGCAGCGGTGTAGGTCCGTCTCAAAGGACCTGAAGCCCCCCTTCCGCCTGCCCTTTGGGGGACTTCCGAGGTAGCCTGCTGGGGATGCCATCCCCTGGTTCGAAGCGCCACCCCGAGCTCACGCGCCTCTATGTGGCGGCGGGGCTGGTTGTGGTGATCATCATGATCATCCTGCTCTACAAGATCGTGGGGAACCGCATTGCGGAGGGCGGGCTGGACGCCCCCAGCCGCTGGGCGCTGGTGGCCCTGGGTCTGTCCAATGTGCTGGCCATCGGGTCCCTCTGCTTCATCGTGGCCCGCAGCATCGCCAAGCTCTACTTCGAGCGGAAGATGGGCATCCTCGGGTCGCGCCTGCGCACCCGCATGGTGCTGACGCTGTTCGTGGTGGGCATCGTGCCCAGCCTGATCCTGTTCCTGGTGGGCCGGAACTTCATCAACAAGAACGTGGAGCGCTGGTTCAGCCCCGAGACCGAGGTGGCCATCCGGGATGGGCACATGGTGGCGGGGGATCTGCGGGCCGCAGCCCAGGCTCGCCTGGCCTTCGGTGCCGGGCGCCTGCGGGTCTCGCCCTCGGCGGATCCCGCGGCCCTGCGGACGGCGACGGGGGTGGATCTGGTGGCCCTGCGCAGTCCCCGGGGCGAGACGGCCCCCGACCTGGCCGCCGGCCTGCCGCCGCCGGTGCTGGCCGGTCCAGCCCTGCCCGGTGAGAGCCGCCAGGACACGGCCGAGGGCCTCTGGCTGCTGCAGGATGTGCGGCGGGGCGACGGCGCCTGGGTGCTGGGGGTCTTCCTGCCCCGGGCAACCCTCGAGCGGGTCCTGGCCCTGGAGCAGCGCTTCAAGGAGAGCGAGCAGATCCGCGCCAACCGGGCCATCCTCGAGACCCTCCCCCAGAGCACCTTCCTGTTTCTGACCATGCTCACGCTGTTCTTCGCGGTGTGGTCGGGCCTGGCGCTGGCGCGCTCCCTCAGCGAGCCCATCCGCGCCCTGGCCAAGGCTGCCCAGCGCGTGGGTTCCGGCGACCTGGAGGTGCAGCTGCCAGAGCTGGGTGAAGACGAGCTGGCCTTCCTGGCCCGCACCTTCAACGCCATGACCCGGGACCTCAAGACCAACCGGGCTGCCATCGAGACCCAGGCGGATCGCATCGAGCAGCAGCGGGCCTACCTGGATCAGCTGCTGGCAGCGCTGCCCGTGGGTGTCATCACCTGGCGGTCGGACGGCGAGCTGCGCACGTTTAACGCCGCGGCCCGGGGCTGGCTGGGCCTGGAGTCCTTTGACCCCACCCTGGCCCGCTGGGAGACCGTGGCGTCCCTGCCGCGCCTGGGTCGCCTGCCGGACCTGCTGGCCCGGGTGCGCGAGTCCCGCCGGGGAGCCCAGGAAGAGCTGCGCCTGGGCGGGGAAGGCGAAGGGCGCCTGGTGCGCGCCATGCTGGAGCCCCTCCAGGGCGGCGGGGTGCTGGCAGTGCTGGAGGACTTGTCCCTGCTGGCCCAGGCCGAGAAGCGCGCCGCCTGGCAGGAGGTGGCCCGGCGCATGGCCCACGAGGTGAAGAACCCCCTGACGCCCATCCAGCTGACAGCCCAGCGCCTGCTGCGCCGCAGCCGGGAGGGGCGCCTGGACATGCCGGCGGTGCAGGAGGGCGTCGAGATCATCCTCACGGAGGTGGCCAGCCTCTCGCGCCTGGTGGATAGCTTCAGCCGCTTCGCCCGTCTGCCCGCGCCCCATTTCGCCCCCTGCGACCCCGCGGACCTGCTGCGTCAGGTGGCGGCTCTCTACCAGCCCAACCACCCGGACCTGCAGTGGGACCTGAGCCTGCCGGAGGGCCCCCAGGCGGCGATCTGGGATGGCGACATGGTGAAGCGGGCGCTCATCAACTGTGTGGACAACGCCGTGGCGGCGGTGGAGGGCCGGGGCCGCATCGGCCTCACGCTGGCCCTGGAGGGGGAGGCCTACCGCTTCGACGTGGAGGACGGGGGCCCCGGCGTGCCCGAGGCCGACCGTGAGCGGCTCTTCGAGCCCTACTTCTCCACCAAGCGGAAGGGCACAGGCCTGGGCCTGGCCATCGTCCGCCGCATCGCCCATGACCACAGCGGCGAAGCCGCCTACGAGCCCCTGCAGCCCGGCAGCCGCTTCAGCCTGCACCTGCCCAAAGTGGCGGGTGGCTGAGGCCAGCCTTCGTCCGCAAACAGGGGCTCTCAGGCTGCCAGAACGCCCTCCCCTTCATCCGCAGTTATCCCTGTTGAACTGCTTTTTGAAACAGGGATGAAGGGGATGAAGGGGATAAGGCGTGGTCATTTCATCCCAAGGTCCACCTGTGCTCTGGACCTGTGGACGGGTGCGCCCCAGTGGGCCTCAGGCCTGCCGCTTCCTGCGGCGGCGTAGCCAGAACCCCAGGGGACCCAGCACCAGCCAGGCCAGCAGGACCAGCTTGACCAGAGGGCTCAATAACGGAGCACACTGAAGACCGGCAGACCTTCGACCTTCTCGCGGCCCGGCAGCAGGGCCAGCTCGATGAAGACCGTGAGGGCCACGGGGTGTGCGCCGGTGGCCCGGATGAGGCGCTGGGCGGCGGCGGCGGTGCCACCCGTGGCCATGACGTCATCCACGATGAGCACCCGGTCGCCGGGGCCGAAGGCGTCTCGATGGATCTCCAGGGCATCCGTGCCGTACTCCAGACCGTAGCCCTCCCGGTAGGTGGGCAGGGGCAGCTTGCCGGGCTTGCGGGCGGGCACGAAGCCCACGCCCAGCTTCTGGGCCAGGGCGCTGCCGAAGATGAAGCCCCGGCTCTCCAGGCCCAGCACGTGGGTGGGCTGGAGGTTGAGCACCGGCTCCGCCATGGCGGCGATGGCCTTGGTGAAGGCCGCGGCGTTG
>CAIRQL010000214.1 GCA_903880675.1 uncultured Holophagaceae bacterium | reverse complement strand
CGCTTCACCTTCGAGAAGTTCCCCCAGGCCGAGAAGGTGCTGGGCACGCAGATGAAGAGTGTCGGCGAGGTCATGAGCCTGGGCCGGAGCTTCCAGGAGGCCCTGCAGAAGGCGGTGCGCTCCCTGGAAGAAGGCCACCTGGGCGTGTCCGGGGCCCTGGAGGGCAAGCTGGACCTGGGCCGCCTCAAGGAACACCTCATCACGCCGGGCCCCCAGCGCCTGTTCTGGGTCTACCACGCCCTCAAGGCAGGGCACAGCGTGGAGGAGATCCACCGCCTCACGAAGATCACGCCCTGGTTCCTGCGGGAGATCGAGGAGATCGTTGTGCTGGAGGGCCGCCTGCGCAGCTTCCCCGTGGATCGCCTGCCGGAGGAATTGCTGGAGCGGGCCAAGCGCGCTGGCTTCGCCGACTCCCAGATTGCGGTGTTCTGTTCGGGCACGGAGGCCGAGGTGGCGGAGCGCCGCGGCGCCCTGGGCCTGCACCCGGTCTACAAGCGGGTGGACACCTGCGCCGGCGAGTTCCAGGCCGAGACGCCCTACCTCTACGGCACCTGGGAAGCTGGAGAGAATGCCAGCGAAGCCCCCCCCACGGATCGCCCCAAGGCCATCGTCCTGGGCAGCGGTCCCAACCGCATCGGCCAGGGCGTGGAGTTCGACTGCTGCTGCGTGCAGGCGGTGGAGGCCATCCGCGCCAGCGGGGTGGAGGCCATCCTCATCAACTGCAACCCGGAGACCGTGAGCACGGACTTCGATACCAGCGACCGCCTCTACTTCGAGCCGCTCACCTACGAGCACGTGAAGGCCGTGGTCGACCGCGAGGCCGCAGGTGGCCACCTGCTGGGGGTCTTCGCCCAGTTCGGCGGCCAGACGCCGCTGAAGCTGGCCGGGCCCCTGCACGCCGCTGGTGTGAAGCTGCTGGGCACCCCGCTGCGGGCCATCCTGGATGCGGAGGACCGCGAGCGCTTCGGCCAGGTGCTGGGCCGTCTGGGCATTCCGGCCCCGGCCTGGGGCATGGCCACCAGCTTTGCGCAGGCCCTGGAGGTCGCCCGCCGACTGGCCTACCCGGTGATGGTGCGACCCAGCTTCGTGCTGGGCGGTCGCGCCATGGCGGTGGTCTTCGACGATGCGGGCCTGGAGAAGTACATGCGGGAGGCCGTGGCCGTCAGTGATGATCAGCCCGTGCTGCTGGACCGCTTCCTGGATGGCGCCCTGGAGCTGGACGTGGATGTGGTGTGCGACGGCGAGCAGGTGGCCATCGCTGGGCTGCTGGCCCACATCGAGGAAGCGGGCATCCACAGCGGGGACAGCTATGCGGTGATCCCGGCCCTGGGCGTGCCTGAGCCGGTGCTGGCCACCGTGCGGGACCACGCTCGCCGCCTGGCCCTGGACATCGGCGTGCGGGGCCTCATGAACCTGCAGTTCGCCGTGAAGGACGGCGTGGCCTACTGCCTGGAGGCCAACCCCCGGGCCAGCCGCACCGTGCCCTTCGTGAGCAAGGCCACGGGTGTGGACTGGGCGGGCGTCGCCGCCCGCGTGGGCCTAGGCCAGACCCTGAAGATGCAGGGCATCACCGACGGCGTGCCCCGGGCGGTGTCGGTGAAGGGCGTGGTGTTCCCCTTCGGCAAGTTCCCCGGTGTGGATCCCGTGCTGGGCCCGGAGATGAAGAGCACCGGCGAGGTCATGGGCATCGGCGACACCTTTGGCGAGGCCTACGCCAAGGCCCTGCTGGCCGCAGGCATCCCCCTGCCGCTGTCGGGCACCGTGTTCCTCACGGTCAACGATGCGGATAAGGCCCGGCTACCGGAGCTGGCGCAGAAGCTGGCGGCCCTGGGCTTCGGCCTGTGCGCCACCGAGGGCACGGCCCGGGCTCTGGAGGCCGTGGGCCTCAAGGTGCGCCGCATCTTCAAGGTGAACGAGGGTCGCCCCAATGCGGTGGACCTCCTGAAGAACGGCGAGGTGCAGTGGGTCATCAACACGCCCCTGGGCCGGGACGCCTTCTTCGACGAGAGCTCCATCCGCCGCGAGGCCCTGCGCCTGAAGATCCCCTGCATCACCAACCTGAGCGCCGCCCTGGCCGCCTGCGAAGCCGTGGAGACCCTCCGGGGCGACATGACCGTAAGAGCCATCCAGAGCCTGGCCTGAGGCATTCGTTCTCTCACAGGCGCTGTGGCTGGGGAGAATCCTGGCGGATTCTCCTGTGGGCCCTGCGGGCCGTTCGTGGCTAAATGATTCCCCTGGAGATCCCATGTCCGATCCTGTTGTTGCTCGCATTGAGGCCTTCCTGGCTTCGGAATCGTTTGCGGTGGTGGGGGCCAGCGTGGACCGGTCGAAGTATGGCAACAAGGTGCTGCGCTGCTACCAGCAGCACGGGCGGACGGTGCATCCCATCAACCCCCGGGCCGAGGAGGTGGAGGGGCTGAAGTCCTACGCTTCCCTGGCAGCGCTGCCTGCGCCGGTGCCAGCGATCTCTGTCATCACGCCGCCGGCCATCACCGAGCAGGTGGTGCGCGACGCCGCAGCGGCGGGGGTAAAGCACATCTGGATGCAGCCCGGTGCAGAGAGCGCCGCCGCCATCCGTGCCGCCGAGGAGCTGGGCCTGTCGGTCATTGCGGGGGGGCCCTGCCTGCTGGTGGTGCTGGGCTATCGCGACTGAATTTGCTGCGCAAATTCAGATGGGAATTCGCTTTGCGAATTCCACAAAGAATCTTTTGTTATCTGAATTCGCAGCGCGAATTCAGCTCAGGCCAGGCCCAGGCTCCGGCGGACTTCCAAGCGATGCTCCTCGTGGGTCTGCACCACCAGCGGGACTTCCCTCCGCCACAGCTTGGAAAAATCGGCGAAGGAGATGGTCGGCTTCGCTTCGACGCCAGGCGTCGAGGCTTCGGTTGAGGCCGGCGAGGACATCTCGCGGGTACCAGGCTTGGGGATCATGGGTTTGGTTCCTTAGGAGAGAAATGTAAGCGGTCTGAAGCCGATAGGCAACCACAGATTCGGCGGGTTTTTCCCGAACCCGGACGGCCATCACGGCCTCCAGGCCCTGGGCAATGGTCGCCGGGGCGTCCTCATGGACCCGCACATGGTAGAGGTGGAACCCCCGGCTCACCTCGGAGGCCAGGCCCAGAAAGGTGATGGGGGCGCCGGCGTGGGCTCGGGCCATGCGGTCCAGGGGGACGTAGCGACCCTCCCGCTCCGACCGGGCCAGCATGGCCCTCAGGCTGCCCTCGGGGGTGCGGTCCGTGTAGGCCACGTGGATCTCCCCGCACCCCGAACGGCCGATGCGGCCCAGGAGGAACTCCAGGCTCTCGGGTTCGGCGTGGGGGGCATCGAAGGCGGCCCCAAAGGCGCCCCCCAGGGCCAGGGCCGCGGTGGTCTTGCCGGAGGCCTGGCCGCCCATGAAGATGATCACCGGCACCCCCGTGGCGCGCTCCAGGGCCCGGTCCCGGAGGCGCTTGCCCAGGGCATTGAGGTGGATCGCCGCCCGGCCCCCAGGGTCCTCAAGGGCCTCGTAGCCCTGGGTGGGGTTGGCGCAGAGGGTGGGCAGCAGGGTGGCCAGGATGTCGCCATTCACCAGCTGGCCCTCCAGGGTGCCGGGCAGGCTGGCGTATTCGGCCAGGGCGTCATCTGAGTGGCGCGCCCGGTCGGCGGCCTCCTGCTCCAGGGTGGACCTCAGGTCGTGGCGCTCAGCCTCCGCCAGCTCCCAGTAGGAGCGACGCGCATGCCAGGCAACCTGTTGCCAGGAAGGAAAGGGGGCCATCGGGACACGGTAGCCGAGTGGCGCCGCCGGGCCAAACCCGAGGCCGCGGGAACCCCGTATGCTGGGGGCATGGATGCCACCCGCCGACCCGTGCTGCTGTTCCCCGGTCAGGGGACGGAAGCCGTGGGGATGGCCGCAGGCTGGGCGGGGCAGGGTGCCTGGGTGGAGACCCTGGCGACCGCCGAGGCCCACACCGGGCTTCCCCTGCGCCGCCTCATGGGGGAAGGACCCCTGGAAGCCCTGCGGGCGCAGCGGGTGGCCCCCTATGCCGTGCTGGCCCACTCGGTGGGCGTGTTCCGGGCCTGGCGCCAGGCGGGCCTGCCCCTGCCGCAGGCCGCCACTGGCCACAGCATGGGCTTCTACTCGGCCCTGGTGGCGGCGGGGGTGGTGCCCCTGGAGGCGGCCCTGGACCTGATCTCGGCGGTGGAGGACCTGAGCGCCGAGACCTTCGCCGGGCGGCCCATGGGCATGGCCTTCTGCATTGGGGTTCCCGAGGTGGACCTCCACCGGGCGCTGCTGGACCACCCGGGCCTGGTGCTGTCCAACCGCAACGGCCGCGCCCAGTTCACCGTCTCCGGGGCAGTGGCGGCTCTAGAGCCGCTGGTGGCGGCCCTGGCACCCGGGGCCCTCAAGGCGGGCCTCCTGCCGGTGCGCCACCCCCTCCACGGGCCCCATATGGCGCCGCTGCTGCCCGCCCTGGCCCGCCGCCTGTCCGCTTGGTGCCCTGCCGACCCGGCCTTTCCCCTGCTGTCCCACTTCGATGGGCGGCCCCTGGAAGATGGGTCGGCGGCCTGGGACGAGGGCCTGGCCTCGGTGGCCCTGCCCGTGGACTGGCTGGCCGTGGTGGCCCGCCTCCGGACGCTGGATGCGCCGCTCTTCGAGTGCGGCACCGGGAGCCAGCTGGCGGGGCTCACCCGCTGGGCGGAGCGGACCCTCCTGGTCGGCAGCCTGGCCCAGCCACCCGGCGGCGGGGATTGATTCCAGACCCTTAGGTAATGGACGCATTTTTCATAACCAATTCGTTGGAATGTATCTGGCTTGCTCTGGCATGATGGGAGGCCAACCCATAGGTGCCCGGATCCAACTCCCAGTCTCCTCTGCCGCTCAACGCCTCGGTGGTGCCGTTGCCCACCGCTGTTCCCAGGTGCTCTACCGCTGCCTCGAAGAGGTGGGGAGCACCAAGGGCGTGCTGTACCTGCGCCTCCCGGGCCAGCGGAACTTCGATGTGGTCAGTTCCTATGGCTGGCCCCGAGGCAAGACCCCCCCTGCGGTGATTCCCGAGGGGCATCCCCTGCTGGTCCGCACCCAGCGGGAGCGGCGCTCCTTTCTGCTGGATGGCCCGGCAGACTGGCCGGATCTGACCGACGCGGGGACGGACGGGACCTTCCCCCGGGCCTTTGTGACGCCCCTCCACCTGGAAGGCACCTGGGTGGGCCTGCTGGTGCAGCGGGACCGCATCAAGGGCGCCCCCTTCCACCCCGAGGAGGATGAGCAGGCCACCCTGGCCATCTGCCGGGACCTGGTGACGGAGCTCCGGGACCACGGCTTCCAGGGCTCTGAGCCGGCCCCGCCGCCGGTGGTCCGCCCAGTGAAGGCCCGGCCCTCCGCAGAATCAGAGCGCCCAACCGTCGGGCCCCGGAACCCGGAACAGCTCCACGGCTTCCCCGGCGGCGCAGCGACCTACGCGCCGGTGCCCTGGGATCCGGACCGCACCCTCAGTGGCTGGGTGGCCCCGCCGCCCCCCAACCCGGACCGCAAGCGCGGCATGGTCCGGCCGGAGCTGCGGACCTTCTTCTGGGAAGTGGCGGAGCTCATCAGCAAGCTCATGCCGGCCTCTGCCGTGGCCCTCTGGATCGATGACCCCGAGGAGATCCGCCCCATCCTGGCTTTCAGCACCTTTCCGCTTTCGGATGGCCTGCAGCAGCAGCTCCTTGGCCACGCCATGCCGCACCTGCCGGCGGTGCCCCCCCAGGACCTGCGCCTCATCACCCAGACCGGGCTGGTGGATATGCCGTCCATCGACGGGGCCTTCGCCGTCTGCATGCCCCTGCTGCTGAACGAGAGCCTGCGGGGCCACGACCTGTTTCTGGTCCTGCGCCAGGAGGAGCAGTCCTTCTCTCGGGCGGAGATCGAGGCCATCCAGCAGATGGGACGGGTGCTCGCCCTCCACCTGCAGGAGTCCCGCCTCCACGAGCGCTACCACCACGCCTTCCTTTCGGTGAGCCACCGCATCCTGCAGTCGGGGGAGGGGCGCATGCCCAGTCTCCGGCCCCACAGCCTGGCCACCGCCCGCCTGGCCCGGGACCTGGCGCTCCGCCTGGGCCTGACCACCGAGGAGGTGGAGGCCGTGAGCATCGCTGCGATCCTGCACGATGTCGGCCTCCTGATGCTGGACCCCAAGATGCTGGCCAAGCAGGACCTCAGTGCCGAGGAGCTGCGGAAAGTGCGCAGCCACCCGGAGCTGGCCGCGGTGTTCCTGAAGGACCTCCGCTTCCCCTTCGATGTGGTGCGGACGATTCGCCACCACCACGAGCGCTGGGATGGGAACGGCTATCCGGACCGGCTCCGGGAGACCGCCATTCCCATCGGGAGCCGCATCATCGGCATCATCGAGGCCTACGAGGTGATGACCAGCGGCAAGGGCTACCGCAGCCCCATGGGCTTCCGTCAGGCCCTGGAGGAGGTCACCAGCGAGGCCGGGGCCCAGTTCGACCCGGAGGTGGTGAAGGCCTTCCGCGAGCTCATGACCCGCAAAGCAGACCGGGGCTCCTGGTAATCTGGGTCCTGGAGCCCGGATGCCTGCCCACCCTCGCCAGCGCGGATTCACCATGGCCCTGGCCCTGGCCCTGGCAGTGGGCATGGGCATCCTGCTCATGAAGACCGCCCCCGCCCTCAGCTTCGAGGTGCAGCACGCCAACGAGGAGGAGCTGATCTTCCGAGGCGAGGCCATCGCCGAGGCCCTGCGGATCTATTTCGCCCGGGCCAAGCAGTACCCCCGGGACCTGGACGAGGTCATGAAGGTGCGGCCGCGGATCCTGCGCCAGAAGTACAAGGACCCCATGACGGAGGCGGGAGACTGGGAGTTCATCACCCAGGTGCAGCCGGGAGCCTCCGGCAACACCCAGGGCCTCCCCATCGTGGGGGTCCGGAGCAAGGGCAACCAGAATGCGAAGCACATCTACCAGCTCAAGGAGCTGGTCAGGGACTGGACCTTCTCGGCGGACCAGAACCTGCTGGGCCTGGGCGATGAGGCCACCCGTCTGCGCAACCTGCAGCGGCCGCCCACGCCCGCCGGCCAGGGCCAGACGCAGACCCCGTCACCGACCCCCAAGAACTGAGGTCCCATGAAGCCCGGTCTGCTGTCCCTCCTCCTGCTGGTGGCCCAGGTGCTGCCCGCCCAGGACCT
The DNA here is from genome assembly GCA_903880675.1 of uncultured Holophagaceae bacterium. Taxonomy (GTDB): domain Bacteria; phylum Acidobacteriota; class Holophagae; order Holophagales; family Holophagaceae; genus Geothrix. The sequence continues at coordinate 4,217 of CAIRQL010000214.1, read as the reverse complement.
GCGCACCTGGGCCCTGCGCCTGGAAGCCCGGGGCGTGCGGGTCTCCGCGGGCCTGTGGGATGCCTCCTCCGGCAAGGCCCTGGGGCGGCACCGGGACGACCTGGCTCTGGTTCCGGCCAGCACCACCAAGGTGGTATCGACCTATGCGCTGCTCAAGAGCCTCAAGCCGGAGTTCGTCCTGGAGACCGAGGTCTGGGGCGACCTGGCTGACGGCGTGGTGCAGGGCGACCTGACCTTCAAGGGCGCCGGCGATCCGCTGCTGACCAGCGAGCGGCTCTGGCTGCTGGCGCAGGCCCTCAAGAAGGCCGGCGTGCGCCGGGTGAAGGGCAGCATCCGCCTGGATCAGGGGGCCTTCGACGCCCAGCGGGAGCCCCAGGGCTGGGAGAATACTTCCGCCGACACCCTGCCCTCCGTGCTTGCCTTATCCGTGAACTTCAACCGGGACGAGGCGGGCCGCCAGGTGGCAGATCCCCAGCGCTTGGCGCGGGAGACCCTGCAGCGCCTCCTGGTGGAGACGGGCATCCCCGTGGACGGCCTCCCCGCCGGGGCCACCGCGCCGCGCAAGCTGCTGACCTGGACCTCGCCGCCCCTGCGCTCCCTGGTCATGGACATCAACAAGTGGTCCAACAACTTCATGGTCGAGATGCTGGTGCGGTCCTTCGGCGAGGGCTCCTGGCCCCGGGGCGTGAAGCGCATCCAGGCCTTCTACCAGGCCGCCTTTGATCTCGGGCCCGAGGTCGTGAAGGTCACGGACGGCTCTGGTCTCAGCAAGGACAACCGCCTCTCGGCCCGCACCCTGGCCATCATCCTGCGGGGCGCCTACCACGACTTCGAGGTGGGACCAGAGTTCGTGTCCTCCCTCAAGATCATCGGCGGGGAGCCCTGGAAGCTGAAGGTGAAGGACCCCAATCTGGCCCGGCGGGTGCGGGTGAAGACGGGCCACCTGGATCACGTCACCAGCCTCTGCGGCTACCTGCAGACCCCCGAGGGCAAGGTACGGGTCTTCGCCATCGTCCTCAACGGCCCTTGCACCGACGACGATATCTGGGAGCAGGTCTCCCGCTGGGCCAACTGAGGGGGGCCCGTTCCATGGCATTTCCCTCATTTGCTCAAGTTTTTTTCTGGTATTACGATGAGGTGACTGGGAGGCACCATGCCCCGCATTGCCGTGGTGGACGACAGTCGCTTGGTCCGGGCCTATTCGGCGGGCGCTCTGCGCGCCTCGGGGCACGATGCCGTGGAGGTGGAGCCCACCTCGCTCTTCGAGGTGCTGAAGGTCCTCCGGGAGACGCCGGTGGCCCTGCTCATGGCGGACTGCCTCATGCCGGACTGCCCTGGGGAGAGCCTGGTGCGGGCCTGCCGCGAGGATCCGGCCCTGAAGGACCTGCCCATCCTCATCGTCTCGGCCCACCGGGACGAGCTCAGCCTCGGCCGGCTCCAACAGCTGGGCATCTCCGGGTTCCTCCTGAAGCCGGTGGAGGCCTCGGCCCTGGTCGGCAAGGTCGCCGAGACCCTCGAGTCCTGAGCCTGCCCAGGAAGGCAACACCATGACCCTGCGGGAACCGCCGGACGCACGGGGGCTGGCGGCCCTGATCCTGGGGGCGTCCCTGCTGGGCTTTGCCGCCATGCTGGTGCGCTGGGCGGCACCGGCGAGCCCGCTGCTGGTGGGCTTCTACCGCATGGCTTTCGCCCTGCCTCTGGTGGCCGTGCTGGCCTGGCGGAGCCGGACTCCGGGCCCGGCGGGGCCGCGCCTGTGGGCTATCCTGGCCGGCGCCTGCTTCGTCTCCGACCTGTGGATGTGGCACACAGCCCTGCGCCTCACCAGTGCTGCCAATGCCACCCTGCTGGTCACCCTGGCCCCCATCTGGGTGGCCCTGGTGTCTGTGCTCTGGCTGGGCGCCCGCCTGCGCCGTCGCTTCTGGACCGGGATGGCTCTGGCCACCGCCGGGGCCCTGGTGCTGGGCCTGGCCCGGGGGGCCCGCTTGGGTACGGGCCTGGGGGAGCTGCTGGGGGCCCTGGCCTCTCTGGCCTATGCCGCCTTCACCCTGGCGCTGGGGCGGGCCCGGCGCAACCTCAGCACCCTGGAAGCCCTCTTCTGGGTGGTGCTCTGCTGCACGGTCCTGTTCGGCGTCCTGGGCTGGACCCGGGGCGAGGCCTTCACCGGGTATCCCCCCCGGTCCTGGGCCGCTCTTCTGGCGTTGGGCCTGGGCGTGCAGGTGGGGGCCTGGTGGCTCATCACCTGGGGCCTGGGCCACGTGCCCACCAGCATGGGGGCCATGGGCCTCATGACCCAGCCCGTGGCCACGGTCGTCCTGGGCTGGCTGCTGCTGGCGGAAGCCATGCGCCCGGTGCAGGGCCTGGGTGCCCTCCTGGTCCTGGCCGGCGTCACCCTCTGCGCCCTGACCCCGCCCGTGCCCGACTCCAGCCACTGAATGGCTCTCGCAGTTATCTCCGCCCATCCCACTTATCCCCGGCAACAAGCCCTTGAAGCAGGGCACTCGGCTAGGCGCTATTCCGGGGTGAGGACGCCGCGCTCTTCGCGGTAGGCGAAGAGCTCGCCGAAGCGGCCCCAGCCAACAAGCGTTTCGAAGGTCTGTTCGGGGTCCTCCATGGGCAGACGGGTGGCCAGTTCCACCAGCAGGGCCTCCTTGGGCAGCTCGCCGTCCTCCAGCTCCATCATCTGGCACACCACCCGGAACAGGCGGAGCTCCAGGAGCTGGGCGCGCCAGAGGTCCTTGCGGTCGTCCATGTTGGCGTTCACGAAGCGCTTGCCCAGGGCCGTCAGCAGCACGCCCCGCTTGGGGGTGTCCACCAGGTCCAGCATCTCGGCAGCCTTCACGGTGGTGAGCACCCGGTCAAAGGGGACATGCGTGTGGGAGGCCACCTGGAACAGATCGCTGGTGCCGCCCTGAGCCTCCAGGAACTCCAGGAGGCCCAGGATGTCGGCGCTCTGCACCAGGGGCAGGGGCTCCACGGGGTCCTCCTGGGAAGAGGAGGGCATGGGGGCCGTGACGTGGATGTCCGGCAGCTCGGCGCTGGTGATGATGTCGTGGATGTGGTCCACCAGCTTCATGAACTCGGGGGAGCGGCTGTCCCGGGGGCGGGGCAGGGGCACCTCCACCACCGTGCGCACGGTCCCGGGGATGCCGGAGAGGATCGCCACCCGGTCCGCCATGAGCAGGGCCTCGCGGATGGACTGGCTCACCATGACGATGGAGGAGGGGTTGCGCTCCGCATCGGCCCAGATGTCCAGCAGCTCCGCCCGCAGGGCCTCTGCCGTGAGGGCGTCCACCTGGCTGAAGGGCTCGTCCATGACCAGGATCTCGGGGTCCACCGCCAGGGCCCGGGCCACGCCCACGCGCTGCTTGGTGCCGCGGCTCAGCTCCCGGGGATAGGCCTCCTCGAAGCCCTCGAGGCCCACCTTGCGGATGGCCTGGTGGGCCTGCTCGCGCACCTCGCCTTCCGGCAGGTCCCGCGCCCGCAGCACCACCCGGACATTCTCTTCCACGGTCATCCAGGGGTAGAGGGCGAAGGTCTGAAACACCACCGCCACACCTGGGTTGAGCCCCGTCAGGCGGTCGCCGTGGTAGAGCACCTCGCCCTGGGTGGGCTCCAGCAGGCCTGAGAGCAGGCGCAGCAGGGTGGACTTGCCGGAGCCGTTGGGGCCGATGATGGACAGGATCTCGTCGGGTCGCACGTCCAGGAGGATGTCCTCCAGCACACGCTGGACCTTACCTTTGCCGCTGGGGAAGCGCATCTGGACGTTGCGGAGTTCGCAGATGGGAGCACCGAACGGTAGCTGCATGTGCACCTCAGCGGTTCATGGCGTAGCGGGTTTCCGCCAGCCGATAGAGGGGGCCCCACACGAGGCGGTTGAAGAGCACCACCATGCCGGCCATGAGCAGGGCACTGGCAGCCAGGTCCGGCATGGAACCCCGGTCCGTGGCGAGGACGACCTCTGCCCCCAGCCCGAGGGTGCGCAGGGTCTGGTGCTTGGCGGTGACGATCTCCGTCACGATGCTGGCGTTCCAGGCCCCGCCGGTGGCCGTGACCCAGCCCGTGACCAGGAAGGGGAACACAGCGGGGAAGTACAGGCTCCAGCAGCGCCGCCACAGGGAGAGCCGGAAGGCCCGGGCGGCCTCGCGCAGCTCCATGGGGATGGCCTGGGCCCCGGCGATGATGTTGAAGAGCAGGTACCACTGGGTGGACAGCACCAT
>CAIRQL010000213.1 GCA_903880675.1 uncultured Holophagaceae bacterium | reverse complement strand
TTGGCCGCCCGTGGGCTTTTTCAGGCCAGTGACGTGGTGACTCAGGGCGAATTCGCCACCTTTGTTGCCAACTTAGAAGTCGCCAAGCGCTATCCGGGAATTCAGGGGATCGGCTTTTCGTTGGTGGTTTCCCCGGCCGAGCTGGACCGGCACCTCGCCCAAATCCGTCGCCAGGGTTTCCCGGAGTACAGCATTCGCCCCGCCGGGAAGCGGGCGCTTTATAGCTCGATCATCTACCTGGAGCCCTTCCAGGATCGGAACCTGCGGGCCTTTGGCTACGACATGTTCTCCGAACCGGTGCGCCAGGCGGCCATGCGCCGGGCGGCGGATTCGGGCGGTCCCGCCCTCTCCGGCAGGGTGGAACTGGTGCAGGAAACCGGCGAGGACATCCAGGCCGGGTTTCTTCTGTATGTCCCGGTCTACCGGAACGGTCGAGCCACGCAAACACTCGAGGACCGGAGGCGGAACCTGCTTGGCTGGGTCTACGCTCCTTTCCGGATGAACGATTTCATGACCGGCTTGTTGGGGGAAAATGCATCTGACCTGGACCTGAAGGTTTTCGACGGGCCGGGGACAAGTCGCGAGACCCAGATGTTTGATTGGGCCCCCGCCCATCCGATCGGGTCCTCAGGCCATTGGCAAGCATCCCAACCCCTCCTATTCGCGGGTCACTCCTGGACTGTGGCGACCCAAGCCCTGCCTGCGCTCATTGCCAGGCATGGCGAGGACACCTCTGCGCGGATCCTGGGCCTGGGCAGTCTGGTGAGCCTGCTGGTGGGCCTGACGGTCTACGGCCTCGCGAGGCACTTGGCCAAGGTTCAAAGCCTCAACGCTACCCTTGAGCAGAAGGTCCAGGAACGGACCCAGCGGCTGGCCAGCATCATCAGCGGCACGAATGTGGGCACCTGGGAGTGGAATGTCCAGACCGGGGAGACCACCTTCAACGAGCGCTGGGCCAACATCATCGGCTACACGCTGGAGGAGCTCGCTCCGGTATCCATTGCCACCTGGATGAAGTTCGCCCATCCGGATGATCTGCAGGCCAGCGATGAGCTGCTTAGGAAACATTTCCAGGGCGACGTCGATTACTACGACTTTGAGTCACGCATGCAGCACAAGGATGGCACATGGGTTTGGGTGCTGGATCGGGGCCAAGTCGCCACCTGGACGGAGGATGGGCAACCCCTGCTGATGATGGGGACCCACACCGACATCACCAAGAGCAAGGAGGCCGCGGCCGTTCTGACCAGGTTGAAGGACCAGACCCATCAGCTCCAGAAGGCCGAAAGCCTGAGCCTCATGGCTGGGGCCATCGCCCATCACTTCAACAACAAGCTGCAAGCCGTGATGAACAATCTGGAGCTGGCGAGCAACCCCCCAAAAGGTCTGGACCCGGCCAAGTTCCTGGCCCAGGCCAAGCTGGCCTCTGAAAAGGCCGCTGAGGTCAGTCGGCTGATGCTGCTCTACCTTGGGCAGTCCTCCCTGGAACGGGGACCGCGGTTCCTGGCCGAGCTCTGCCGGGCCAGCCTGCC
>CAIRQL010000212.1 GCA_903880675.1 uncultured Holophagaceae bacterium | reverse complement strand
TGTAGCTCGGTGCCCACGGAGGCACCACCGGGGCTGCGGCTGAAGGAGGCCCCGGGGCGGATGCCCTCGCCGGACTGGTAGAGCTCGGTGCCCCAGCGGATGGGCGCCGCCAGCGCCGCCGCCGGCAGCTCCCGCAGGACGCGGCTGGGCATGGCCAGGGTCTCCGACCCGAAGATCCGCCGCCGTCGGGCAGCGCTCAGACTCAGCAGCCGCTGGGCGCGGGTGATGGCCACATAGAACAGGCGCCGCTCCTCCTCCAGGCCCTCCGGGGTCTCCCGGGCATTGCGGTTGGGGAAGACGTCCTCCTCCAGGCCCACCACGAACACGAAGGGGAACTCCAGGCCCTTGGCGCAGTGGATGGTCATGAGGCTGAGCTGCGAGGCCTCCTCCAGGTTGTCCGTGTCAGCGGCCAGGGTGATGCGGTCCAGGAACTCCGAGAGGCGCAGGCCCAGGGCCTCGGACTCGGCGGCGGCACTGAGGAACTCCTCCAGGTTGCGGATGCGGCCCTCGGCCTCCAGGGTGGCCTCGTCCTCCAGGCTCTGCAGGTAGCCGCTCTCCTGCAGCACCCAGCGCACCAGGCCCGCCAGGCCCAGGGAGGTGCGCTCGCTCTCGGCGTGGCTGAACAGCTCCAGGAAGCGCCCCATCTCCCGCTGGGCCCGGCCCTTGAGGCCCCCGCTCCGCAGCAGCAGGCGCAATCCCTCCAGGGGTGTGCCGTCCTCGGGGATGGCGGCCTGGATCTTCTCCAGGGTGGTGGGGCCGACACCGCGGCTGGGAGCATTCACACAGCGGCGGAAGCTCGCCAGGTCGAAGGGGTTCGAGATGAGCCGCAGGTAGGAGATGAGGTCCTTCACCTCCTGGCGCTCGTAGAACTTCACGCCCCCCACCAGGCGGTAGGGTACGTTCTTCGCCCGCAGGGCCTCTTCCAGCTGGCGGGACTGCCAGTTGGCGCGGTAGAGCACGGCGGCCTTCGATTCGGGCTCGGCCCGGCGCAGCTCCAAGATCCGCTGCACCACCCACTCCGCCTCCATCCGACCCTCATCCACCAGCTTGAACACCAGGGCCTCGCCCTCCCCCAGCTCCGTGGTGAGGACGCCCTTCCCCTCCACCCGCTGGGTGTTGTTGGCGATGACCTCCGAGGCCGCATCCAGGATCTTCTTCGTGGAGCGGTAGTTCTGCAGCAGCTCGATGCGGATGGCCTCGGGAAAGTCGGTCTGGAAGTCCAGGATGTTGCGAATATCAGCTCCGCGCCAGCCGTACACCGAGTTGTGGGTCACCAGTCCCTCGGCCACGAAGTTGTGGACCCCTTCCACATCCAGGTCGTGGACCGACTGCTGCAGGGGCACTCGTTCAACGCTCGTCACCAGGTCCAGCCCGCCCTCGGCATCAAAGAGGGCCATCCCCGGCTGCACATTACAGGCCGGCAGGAAGGGCAAGCTACAGGTGTCCTTGCCGGGAGTTGCGCCCAGGCGAGCCTGCAGCTGCAGTTCAGCGTTCAGGTGGGTGCGGATGCGGTCTGCGGTGCGCCGAATATCACCATAGGAGGCGGCGCAGGTCTCCATGCGCCAGCTGGCGGAACCGGCCTTGGCGGGACGCACGGAGAGACCCAGTCCCTCCAGGAGGCGGCGACCCTCAGGGTCCTGGCCCACCATGGAGATGCGGTGCATGGGGCGGCGACCCCGGCGATCCCCGCAGAGGGTGACGGTAACCACCCGGCGCAGGCCCGTGGCGGCCTGGGCCCGGTGGTGGGGGAAGGCCACTTCCAGGCCCAGATCCCCCAGCAGGCGCTCAGCTCCGGCGGCGGAGTCCACGGCGGCAAACACCCGACGGATGCTCTCGGCATCGTGGACCAGGCCCTTGGTGGAGGCGCCTTTGCGGGGCACGAAGGGCAGGGTCGGCAGCTGATACTGGAGCGACAGCACCGCCTCCTGCAGCCGGGCCTCCTGCTCCGTAGCGTGGGTGCTCACCACCCACAGCTCATCCGCATGCTCCTGCCGGGCCCGCTGCAGGAACCCCACCACCGGCTTCACCTGGCCCCGGGTGTGGGTCTGGGTGGTGCCCACCCGCCAGCCGATGCCCCGCTTGTGCATGAGGTAGACGAAGTGCAGCTGGGGCGTGACATCTAGGCGGTAGCCGGCAAAGTGGATGTGCTCGGGGGTACTGGTGAGGACACGCCCCGCCTGGGTCGTGATGCGAATGGCCTGCCCCTGCCTCGCCCTTGCGGCGACTTTGGTGACCGCAGCGGCACGGAAGTCTCCGCTCCCATGGGCAGCGCGGACGAGGTCGCCTGGTACCACCTGCTCGATAGGGCGCTTTGTCCCATTTGCCAGAAGGATCCGCGTGCCCGGAACCAGGCACTGATCTTCATCCCCCACCACGCACAGGTTGTGGTGATGCCGGGCCAGATGCTGCACCAGCAGGTACTGGGCGCGGTTGGT
>CAIRQL010000211.1 GCA_903880675.1 uncultured Holophagaceae bacterium | reverse complement strand
GACATGACCGAGCAGCCCGAAACGCTCTTCAATGAACAGCCCGAGGCCCCCAAGCCCAAGGCTCCCGGCATCCTGGAACAGATCGCTGGGGTGTTCACCGATCCCGTGGCGCTGTTCCGCCGTCTCAACCAGACCCCGACCTGGGGCTGGGCCCTGGGCACCATCCTCGTGGCTGCCATGGCCCTCACCCTGGTCTGGGCCCTGAAGGTGGATGCCGACGAGATGTTGCGCCCCATCCTGGAGCGCAACCCCCAGATCACCTCGGCCCAGATCGACACCATCATCGACATGCAGAAGAAGTTCATCCTGCCCTTCAGCGCCCTGGGCGTGATCTTCGGCACCCCCGCTGGCCTGGCCCTGGTGGGCCTCTTCTACTGGCTCATCGGCAAGGCCCTGCCCGAAGGACCGGCCCCCACCTACACCCAGGCCTTCACGGCGGCGGTGGTGCCCAGCCTGGTGAAGCTGCCCGGCATGCTGCTCATCGCCATCATCTGCCTGGTGCGCCCCATCGGCGGCCTCACCCCGGACAAGGTGGCACCCACCTCGCTCGGCTACTTCATCCACGTGGACGGCCTCAAGCTCCAGACCCTGCTCTACGCCATGGACCTCTTCTACCTGGCAGAGGCCGGCCTGGCCTACCTGGCCCTGCGCCACCTGCTCCGCATGAAGACGGCCGGTGCGGTGATCTGCGTGTTCCTGCCCCTGGTGGCGGGGATTGGCCTGCGCCTGATGGGAGCCAAGTAGATGGCCTCGTCGAAGACCCGTTTCCTCATCGTAGGAGGGGTGGCCCTTGTTCTGCTCCTGGTGCTCGGCGTCACCTTCGGAGGCGCCCGGGACGAGGACAGCGCCTTCGCCTGGGATGCGGTGGCCAAGGGTGACATCCGCGAGACCATCGTGGCCAGCGGCGAGATCCAGGCCATGATCCGCATCAACGTGGGCACCTCCGTGATGGGCGAGATCAAGGCCCTCCATGTGAAGGATGGCCAGGACGTGAAGGCCGGTGACCTGCTGGTGACCATCGACCAGGAGCGCCTCAAGCAGGGCTTGGTCCAGGCGGAAGCCGCGCTGGCGGGCCAGACCAAGGACGCCGCCCGCCTGGAGGCCAGCCAGACCAAGCTCCGGGACACCTTCAAGCGCATGGAGTCCCTCTTCAGCCAGGGCCTCATCTCCGAAGAGGACTTCCGCCAGGCCCGCCTCAACCGGGATAGCTCCGAGCTCAGCTTCCAGACCGCCCAGACCGCCATCCTGCAGGGCAAGGCCAATGTGGCCTCCATGCGGGACGCCCTCAGCAAGTCCGTCCTGGTGGCCCCCATCCCGGGCCGCGTCACGGGGCTCAAGGCCGAGCGCGGCGAGACCGCCATCCCGGGCATGAGCAACCTACCGGGAGCCGTGCTCATGGTCATCTCCGACATGAGCGACCTCATCGCCGAAATCAAGGTCAACGAGAGCGAGGTGGTGCGCCTCAAGCTCCAGCAGCCCGCCCAGGTCACCGTGGAGTCCTTCCCCGGCAAGGTCTTTCAGGGCAAGGTCCGGGAGATCGCCTCCGCCGCCGAGAAGATCGGCCAGGACTCCAACATGTACCGGGTGAAGGTGGCCCTCGACATGGCCACCGAGGACATCAGTCGCCTGCGCCCCGGCATGAGCGCCCGGGCGGTGGTGCTCACCGCCGAGGCCGCCAAGGTGGTGCGGGTGCCCCTGCAGTCCGTGCTGGAGCGGGAAGGCACCCTGGAGGACGCCCAGAAGAAGGGCCTCCTCAGCCCGGAGACCCGCAGCGTGGTCATGGTCCACAAGGAGGGCCGGGTCTCGGAGCGCTCCCTGCGCACGGGCATCGCCAACACCCAGTTCTATGAGGTCAAGGAAGGCCTCGCCGAGGGCGAGACCGTGCTCACCGGGCCCATCCGCAAGCTCAAGGAGCTGAAGGACCGCGCCTCGGTGAAGCTGAAGCTGAAGTCCGACACGCAGGTCGAGCAGGAAGCTCGCAAGAAGAAGGACGCCAAGCCGTGATGGGTGCTGCAGAGCCCTTCCAGGCTGCCCTGAAGGCCCTGCGGGCCAACAAGCTGCGGTCCATGCTCACGGCCCTCGGCATCATCATCGGCGTGGCTGCCGTGATCATCGTGGTGAGCCTGGTGCAGGGCCTCGAGCGCAGCGTGCTCAAGCAGATCGAGCGGGCCGGCAGCCAGACCCTCTTCGTGCGGCCCCTCATGCCCCAGGACATCCCCTTCGACCAGTATGTGAAGGTGAAGAACCGGGACCTCACCCAGGACGACCTGAGGGCCCTGCAGCGGGCCGTTCCTCAGGTAACCCAGGTGACGCCCCTGTCCATCTCGAGCTCTGAGCTGAAGGCCAACGGTCGGACCACCAGCACCAGCCTGGTCATGACCGACGACAGCTACCTGGAGCTGAACGATGTCGCCCTCCAGATGGGCCGAAACTTCGTCTCCAGCGACCTGCGCCTGGGGAACAAGGTGGCCATCATCGGCCCCAAGGTCCTCGAAAAGCTGGATATCCGGGGCAACCCCATCGGCAAGCTCATGCAGACGCCCACCCTCAGTCTGGAGATCATCGGCGTCCTGGAAGAGCGGGGCACCACCCTGGGCAGCGACCCCGACAGCAACGTGATCATCCCCCTCACCACGGGACTGGCCCTGCTCACAGACCAGCAGCGCCGCCAGCTGTTCTTCCAGGTGCGCATCGACCCCAAGATCAGCGCCGACGACGGCGCTGACCTGGTGGGCGACGCCCTGCGCCGCATCAAGGGCCTCAAGCCCAAGGAGCAGGAGGGCTTCAAGGTCTTCAGCCCCAAACAGTTCGCCTCCATCATCGGCAGCATCACCGGCATCATCACCTCCGTGGCCGGCGGGATGGTGTCCATCGCCCTGCTGGTGGGTGGCATCGGCATCATGAACATCATGCTGGTGAGCGTCACCGAGCGCACCCGCGAGATCGGCATCCGCAAGGCTGTAGGGGCCAAGCGGCGGGATGTGATGCTGCAGTTCCTCATCGAGGCGGCGCTGCTGTCCGTGTTCGGCGGCACCGTGGGCATCGTACTGGGCTACGGCATGGGCGCCATCCTCGGCAAGACCCTGCTGGGCACCGTGGGCCGCATCCCCCTCTGGGCCGTGGTCAGCGCCTTCGCCGTACCCGCCGCCATCGGCGTCATCTTCGGCCTCTACCCCGCCGCCAAAGCCAGCAAGCTCGACCCCATCGAGGCCCTGCGGTTTG
>CAIRQL010000210.1 GCA_903880675.1 uncultured Holophagaceae bacterium | reverse complement strand
TCCACGAGGCCGATGACCGTATCGATCTGCTCCAGCACCCGATCGGGATCGGCGCTGGGGAGGTCGGTCTTGTTGAGGACCGGGAAGACCTCCAGGCCGTTTTCCAGGGCCAGGTAGGTGTTGGCGAGGGTCTGAGCCTCCACGCCCTGGGTGGCGTCCACCACCAGGATGGCCCCCTCGCAGGCGGCCAGGCTGCGGCTCACCTCGTAGGTGAAGTCCACGTGGCCCGGGGTGTCGATGAGGTTGAGGGTGTAGATCAGGCCGTCCCGGGCGGGGTATTTCAGCGTGACGGCGTGGGCCTTGATGGTGATGCCGCGCTCCCGCTCCAGATCCATGTCGTCTAGAATCTGCGCTTGCATGTCCCGGTGGGCCACGGTTTTCGTCAGCTCGAGCAGACGGTCCGCCAAGGTGGACTTGCCATGGTCGATGTGGGCAACGATGCTGAAGTTGCGAATGAGGGCGGGATCCGGCACTGAGTAACCTCGAACCCCCCATTCTACCTGGGGAAAGGCTCTACGTCTGCGGCTTTTCCCCCATGGAGCGGACTCATCCGCCAGTTGATCGAAGACGATAGGCCCACTACCCTTGACCTCTGCGAGGAGTCCGATTGAGCCAAGCCCCGTCCCCCATGGTCATCCTGATGGTGGAGGACAATGCCCTGCAGCGCCGCGAGGTGGAGGCCCAGCTGGTCCCCCTGGGCCACCGGATCATCTCGGCGCACAACGGGCATGAGGCCATCGAGCGCATGCGCCAGGACATGCCCGACATCGTCATCATGGATGCGGTGATGCCCACCATGGACGGCTTCAAGGCCTGCGCCATGATCAAGGCTGACCTGAAGACGGCCAGTGTGCCCATCCTGGTGCTGACTGCCCTGAGCCGGGACGCCAAGGACCGCAGCTACGCCGCCGGGGCCGATGACTTCATCCGCAAGCCCGCCAGCACGGTGCTGCTCCAGGTGCGGGTGCAGACCCACCTGCGTATTCGGGCCCTCTCCAGCAAGGTGGGTACCCTGCCCGAGGTGCGCCCCAAGGTGCTGGTGGTCTCCGCCAGCCCCCTGGTTCGGTCCCAGGTCCAGAACCACTGCGGCAAGGAATCCGCCCACTTTAGTGAGGCGCAGGGCGAGACCCAGGCCCGAGCCATGATCCTGTCCGAGCGGCCGGATGTGCTGGTCCTGGACACCGACCTGCTGGAAGGCAACGCCCAGGTCCTGGCGGTGGCCATCCACCAGAACGATGAGCTGCGGGACATGCCCATCCTGCTGCTGTACGGCCCGGGCGAGCTGGACCTCTGGTCCCGCCTCAAGGAGCCCGTGGCGGATGCCCTGGAAAAACCCCTGATCGCCCAGGAGACCCGCCGCCGCGTGAGCCTCCTGGCCCACTTGGCTCACCTGCAGAAGCTCAGTCACGCGTGATGGCCTGGACCGGCCTCCGCCTGGGCCTGGCGGGCCTGCTGGCCATGGCCCTCGCCGGCGGAGACCTGGCGGGCAGAGTCACGGATGGCACCCGGGGCCTGCCCGGGGTTCGGATCTATCCCGACCGCCTGCCCCGGGTGGGAGCCAGCATCCCTCCGCCCGTGGCCACCACCGATGCCGAGGGCCGCTTCCGGCTAAGCCTAGGGCCAGAGGACACCGTCCTGGCAGTGGAGAAGGAGGGCTGGACCCGGGACCTGGTGCCAGCCGCCGACTGGAACCGGGACCGCAGCCTCCGCCCTCGGCTGACCCACCGCACCGAGGCCGTCCTGGTGGTGCGCCTGGACCTCCCCGGCGTACCCGCCCAGCGGTCTGACGCCGACCTGCGGGAGCTGCTCTTCTCCCGGCGCCCAGGCACCGCCAGCGCCGCCAGCTACCTCTATGAAGTCAGCACGGGCGGCCTGTCCCTGGTGGAGGGGCGCTTCCTGCACCTCCCCGGCCCGGCCATCCCCCCCCGCGATGCCCAGGGACCGGCCCTGGCCCGCTGGGTGCTGGACCGCCTGCGGGACCTGCCCCTGGGGGACTGCGACCGCGTGGATAACCGCACGGGCCTGCCCCGCCCGGATGGCAAGCCCGACCATCTGTGGATCTTCCTGCCGGGGCCGCCCCAGTCCGTCACGGCGGACGAGCGCCACTTCAAGCCCGTGAGCCTGCTGACGCCCCTGCCCTGGGACTCCACCCTGCGCTGGCCCCTGCTCCTGCTGCCGGAGGAACTGCCCCTGGGCAACCTGGTGCACGAGGCCTTCCACGCCATGGGCGAGCACCGGGTGGATGACCTCTACCTGGAGGCCGGGAAGGCCCTCACGGCGGGCCTCTGGGACCTCATGGACGGCGGCCAGTACCGCGGCTGGGACCGCTCCCACCCCGAGACCGGCCCCTGGTCCCAGGACACGGGCTACAGCCCCTCCCATCCCACCGCCTGGGTGCGCTCCGAGCTCTGGTACCGGGGTGGCTTCCGGGATACCGTGACCCGTCTGGCGGTCAAGGGCCGCACCTGGGAAGGCTGGGTCCCCCCCATCGCCGGGGCGCCCGGTGCCGACCCCCAGTGGGTGACCGTGCCCGATCCTCGCAAAAAGGGCCGCTTCTTCAGCCTGGAAGTACGCCGTCCCTGGGGCTTCGAGCGCGGTCGCATCGGCCACCGCTTCGGCCCTGGCCACGAGGGCCTGGTGGTGGCGCTCATCGATCCCAGCCTGCTCACCCACGGCCAGCCCCGGGGCCCGGTCCGCGTGGTGGACGCCCACCCTGGCACCCCGGAACCCCCCAAGCCCCGCCTGCCCCTGGGCCTCTGGCAGCTGGACGACGCCGCCTTCAACCTGGGCCCCGGCGAGCAGCCCAAAGGCCGCAGCGGCCCTTTGGCCTGGGAGGTCCTGGAAACCGATGCCGCAGGTCGGATGAAGGTGCGGGTGCGGTTGGATAGGTAGAGACACCACGAAAGGTTCGCGCCCCTGCTCGGTATCGGCTGCGCCGATACCGAGATGAAGAGAGGACTGGCTGGCTGACTGGTTCCTGGCCCATGCTTGGCCATGCGATTGGAGGCCCCATGCGCCCTGCCCTGCTCCTCGGCGCCACCCTGACCCTGGTAGCCCAGAGTCCTGCGGAGAAGGCCATTGCCACGGTGCTGGATGACTGGCATCTGGCGGCGGCCCAGGCCGATGAGGTCCGCTACTTCGCCCACCTGGCGGAGAACGCGGTGTTCCTGGGTACGGATGCCACGGAGCGCTGGCCCAAGGCGGCTTTCCAGGCCTGGGCCCATCCCATCTTCCAGCGCGGGAAGGCTTGGAGCTTCAAGGCCACCCGGCGGTCCGTCTCAATTTCCCAGGACGGCCGCACCGCCTGGTTCGACGAGGACCTGGCGACCCCGAACCTGGGTCCCTCCCGGGGCTCCGGCGTGCTCTCCAACCAGGGTGGGCGCTGGCGCATCGAGCAGTACAACCTCAGCGTGCCCATCCCCAACGCCCTCATGAACGCCGTGAAGGCACAGATCGAAGCCTCGGTCCCTAAGACCCCGTCACAACCCTGAGGCGCAGGGGTTTTCGGTGACGGCTGGGGAGGGCCCCGCTAGGATCGGTGGATGCTCCCTGCCCGCCTTCTCCTCACCTGTCTGGCCGCCGTCTGTCTGAGCGCCCAGTCTTCGCCCGAAGACCTGCGCACGGCCTCGGAGCGCCTGCGGGCGGAGGCCTCGCGCACCCACGGGGCCTACGAGGACCTGGCCTGGCTCTGCGACCGCATCGGCCACCGCCTCTCGGGCTCGCCCCAGCTGGACCAGGCCATCGCCTGGGCCCAGTCCCGCATGAAGGCCGCCGGCCTGGTGAATGTCCACGCCGAGCCGGTCATGGTGCCCCACTGGGTGCGGGGTCAGGAGTCTGCCGAGCTGCTGGAGCC
>CAIRQL010000209.1 GCA_903880675.1 uncultured Holophagaceae bacterium | reverse complement strand
TCATGCAGCAGCGGGAGCAGTGGACGGATGGGGCCAATGCCTTCTGTCTGGCGCCGGGGGTCATCACCAGCTACGGCCGCAACATCGCCACAGCCGAGGCCCTCGACCGGGCGGGCTACCAGGTGAAGAGCGCCGCCGAGGTGCTGGCAGATCCAGGTCTGGACCTGCTGGATGGGCGGAAGCGGCTGATCCAGATCGAGGCCGGGGAGCTGAGCCGAGCCCGGGGAGGCCCCCGCTGCATGACCATGCCCCTGGCCCGAGCCTGAGGCCTGGGGGCGTTCTGGGTTCATCCGGGAATCCCGGGGAAGGAAACCGCCAACAGCAGAGAGCGCGGAGGCGCCCCGACCCAACCCAGCACGGCCCCAAGTGCTTTATCCCCCTCCTCCCCCGCCATCCCCGGCGAAGAAGCTTTTCCGACCCAAGCACCCAGGCCGTTCTCCGCTCTCCTCAGCTCCTCGGTTTTCCTCTGCGTTCCTTCATTTCTTTTCATCCACCCATGTCTCTGCGGCTGGTATGGGCCCCCCAAGAGGCGCGGCAGCGGCGCCCCGAGATGGAGCCCATGCGCATTGCCGAACGAACCCACCCCCACCCTAATCGGTGTTCATCAGCCTTTATCGGTGTTCATCGGTGTTCCAGTCCTTGCCCGTTTTTCTCTGCGCTCTCAGCGGGGAGATTGCTTTCCCGAAAATTCCGGACGATCCAGATTCTGGCCAAATGCCCCCCCTCCGGATCCTGGTAAACTGGGGGTCAGCGCCTCGAACCCGAGGCGCCCCTTTTTTAGTGGTACATGACCCCTGCCGCCTCACCCAGCCTCAAGCACCGCCTGGAATATGGCGCCTTCCGCCTGCTGGACGGGGTCCTGGGCTACCTCCCCTGGGCCACGGTGCAGGCCCTCGGGGAAGCGGCTGGCCTCTTCTTCTACCTCATCGATCCCCGACACCGCCGGGTGGTCCGGGACAACCTCCGCCAGGCGGACCTGGGCCTCGACGAGGCCGCAACCCGGACCCTCGCCCGCACCTGCTTCCGGCACTTTGGGTCGCTCTTCTTGAGCCTGCCGAGGTTACGCCGGGCCAGCCCCGAGGAGATCGAGCGCTGGATCCGGGTGGAGGGCCTGGAGCACTACGACGCCGCCCGGGCGGAGGGCCGGGGCTTCATCCAGCTGACGGCCCACTACGGCCACTGGGAGGCCATCGGCCTCATCCAGAGCCTCCGGGGTCGCACCGTGGATGGCATTGGCCGGGAGCTCGACAACCCCCTCCTGGAGCCCACCCTCAGGGAGTTCCGCACCCGGTTTGGCAACCGGATCATCCTCAAGGCCGGGGCCATGCGGGACACCCTCAAGGCCCTCAAGGCCGGTCGGGGCGTGGCCTTCCTCCTGGATCAGGACGCCCTCACCACCGGGGTCTGGGTGAAGTTCCTGGGCCAGTGGGCCTCCACCCACGCCGCTGCCGGCAGCCTGGCGGCCCGCTCTGGCCTCCCGATCCTGCCCGTGTGGAGCTGGCCCAACGGAGACGGCACCCTCACGGTGCGCTTCGAGCCCCCCTTCCACGTCCCTGTGACGGGCGACCAGGTCCGGGATGCCTGGGTGGCCACCCAGCTCATGACCACCTGCCTGGAGGAGCAGATCCACCGGGATCCCCGCTGGTGGTTCTGGATGCACCGCCGCTTCAAGACCCGGCCCGGGGAGGGCAATCCCCTTCCGGCTCCGCTTCCGCCCCAGGAGTGGGTAGAATCGATTGCAACCTCTCCAGACTGACCGGGCCCCTCGGCCCGCCTTTTTTTTGACCCTTCCCACGGAACTCCCATGCCCAAGCACGTGCTCGTCATGCTCGAGAAGGAACTCAAGGCCATCAAGCAGGCCCTGCTGGTCGAGATCCCCCAGGAGATCGCCCGGGCCGCCGGTCAGGGGGACCTGTCGGAGAACGCCGAGTACGAGCAGGCCCTGGTCAAACGGGACATGCACCAGAACAAGATGGTGACCCTGGAGAAGCGCATTGCGGAGGTGGCCAGCCTCGACATCAGCCGCCTGCCCAAGAATCGGGCGGCCTACGGCTCCAGAGTCACGATCCTGGACCTGGATTCCGAACAGGAGTTTACGTACACCCTGGTCCTCCCCGAGGAACTGGATGGCCATCCGCAGCATCTCAGCATCAGCTCCCCCATTGGCATGGCGCTGGTGGGACAGGAAGAGGGCAGCGAAGTCCGGGTGCAGATTCCCGCCGGGGCTCGCAGGTTTGAAGTTCTGGCCCTCAAGACCATTCACGATGTAGCCTAGGGCCGCACCCAATGCGGGAGCTTGAATGAATAAGTACAAAAGAGAACAGAAATGCTCCTTCTGCGGCAAAGAGCCCCACGAGGTTGAGCAGCTTCTGGCGGGTCCCGAGGCCTTCATCTGCAACGAGTGCCTGGAAGCGGGTCAGCTCCAGCTGCGCATGAGCCGCCAGGGCAAGCCCCTGGGCAAGCACGAGGCCCGCCTCAGCCGGCCCAAGGAG
>CAIRQL010000208.1 GCA_903880675.1 uncultured Holophagaceae bacterium | reverse complement strand
GCCTCGGCCTTGAAGAGCATGGGCAGGGTGATGGAGTGGAAGCCGCGGGAGCCGGGTCGGCCGTCGAGGCCGCGGATCTTTTCCAGCTCGCGGTTGAGCAGCACGGGCGTGGGCAGCTCGAAGTGCAGGGCCGACTCGGCCACGGGCTCCAGCAGGTTGCCTTCCGGCCCGATGGCGGTGTCCACGGCCAGCACGATGCTTTCGCGGTCGGCGTCCACCGGGGGATTGGTGACCTGGGCGAAGAGCTGCTTGAAGTAGTCGTAAAGCAGCTGGGGGTTCTCGGAGAGCACCGCCAGGGGGATGTCCGTGCCCATGCTGCCGATGGGCTCGGTGCCGTCCGCGGCCATGGGGTTCACGATCATGTTCACGTCTTCGAGCGTGTAGCCGAAGGTCTCCTGCCGCCGCAGCACAGTCTCGTGGTCCGGCTCGTTCACCACCGGGGGCTCCGGCAGGTCGTTGATGCGGACCAGGTTTTCCTTCACCCAGTCGGCATAGGGCTCCGCCGAGGCCAGCTGATCCTTGATCTCGTCGTCGGGGACGATGCGGCCCAGCTCCGTGTCCACCAGGAACATGCGCCCGGGCTGGAGGCGCCCCTTCTGGACGATCTTCTCCACGGGGATGTCGAGCACGCCGGTCTCGCTGGCCACCACGACCAGGCCGTCCTTGGTGGCGATCCACCGGGCTGGGCGCAGGCCGTTGCGGTCCAGGATGGCGCCGATGCGGATGCCGTCCGTGAAGGCGATGGAGGCGGGTCCGTCCCAGGGCTCCATGAGGCAGGAGTGGTACTCGTAGAAGGCCTTGCGCAGGGGGCTCATGGACTCGTGCCGGCTCCAGGGCTCGGGCACCATCATCATCAGCGCGTGGGGCAGGGAGCGGCCCGACATGTAGAGCAGCTCCAGGACATTGTCGAACATCGACGAGTCCGAGCCCTCGAGGTCGATGACCGGCAGCACCTTCTGCAGGTCGGCGCCCAGGATGCGGGACGCGAAGAGCCGCTGGCGGCCCTCCATCCAGTTCACGTTGCCGCGCAGGGTGTTGATCTCACCGTTGTGGGAGATGTAGCGGTAGGGGTGGGACCGGGACCAGCTGGGGAAGGTGTTGGTGGAGAAGCGGGAGTGCACCATGGCCAGCCCGGCCACGAAGGTCTCTTCGGCCAGGTCTGGATAGAAGGTGCCCAGCTGCTCGGAGTTGAGCATGCCCTTGTAGACCACGGTCCGGCTGGACAGGCTGGCGATGTAGAAGTGGCCCCGGCCCGGCAGCACCGAGCGGGACACCCGCTTCTCGGCCAGACGGCGGATCACGTAGAGCTTGCGCTCGAAGTCCATGCCCGCTGGCGTATCGGGGCCCCGACCGATGAAGACCTGGCGGATGACCGGCTGGCTGGCCCGGGCGGAGAGCCCCAGCGAAGCGTTGTCCGTGGGGACATCGCGCCAGCCCAGGATCAGCTGGCCTTCGCCCGTGGCGGCCTCTTCAAGGATCTTTTCGCAGGCGTGGCGGTTGCGATCGTCCGTGGGCAGGTAGAACATGCCAACGCCATACTCGCCGGGAGCAGGCAGCTCGATGCTCATGGAGCGGCAGCGGGATGCGAGGAAGGCGTGGGGGATCTGGGTGAGGATGCCGGCCCCGTCACCGGTGGACTTTTCGCTGCCTGAGGCACCGCGGTGCACCAGGTTGCAGAGGACCTTCAGGGCCTTCTGGACGATGTCATGGGAAGGACGGCCCTTGGTATCCGCCACGAACCCGAAGCCGCAGGCATCATGCTCCTGGGTGGGATCGTATAGACCTTGGGTCTGGATGGGGCGATGCCTCTCCATCGGTGGCTCCCGGGCTCAAATCGAAGGTTCGGTACGCGGTGTTCCCAGCGTGATGTTCCCGGCGGAGGTTCGTGCCGGGACGCCCAGAACCTTGCGCGGACGACGTCTCATGGCCGATGTTAGCACAGGCTCAGGAGGCTGTCAGGCCTTAAGTTGCGCCCACACCCCGGGAGGGCCGAAAGATCAGAATCCGTCTTCCAGTTCGTATTCCGCATCGGGCAGGGAGAGGATCTCGGGATCACCCCGGGTGATGGCGATGTCGTGCTCGAACTGGGCAGAGAGGCCGCCGTCCTTGGTGCGTACGGTCCAGCCGTCAGCTTCCACCACGCACTTGTGGGAGCCGGTGTTCAGGATGGGCTCGATGGTGATGACCATGCCGGGCTCCATGCGGAAGCCGGTGCCCGGCTTCTGCTCCGCGAAGACCACCTGGGGCTCCTCGTGCAGGGCCCGGCCCAGGCCGTGGCCGATGTACTCGCGAACGATGGAATAGCCGCGCTCCTCGGCGAAGGCCTGCACGGCCGAGGCCATATCGCCCAGGCGGAAGCCGGTGCGGCAGTGCTCGATGCCCACGAACATGGCCAGCTGCGCGGTCTGGATGAGGCGGCGGGCCTCCTCCGTGATCTGCCCCACCCCCACGGTGAGGCAGGTGTCGCCGTGGAACCCGTCCAGCTTGGCCCCGCAGTCGATGGCGATGACGTCGCCCTCCTGCAGCACGTAGCTGGAGGGGATGCCGTGCACCACCCGGTCGTTCACCGAGGT
Organism: uncultured Holophagaceae bacterium; assembly: GCA_903880675.1. GTDB lineage: Bacteria > Acidobacteriota > Holophagae > Holophagales > Holophagaceae > Geothrix. The sequence continues at coordinate 4,921 of CAIRQL010000208.1, read as the reverse complement.
GCAGAGGGTGGCCGGGAAGCCGTGGTAGCCCTTGAAACTGGGGGTGGCCCCCTGCTTGCGGATGTAGGCCTCGGCGATGCGGTCGAGGTCGAGCAGGGAGACGCCGGGCCGCACGGCGCGGGCCGCCAGGCGCAGCGCATTGGCCGCCACTCGGCCGGCTTCCCGCAGGCGATCGACTTCTTTGCGGTTCTTGTAGTGGATCTGCTCGCGAATCAGGACCGACCTCCCTCGGAGGACCAGTCTAGCGGGTAGAATGGCCGTATGGCGCGCCCTTCGATGATTCCGGTGATGACAACAGTCCTGGCGGCGGCCCTGGTGGCTTGCGGCGGCGCTCCCTCCCGGCCCGCAACCGTCCCCCCGGACGCGGCCTGGGGCGGGGAGGGTAAGCAGGGGGTCTTCCTCAAGGTGGGGGAGCACCAGGGCACCCTCTGGCAGGTCCAGGTCTGGGACCGGCAGGGCAAGGTCCTTGGGGCCGGGGCCTTTCGCCTGCGCGGCTTCGCCAAGGCCCAGATCATCCCAGAGGAGGTGCTGGCCTGGGAGAATGGCGCCCTCCACCTGAAGGACGGCACCTGGCTGGTGCCCGAAGCCCCGGCGGCCCGCTGATGCCTTACACCCGCGAGGAGAAGGACTGGCTGGAGCGGGAGTGGGCGTTCCGGGCCTGGGGCCGGGCCGGCCTGCTCAGCACCGATGACTACCGGCAGGTGCTGGCCTGGGAGGCCCAGGCCATCCCCATGGACCTGGTGGTCTCAGCCCTCAATGCCTTCTTCGACCGCCGGGAGAAGCGCGAGAAGCCCCGCACTTTCGTGGCCCTCAAGCATCTGGAGCGGGATGTGGCCAAAGCCGTGAAGCTCCGAGAGGCCGACCTGCGGGCGGGGCCGGCCCTGAATGTGGGCCGAGGCTGGGCGCAGGTGCAGGCCCCCCTCGTGGATGACCCCGCCGCCAAGGCCGCCTTCGAGGCCTGGCAGCGCCTCCGGGCCGCGGCCCCGTCCCCCGAGTCATCAGGCTACCTCGTCCACCACGACCAGGAGCGGGAGGCCCGCAGCGCCCTGCTGGCCCTGGCCGAGGCAGCCCTGGGAACCCGGGCCGAGTCCCTCCGTGCGGACCTGCACCAGCGCCTGACCGCCGCCGACATGGCCGAGGGCGGCCTGGTCTGGAAGCGCGCCTGGAGCCACCACTGGGCCCGACTCGTCGCCGAAGCCTGGCACCTGACTTTGGAGGGTTCGTGAGGGCTAGTGAAAAAAACATCGCGTTGAATCCTTTGTTGTTCTTGTTCTTGTTCTGAGGTCCCATGTCCCCTGAGTCCCGCTGGTTACAGGAGCTGGAGGCGCCTTCTGCGGCGTTCTTTGCGGCTTTTGCTGCCCAGGTTGCTGGGCCGGACGGGGTGCGGGATGGGGTGCGGGAGGCGGTGAAGGTACTCGTGCCCCGCATCGACTGGGAGGCCTACCTGCCCCATGTGCCCCACGGCATTCCGGGCCTGCGGGCGGTGCTGCGGCTGCGGCCCCTGCTGGCGCAGCCCAGCTTTCTCCGCGCGCTGGCGATCCAGCTGCACATGGCCGCCCACGAAGGTCGTCGCACACCCACCGCCCAGGCCCAGGCCCTCGCCGCCAAGGGCAGTGGCACCTGGAAGAACCTGGAGGCCTTTATCGCTTCCCGCCGCCCCGCCCTGGCCTATGCGGAAGCCCAGGGCATCGAGCAGCCGGTGGGTGCGGACTTCCAGCGCCTGGGTCGGCTCACCGAGCTGGACATGGCCAATGTGGGCCACAAGGCCGTGCTGGCGGATTACCTGGGCGACCTCCAGGAGCTGCTGGAGCAGCCGAAGGCCACGGGCCGTCGTCTGCTGGGCTTGGCCGCCTGGGTGGCCGCCAGCACCGAGGACACCTTCTGGGCCCGCCGCGCCGCCAAGCGCCTGGGGGAGTCCCCCTCGCCTGTGCCATGGTCGCCCTGCGTGCTGGGGGAAGAAAATCTGATCGTTCAGGCCCGCGAGATTTGCGACCTGGGCCTGGTGGCGGTGCTGGATCTGCTCACAGCCCGGTTGCAGGCGGGGCAGGGCAGTGGGGACACCCTGGCGGCCCTGGTGCTGGCGGCGGCGGAGAAGCAGCTGGACGCGCGGCGCGACCTGGAGGGCAAGACCGCCTGGACCTTCGCCTACCTGGCCACCCTGGCCCGCACTCGACCTGCAGATCCCCGGGTCTGGTGTCAGGCCGCAGCCCTGGTGAACCTCTTTCCCACGGACGAGCCCGAGGACCGGGTGCAGCCCAAAGCCAGCGGCGAGCCCACCGTCGAGGCCCTGCTGGATGCCCTCCTGGACGGTGAAGCCGCCCTGGCCATGGGCCACGCCCAGGGGTTGCTTCGCGCCGACCAGAGCGATCAGGTCTTGGCCACCCTGGCCGAGGCCGCCACCCGTAACGATCCCACCTTCAACCACGCTCATCAGCTCATCGCCGTGGCCGCCGCCGCCGACCTGCTGCCCCACCTGCCCGCCAGCGCCGCCGAAGCCCTGCTCATCGCCCTGACCAAGAGCCTCGCCAACAGCCAGGGCAGCGGCGACCTGGGTCGCCTGGCGGACCGGGCCCTGGGGGCTTGACCCGGCGACCTATGGCACAATCTCGGATCCCACCCGAGGTAGCACATGGGCAAAAACCGGCTCGAGGCGTTCAGCGATGGTGTGCTCGCCATCATCCTCACCATCATGGTGCTGGAGCTGAAGGTGCCCCACGGCGACTCCTTCGCGGCCCTCGCTCAGCTCCTGCCGGTCTTCGTGAGCTACGCCCTGAGCTTCATCTACATCGCCATCTACTGGAACAACCACCACCACATGCTGCATGCGGTGAAGCACGTGAATGGGCCCATTCTCTGGGCCAACACGCACCTGCTGTTCTGGCTGTCGCTGGTGCCCTTTGCCACCGCCTGGATGGGGGAAAACCACTTCGCCGCCCGGCCCGTGGCCCTCTACGGGGTGGTGCTGATCATGGCGGCCAACGCCTACTTCATTCTGAGTCGCTGCCTGATCCACCACCACGGCAAGGACTCGCTGCTGGGGGCTGCTCTGGGGGATGACTTCAAGGGCAAGCTGTCCATTGCGCTCTATGCCTCGGCCATTGCCCTGTCCTTCGTCAACCGCTGGCTCGGGTTCACCCTCTACTGGGTGGTGGCGTTGATCTGGCTCATCCCCGACCGCCGCATCGAGCGGGCCATGACCCAATAGGGTAGAGGCACCGGTGACAGGGGCGGGGGTCGGCCGTTCGCCCCACACCCATCCCAAGGGGCTGGCGCCAAATAGTCTGGACATAGCTCCGATGCCTATCGCCGGGCGTTCCTTGTCGGTACTCTTGCCAGAATTCTACCGGGGCGTTCATGCGACTGGTGCTCTGTCTCGCTCTGCTGGCCAGCCTGCTGGACGCTCAAGCCCCGGCCTCGGCGGCGCTGAGTCCCATGGCGCAGCTCCTGGAGCGGAGCCTGCGGGAAGGCAAGACCGGTCGCCTGATCGTTCTGGATGGACCCAAGGGGGACTGGAAGGCCAAGGTGGATGCCTTGAACCTGGACTCCGACTGGCTCGAGCTGGATCTCGGCATCTCCTACTACGGTGCCAAGGCCGGGGAGATCGAGTCCCTGGTCCGGGAGAAGTACCTGGTGGGCCCCCGCCCCAGCTGGGTGCTGGTCGGAGAGGGCGGCCGTCTGGTGGCCTCCGGAGTGACTGTGCCCGATGGGGCGAACCTGGCCAAGGTCGCCCAGGAGGGTGGCATCCGCTCCAGAGTCCAGCTCCTCCGGGACTTCGCCCGGCGCAACCCGGACCACCTGCAGGCTCGCCAGGCCTTGAGCAGCGAGCTCAATCAGAAGGCGGCAATAAAGACCACACTGCGGCTCGGTGGGAAGACCGAGCCCCTCCGCTCCGCCGATGAGCGCTTCGATTACGCCAAGTACCAGAAGGAGCGAGACGCCAAGGAAGAGGCCAAAGAACGGGAGCAGCAGCAGAAGGAAGACAAACCACCGGTTCAGCTCAAGCCCGAGGAGGATCAGGCCATCTGGGGCGAGCTGGCCGACCTCATGGGCCGGTGCTTCCGCAGCGGAGACTGGATCGAGATGGGTTCCTGGGGGGTTTCGCCCCCTGTGGAGGCGCTGCACAGTCCCCTCATGCAGGAAGTCTGCCGGGCGGCGGTCCCCGAGGTGGAGCGCGCTCTTGGGCGCAGTCCCGATTCCTGGGATCACTGGCGGCTCTGGTTGGACCTCACCCGGACCTATGGTGGCAAGCCCATCCGGCCCCTGCTGGATAGCCTGCTGCCCTTGCCCACGCTGTCACCTCGGGAGTGGCCGCCCTATGCCGTCAAGGGGGCCTACGTGAAGGACGCCCGCAAGCGGAAGGACTGGACGGGCATCCGGGACTTACTGCTGCCCGACATCGAGTCCAGTCGCCTCAGGGAGAGCATCCAGGGGAAGACCACCTACCAGATGCAGATAAAGACCGATGGCAAGGTCCAGGAGTTGCCGGAAACCGGGGACACCTGGCGCACCACCCTGGAGCCACTGGTGGAAGCGCTGATCTGGCTGGGCGAGGGCAGCAAGGCCGACGAACTGGTGCGCAGTGAGTACGCCGACCACCCCTGGTCCGGCCTGCCCCAGCGGGCCCAGGCCCTGGCCCTGCGCTGCGGTCAGCCTGGTCTCGCCGCCCAGTGGGGAGCGCTCGGTGGGGCAACGGCACCAGGGAAGTAGCCCTGCTCTGGCTTTCCGCTCCTCAACAGGGTGTTCTTCTGTCTCTCCCCGTTCATCCCTTTTATCCCCGTCAAAATAGTGAGTAATTCGGGGGTGGCGGGACACGTTTGACCGGGTGGGTCGGCGCGTTCAGGCCCACCCCCGAATTGCGATCTTGAACAAGCCCGTAGCGGCAGGGGCCGGCGCGATCGGGCTATGGGGAAATCGGAGTGGG
>CAIRQL010000207.1 GCA_903880675.1 uncultured Holophagaceae bacterium | reverse complement strand
GTCCGACTTGGTCCTGGAGGCCTCCTCAGCCTGGTGGGCCATGCGGTCAGCCCGCAGGCTTTCCTCTTCTGCGCAGGCCCTTGCGGTGACCTCCTGGTGGTACAAGCGCTCGAGGGTGATGCCGACATAGCCCACATGGGAAACGATGGCGACCACCATTCCCGCAATAAAAGTCACGAGGAAGCCGACGGGGGTCTGGTTCCAGAGCTGGATGCTGGTCATGGAATGGTTAAACGTGCTTCTGCGCAAGACCAGATGGAAAACCATGACTAGGGACACAATGGCAATGGCCTGAGCGCTTCGGCTCTGTTGCTCACGCCCGAGCTGCCAGGCCGACCAGGCGACAGCGAACACGAGGATGGCCTGGACCAGGGACACAAACCCGGTTCGCAGGGGTTCACTCCCGACCTTGAAATGCAGAACACTGAAAACCACCAGATAACCGACCCCCAGGGTGACCATCCAGGAAGTCCGCCAGGCCCGCCCTCGTTCCAGCTGCAGGGCCTGGACATGCAGGGCGCTGCCGAAGAAGAGCAGCGCCTGGGCCAGGGTGAAGCTGGCCCAGTCCGGGACCAGCCCTCTCATGCCCATAAAGAAGAGACCCACGCCGAAGAGCACGCTGCCGGCGCACCACCGGTGCACCGACAGGCCGCGCCGATCCACCAGGATGACCCATGAGATCAGGGCCATGATCAGGTAGATCAGGCTGATGATCATGAAGTTCATCTGGAGGGGGGACCGGGTCAGCATGGTTCGCTCACCTCGGCGCGATGATCGGTTTGGAAACTGTTCCGCAGTGGCGGTTCAGAACGCCCAGAAGGGTGTCGGGCTCGATGGGCTTGGCGAGGTAGTCATCCATGCCCGCATCCAGGCAGCGCTGGCGGTCCTCTCGCATGGCGTGGGCGGTCATGGCCACCACCGTCACGCGGGGGTTTAGCACGCCCGACGCTGGCATCCGCAGCCGGGCCGTGGCCTCGATACCATCCAGATAGGGCATCTGGATGTCCATGAGCACCAGATCGTAGCGGGTGTTCCGCAGGGCCTCGAGGGCCTGCAGGCCATCCGGGACCACATCCACGGTGACCCCCCACTCCTCGAGCAGGGTCACGGCCAGCAACTGGTTCACCTCGTTGTCCTCCGCCAGAAGCACGCGAAGCAGCCCGATCTCCCGCCTGGGCAGGAGGGGACTCACAGCACTGGCAGGCTTGAGGGCCTCCCGAGCGGCCAAGCGCAGCTGGGCGGTAAACCAGAACTCTGAGCCCCAGTCCACCTCGCTGGTGACCCCGATCTCGCCCCCCATGAGGGCCACCAGCTGGCGGCAGATGGCCAACCCGAGGCCCGTGCCACCGTAGCTCCGGGTGGTGGAGGTGTCCGCCTGGGTGAATTTTTCGAAGACCTCCCCGACCTTGTCGGCAGGAATGCCCACGCCCGTATCGATCACCCGGAAGCGGAGCTGAACCTCGTCGGCCGTCCTGGCCAGGGTCTCCACCTGGACCAGCACCGCCCCCTGGGCCGTGAACTTCAGCGCATTCCCGATCAGGTTGAAGAGCACCTGCTTCAGGCGGGTAGGATCCCCCCTCAGCCAGTCCGGGGTTCCCGGCTGCGGGCCGAGGAACAGCACCAGGTTTTGCTCCTGAGCCCGGATGGACAGCAGCAGGCGGAGCTCCTCCAGGAGCGCCTCCAGGCTGAAGTCCACCTCCACGAGGTTCAGTTCGCCTGCCTCGATCTTGGAGAGGTCCAGGATGTCGTTGATGATCACCAGCAGCTGTTCACCGCAACCATGCGCTGCTGCGGCATAGCGATGGTGCAAGGCGTCCAGGGGTGCTTTCTCCAGGAGGCCGATCATGCCGAGCATGCCGTTCATGGGGGTCCGGATCTCGTGGCTCATGTTCGCGAGGAACTCCGACTTCGCCCGGGTGGCTATCTCGGCCTGGAGTGCCAGGTGGTTGGCCCGGTTCCTTTCTTCCAGCAGGCAGGCATTCGTAGCGACGTTGTCCGTGATGTCCCTCATGGAACCCACCATCCGAGTGGGAAGACCCTCCTGGTCCCACTCCACGACCTTGCCGCGGTCGTGTACCCAGACCAGCCGGCCGCTCTCGTGTTTCATGCGGTGCTGGCTCTGGTAGGTCGTTCCGTCAGCCAGGGAGGCTTTGATCTTCGCCATGACCCCCGGGCGATCCTCCTCGAAGATCATTGACTCGAAAACATCCATGGGGTGCTTGAGGTAGTACTCCTCCATGCCGAGGATCTGGCACCAGCCGACGTTGTGCCGCACCCAGTTGAGAGGCAGGTTCCAGTCCCAGATTCCTTCCCAAGAGGCCCCGAGGGCGTATCTTAACTGCGCTTCGAGATCCAGTCGCGAGGTCTCCGCTTCGTCAGCGCGTTTGGTTTTCTCCCAGGTTTGGAAGGCCAGCTCCTTGTTGGCAACGACCAGCTCGCCAGCGCGTTTGGCTTTCTCCGAGGTCTGGAAAGCCAGCTCCTGGTTGGCAACGACCAGCTCGTCGGCGCGTTTGGCTTTCTCCGAGGTCTGAAAGGCCAGCTCCGCATTGGCAACGACCAACTCATCCGCACGCTTGCCCTTCTCCGAGGTCTGAAAGGCCAGCTCCGCATTGGCAACGACCAACTCATCCGCACGCTTACCCTTCTCCGTGGTGTGGAAAGCCAGCTCCTTGTTGGCAGCGACCAATTCCAGGGTCAGCCTTTCGATCGGCCGTGCCCTGTTGCCGCCCCAGAAGCGCCAAGCTGCCCAGGCGCTGCCGGAAAGCAGGACGGCCTGGAGCAGTGTCGCAAACCCGATCTGCACCGTGTCATCCCCAACCTGAAGTTGCAGAGCCTTCAAAGCCACCACATAGCAGACACCCAAAGCGATGACTCGGAAGGTCCGCCAGGTCAACCCTCCTTGCAGTTGAATGGCCTGGATATGCAGGGTGCTACCGAAGAAGAGCAGCGCCTGGGCCAAGGCGAGGGTGTCCCACGCCGACAGCAAGTCCCGCACGCCCATCAGGGCGATGCCCGCAGCAAAGAGCAGGCTCCCCGAGAACCACAGGTAAACAGACTGGCGTCCCCCCCCCCCCCCCCAAAAAAACCAGGTGACGGTGGGCATGACGAAATAGGCCAGGCTCATGAGCAGGTACGTCGACTGAACGGTCAGGCGAGCCATGTCGATCCTCCCGGATCCTGAGTGTTTTTCGGGGACCGTAACGGCAACAAACCCGTCTTTTTAGACAGGAAAAATTATAAAAAATGGGCGGTTTCAAGTTCCAAGTGCAACAGGCTTGGGTGGATTTGACCAGAAGGCCTGGAAATCAAAAGCGCCTTCTGGAAGGAAAAGCTCTGCGGGGCATTTCCATCCGAGGGACTTCCTCGGGCGGACATTGAGGGTCCAGGCGATGGTGTCGAGGTCGTCCTGGGAGTAGACGCTGAGGTCTGCGCCCTTGGGCAAGTAATCGCGGAGCAGGCCGTTGGTGTTCTCGTTGATCCCGCGCTCCCAGGGGCTGTGCGGGTGGGCGAAGTAGACCGCCATGCCGGTTTCTTTGCTGAACAGCTCGTGGGCCGACATCTCCTTGCCCTGGTCGTAGGTCAGGCTGCGCAGCATTTGAGAATCGACCCGTGAGAGCACCCGTGCGAAGCCCTCTGCGGCACAGGCCGCCGTGGCGTGATCCAGTTTGGCCAGGACGGTGAATAGGGTCGTCCGCTCGACCAGGGTGCCCACCTGGGAGTTGTTGCGAGTGCCTTTAATCAGGTCCCCCTCCCAATGACCGGGGACCAGGCGATCAGAGACCTCCAGGGGGCGCTCATCAATGCTGGTCATGTTGGGGATGAGACCGCGTCGATCCTCCCCACGCGCACGGGGCCTGCGGGTCTTGTGGGACTTGCGAAGCAGGGCAATGACTTCGGTGCGCAGCTCGCCCCTCGGCATCGCGTAGATGGCGTTGTAGATCGTCTCGTGGCTGATGCGGACAGGCTCTGGCATACGGGCGAGTGTGCCCCCCACCTGCTCGGGGGACAAGCCAGAGGCCAACCCCTCGAGGACGAGGTGCCACAACGGAGACCCCAGGACCAGCTTCCGAGCCACACGGGGCTTGGAGGCCAGCGCCACGGCCCTAGCTTGGGCGTTCTGGAGGCGATAGCCGCCCGTAAAGGGTGGTCGGCCAATCCTACGGGGGTTGGGAGCCTGCCAGCCGTTCCGATCAAGCTCCCGCTTGATGGTTGAGGCCGCGCGGTTCAAGCCTCGGGCGATCGCCCGAGGCTTGAACCCCAACTCCAGCTTCGCCTGGATCATTGCTCGTTCCTCGCAACTCAGATGTGTGTAGTGGTTTCCCATGCATCCATTCTTTCTGAGGAATGTTGCACTT
>CAIRQL010000206.1 GCA_903880675.1 uncultured Holophagaceae bacterium | reverse complement strand
TGGGGGATGATGGACAGGACGTGCACCACATCCGCATCCTGGCCCAGTCCAACGCGGCCCGTTCCTCGGATGCCGAGGAGCTCACCTTCATCACGCCCCTGAAGAGGAAGTGACCATGACCGAACCGAAGCGCATGGGCAAGGGGTTCCTGGCGCTGTTTGGTCTCATCGGCCTGCTCTTCATCGCCATCCTCATCGTGGTGTTCCAGATTTCCAGGAAGGCCAATCCCGTGATGCTGGACGACCAGGGCCACCCCCAGCACACCCGACCGTCATGACCTCTGGCGCGGCCTGCGACCTCTGCGGCGCCTCGGCCGCCCGGAACCCCCAGGTCCAGACCTTCCGGGGCCACGAGCAGCGCTTCTGCTGCACCGGCTGCCTGAACGTCTACGGGATCCTCCTGGAGAGTGGTGCCATCGAGGCAGGCGTGGACCTCAAGACCACCACGCTCTACCAGGAGAGCCTGCGCCTGGGCCTGCTGGGGCGGGGCGAAGTGGCAGCCGCTCCGGTGCCCGAGGGCCTCGAGCAGCGGGAGGCCCTGTATCAGATCGGCGGGATGTGGTGTGGAGCCTGCGGCTGGGTCATCGAGCACGCCCTGCACCGGGAGCCGGGCATCGTCTCAGCCGAAGTTCTGTTTACCTCGGACCTGCTGAAGGTCACCTACTGCCCGCAGCTGGTCCCACCGGGCACGGTGCCGGACCGCGTGCAGGCCCTGGGCTACCGGGCCGCCGAGTTCGGCACCGAGCCCGAGGGGGACCGCCGCCAGTGGCAGGACATGCTGTTGCGCCTGGGCATCGCCGGGGGCATGTGGATGAACGTGATGCTCTTCAGCCTGGTGATCTACGCCAGCTACTGGGAGAGCATCTCCGGGTGGGCCCAGCACTTCGTGCCCTTCATCCTCATGGGCCTCTCCCTGCCGGCGGTGCTGTACTCGGCCTGGCCCATCCACCGCATCGCCTGGTTCGGCCTGCGCTCGGGCCACCTCCGCATGGAGGCCCTCATCTCCACGGGCGTGCTGGCGGCCTTCGTCTACAGCAGCGTGCAGGCCTTCGTTGGTGGCCGGCACTTCTACTTCGACACGGCCTGCGCCATCGTCACCCTGGTGCTCACGGGCAAGGCTCTGGAGCGGGGTGCCAAGGACCGCAGCGCCAAGGCCATCGCCATGCTCCATCGCCTGCTGCCTCGCAAGGCCCGCCTGCGCCTCGAGGGCCAGGAACACTTCGTGGCCATCGAGGCCCTGGAGCCCGGCGCAGTGTTCCTGGTGAAGCCGGGCGAGCGCATCCCCGCGGACGGCATTGTGGTGGACGGCCAGTCGGCAGTGGACGAGTCCGTGGTGACGGGCGAGTCGGATCCCCGCGCCAAGGCCCCGGGCCAGGCTGTGATCTGCGGCAGCCTCAACACCACGGGGGTCCTGGCGGTGCGGGTCACCCGCTGCGGCGAGGACTCCACCCTCGCCCAGATCGTGAAGTCCGTGCAGGGCGCACTGGCCAGCAAGAGCCCCCTGGAGCGGACCGTGGACCGGGTGTCCCGGATCTTCATCCCGGTGGTGCTGGGCCTGGCGGTCCTCACCTTGGCCGTCTGCCTCCTGCGGGGTCTGCCGGCCACCGAGGCCCTCCTTCGGGCCATCGCTGTGCTGGTGATCGCCTGCCCTTGTGCCCTGGGCATTGCGACGCCCCTGGCCACCACCGCCGCCATCGGTGCCGCGTCCCGCCAGGGCATCATCATCCGCGACGTCCGGGTGCTGGAGACCTTCCGCCGGGTGGACCTGCTGGTGCTCGACAAGACTGGCACCCTCACCGAGGGCGACTTCAAGGTGCGCCATGCGGCACTGGAGCACCTGGACTGGGTGGCCGGGCTGGAGTCCTATTCCGAGCACCCCCTGGCCCACGCCCTCGTGCGCCATGCGGCCGCCCAGGGTCTGGCCCCGGTGGATGCCACGGATATCGAGGTCCGGGCCGGCAGCGGCCTCCTGGGGACCGTGGCGGGCCATCGGGTGGCCGTGGGCAACCGCCGCCTGCTGGCTGCCGAAGGCGTGACCCTGCCACTGGGCCTGGTGGCCATGGCAGAGGCCTGGGAGGCCGAGGGGCTCACCGTGGCCTTCGCGGCCGTGGGCGGCGTCTCGGTGGGGGCCATGGCCTTCGGGGATCAGCCGCGGGCGGAGGCCGCTGCGGTGATCGCCGACCTGCGGGCCCGGGGGATCCGCACCCTTCTGCTGTCGGGGGACGCCCCCGCCACCACGGAGCGCATCGCCCGGCTGGTGGGCGTGGATGACTGGGTGGGCGGGGTCTCACCTGCCGAGAAGGCCGAGGCCGTGGGGCGCCTGCAGGCCGAGGGCAAGGTGGTGGCCATGGTGGGCGATGGCGTGAACGACGCCCCGGCCCTGGCGGCCGCGGACCTGGGGATCGCCATGGGCTCCGGGGCCGACCTGGCGACCCACGCAGCCCCCGTGGTGCTCATGCGGGACTCCCTGGATCGCATCACCCGGGTCTTCCGTCTGGCCAGCCTCACCCTCCGCATCCTCCACCAGAACCTGTTCTGGGCCTTCTTTTACAACGTCCTGGGCATCTCCCTGGCCATGACCGGCGTGCTGAATCCCATCCTGGCCGCTGGCGCCATGGTGCTGTCCAGCCTCTCCGTCATCGGCAACTCCATGCGCCTGGGGCGCGAGACGCACTGAAACCTGGTGCCTTGGTGGCAAAGGCCTTTAGTCCTTTTCCCCTTGCGGCTTGGCATCAGACTCGCACCAGCAGCTGCTGGGCCAGCCAGCCTTGGAACCGGCCCAGGGCCACGCCCAGGTGCAGGGTCAGGGGCAGGAGGAGGGCGCCCGCCAGGGCGCAGGCCACCAGGAGGGCCATGGGGTGGCTGCTGGCCCAGGCAACGCCCGGGATGGACACCTCTGGCAGGCCCTGGAAGAGGCCCAGGAGGGGCGCTGCCAGCAGGCCGAGGGGTAGGGCCAGGGCGGTGAGCATGAGGACGCTGTAGGCCAGTCCCAGGGGCAGCAGCAGCAGGAAGTAGGCGAGGCTGGTCCAGGTGCGCCGATCGGTGATCAAAGCGCGGACGCGGTCGCTCCAGTCTTGGCCCTCGGGCAGGAGGGCCGGGGTCGCAGGTGCGCTGGGATCCACCAGGGACCGCAGCAGGGAGGACTCGGCCACCGCCAGCACCCGGGTGAGGGCCAAGAAGCCCAGGACGAAGGGGATTCCTACGATGAGCACCGCCAGGCCCAGGCTCAGGGACAGGCCCGTCACCGCAAAGGTGAATGCGAAGATGCCCAGGGGGGCACTGAGCAGCAGGTAAAGCAGCGTGGTGTAGGCCCGGGGCAGGGCCAGGACGGCGAAGTAACCTGGGCGGGGAGCGGCAAGGTCGGACATGGAACCTCCTGAGGTGTGCCCAGGCTACGGGGCCACCTCCGGGGGGTTGGTTGAGGATCGGCCAGCGGACGGTACCCGCCGGTGAAGGGCTAAAGGGCCGCCTGGAGCCGTAGCAGGGTCACGGCCTGCCAGAGGATATAGGCGCCCATGGCGGCCACCAGGAGGCCCCCCAGGCGCAACAGGACGGCCTTCCAGGCCTGGGAGAGGCGGGTGCTGGCGAAGCCCAGGCCCAGGAGCAGGGGGGCGTTGCCCAGGCCGAAGGCCGCCATGCCGGCGGCGCCCATGCGCCAGTCCCCGGCGTCCAGGGTGCGCAGCAGCATCATGTAGACCAGGCCGCAGGGGATGAGGCCCCAGAGCATCCCCAGGGCGAAGGGCAGGTGGCCCAGGGCCAGGCCCCGGCCCAGGAGGCGCTGGAGGGGGGCGGGCAGGCGGAACTCCATGAGGCCGTCCGCCCGGCTGCCCAGCAGCATGACCAGGCCCATGAGCAGCATAAGGACGCCCACGCCCAGCTTCACCCAGAGCTGCCAGGGCCAGGCCTGGGCGGCGATGAGGGCCGCCCCATCGGGCCGGCAGCAGGCGTGCATGTCCTGGACGGTCTGCAGGCGGGCGAAGCCCCCCAGGAAGCCGATGGCTGCGCCCAGAAGGGTGTAGGTGGCGATGCGGCCCGCCTGGAAGCGCAGGTGCCGCCCCCAGGGAGCGCCGCCCTGCCGGGCCTGAGACAGCCCGAAGGCCGCCACGATGGGCCCGCACATGCCCGCACAGTGCCCCAGGGAGCCCAGCAGACCGGCGATCCACATGACCACCAGCCAGGGTGCTGCATGGGGATGGTTGAGCCACTGTTCAAGCATGGCCCATCCTAGCGGCCCCGCTTGAGAGCCAGGTCACCGAAGTGGGAGACGCGGTAGCGGCCGGGCTCCCGCTCGCGCAGCAGGTCGTGCTGCTCCAGGTAGGCCAGGTCCGCTGCCGCCGTGGGGCCGCCCACGACCAGGAGCTTCTCCCGCTCCAGACCCGGGTGCTTCGCCACGAGGGAAAGGAGGGTCAGCTGGCGGGGAGTGATGACATCGACCATGGGGGCTCCAGTGCAGGGGAGGTCTAGCGGCGGATATCCGGCCTACGCTGGATGCCCTTCTTCTTGTCCCAGTAGCCACCGGGGTCCACGAAGCAGATGTTGTCCAGGTCGCTGACCCGCTCCTGCATGCAGGACTGGGCATCGGCGATGGCCTGGTGGTAGATGGCGGGGCCGATCTCCTTCAGGCAGAAGGTCAGGAAGGTGCCGGCCCCCACCTCGCCCAGGCTCTCGCCGTATTCCTCGGCCACAAACTTCTGGATGGCCCCCCGCAGGGCCTTCTCGGTGTCGGGGGTGAGCTTGATGTCCATGGGGCCTCATTGACTGGGGAGTGCCGTATCCGGCGAGTGCGGGTGCATCAGGCTGCGGGTGGTCCCGGGGGGGGCTCAAGGGGTGGCTCTGCCGCCGGGGTTTCCTTGGCGAAGCGCTGGGCCTTCATGTGGAAGTCGTCCGTGAAGGTCCGGCGCACCGGGGGCGGCGGCTCGGCCTCGGCCACCTGGCGAGCGCGGCGCACCCGCCACAGGCCCCACGCTGCGGGCAGGAGCAGCACCGATGGGTATTCCAGGAGGATCCGCAGCAGGCTGAAGCGGAAGTGGGTGGGCCGAAGGCCGTCCTCGTACCAGGCCTCCATGATCCAGGCTTCGTCCTCGTGGCGCAGGTCGTAGGCCTCGCCCTTGGCCATGCTCAGCACCTGCTCGTCATCTCCTTGCCGGACGGTGACATAGTCGGTGATCTGGCTGTCGGGGTTGGGCTCCACCTTCAGGATGGCCAGGTGGCTCACGCCAGGGCGCTGCAGGTGGCAGAAGGGATTGAGGGCCACCAGAAAGGCCTGCACGGCGGTCAGCCACAGCACTGTACCCACCAGGGCCCAGAGCAGCGTCAGGGCGGTCCAGCGGAGGGCAGGGCGGGAGAGGGCGGCCATGGAGGAAGTATCACAGAGGAGCGGTCCCCCCTGGCGAAGGCTGTGACGCAGGCTGCCTCCTGGCATCATGGCTCCGATGGCAGAATCGCTCCCCGCCCCGCTCGGCTCCGATGGCCGCCTGCTGTTCATGGCGCGCAGTGTCCGCATGTTCTCCTACGGCTTCCTGTCCGTGGTGCTGGCGCTCTACCTGGCGGGCCTGGGCTTCAGCGAGGGGCGCATCGGCCTCCTGCTGACCCTGACCCTGGCGGGCGACACGCTGGTCTCGCTGGCCATCACGCTCCACGCCGATCGCCTGGGCCGGAAGCGCATGCTGGTGCTGGGCGCCGCCCTCATGGCCGCCGCCGGCGTGCCCTTCGCCCTCAGCGGGGACTTCACGGTGCTGCTGGTGGCAGCCACGCTGGGTGTCATCAGCCCCTCGGGCAATGAGGTGGGGCCCTTCCTGGCCATCGAGCAGGCGGCCCTCGCGCAGGTGCTGCCGGAGGATCGCCGAGCCGGAGTGTTTGCCTGGTACCACCTGGCGGGGGCCTTCGCCACGGCCGCCGGCGCCCTGGCTGGGGGCTGGACCGCCCAGGCCCTGCAAGCCGGTGGCATGGCCCCGGTGGCCAGCTACCGGGTGCTGGTCACGGCCTATGCCGGGGCCGGGGTCCTACTCGCCGCGCTGTTCCTACGCCTGTCCCCAGCAGCCGAAGCGCCGCCCACCGCCAGCCGGGCGGGGCGCCTCGGCCTCCACGGCTCCCAGCGGGTGGTGTTGCGTCTCTCGGCCCTCTTCTCGCTGGATGCCTTCGCCGGGGGCTTCGTCGTGCAGAGCCTCGTGGCCTACTGGTTCCACCAGCACTACGGAGTGTCGCCGGGGGTGCTGGGCACGATCTTCTTCGCCGCCAACATGCTGGCGGGGCTCTCGGCCCTCTATGCGGTGCGCCTGGCGCGGCGCATCGGCCTGCTCCGCACCATGGTCTTCACCCACGTGCCGTCCAATGTGCTGTTGATCCTGGTGCCCCTCATGCCCTCGCTGCCCCTGGCGGTGGCCATGCTGCTGCTGCGGTTCAGCATCTCCCAGATGGATGTCCCGGCCCGCCAGGCCTACACCATGGCCCTGGTGGCTCCGGACGAGCGCTCCGCTGCTGCAGGCCTCACCGGCATCGCCCGCACCACGGGCGCGGCGCTGTCACCGGTGCTGGCGGGTCCCCTCCTGGCAGTGCCCGCCCTGGCGGGAGCGATCTTCCTCGTCGCCGGGGGATTGAAGCTGGTCTATGACCTCCTGCTCTACCGTGGCTTCAAGGCCTCCGAAGGGTCCGAATCCGGGCCCTGAGGTCGCCCGCAGCGGGGGCCGAAATTGCCGACCTGCTCCCCGCAGGCCCAGCGTGGGTTTGGGTCTCCCATTGTTTTCAATATTTGTATTAATTCGACCAGGCACAATTGTCTCAACAGTTATTTCACTGGTATTGAGTCCGCCACGCGACTACCTTCAGGGCCGCCCCCCGGAGGTGGGCCGCCATGAAGAATCCATTCGTT
>CAIRQL010000205.1 GCA_903880675.1 uncultured Holophagaceae bacterium | reverse complement strand
GCCGAAGAACTCCTTGGCCTGGCTCTCCTGCAGGTACTCCCGCATCAGGGTCGCCACCCGCTCCATGGGCAGGTCCGTGCGCCGCTTCATGAAGGTGAACTCGAAGAACCCGATGAGCCCGGGCATGAGCAGGTAGTAGGTGGTGCCGGCGTAGGGCATGTCCATGACCAGGCCCTTGTCCGCCATGACCTCCAGCAGGGGCGTCAGGGTCTCGCCGGACAGGCCCGTGGCCCGCACCAGCTCCTCCAGGGTGGCTTCCTCCAGGGGAAACCGCGAGGCGATGAAGGCCTCCTGCTCGTCGAAGAGCAGGCCCAGAATCTCGCGCAGCTTCCCGCTATCCACCAGCCCGATGGGGTACTTGTTCAGGCGGTCGATGAGGGGGATCAGACTGTCTTTGGTGCCGAGGTGGTGTCCCATAGGCGAAGTCTAGGACCGCCGGGCCATGACCAGAAGCACGATACCCCCAGGACCCAGCCGAGGCGCCTAGCGGCTCCGGTTGCCCGGCTGGGAGGTCCACGCCACCGGCGGCCGGTGCTTGAGCACCCAGGCCGTGTCCACCCAGCCGGCCAGAAGCAGCAGGCCCGCGGTGAGGGCCAGGGTGACCGACACCCAGCGGTGGCCCCGCTGCAGATCGGCCCGGCCCTGGGCCACCTGCAGGTAGCCGGCGATGCCCAGGCCCAGAGTGCCGCCTGCCAGCAGGCCCAGCCACAGGTGGACCAGGTCCTGAAAGGCCCACGCTCCCATGAGCCGCAGGCTCAGCCAGCGCACCCCGGCGAAGAAGGCCGTCCAGGTCACCAGGTCCAGCAGCAGCCACAGGGACCGGGAGCGCACCTGGATGGACACCGCATGAAAGAACAGCAGCAGGACCAGGCTCCCGGCCAGGCCGACCCCGACGATGGAACCGACGTCCTTGAGCGCAAGCTGCCGCCAGAGGCCGCTCAGGAGCACTGAGGGCAGGGTGGTGAGGAGGCCCGCCAGCAGGGCCAGGCCCAGGCCCGCCAGCACCTTGCCCAGGAAGATCTGGCCCGCATGGAGGGGCTGGTTCAGGAAGAAGCCGAAGCGCCGCTCCTCCAGATCCCGGCTCACCATGGTGGCTCCGAAGAGGAGGGCGATCACCCAGGCGAGGGCGGTGCCTGAAAACACCCCCATGAACGAGGCCTTCTCAAGTGCGAGCTTGGGATCTGCTTCGAAGTACAGCGACAGCAGGGAGATGATGCTGAAGCCAATGGCCACCAGGAGGACGTTGCGGCGGCCGGTCCACTCCCGGCGGGTGACGGCAAGGATGCTCATGAGGCCACCTCGGCTTCGCCCACCAGGGCGACAAACAGCTCTTCTAGGGAGAGGGGATGCACCTGCAGACCCGGGACCTGGCTGGGATCACCCTGGGTGAGGATGGCCTCCCCGCCCAGGCTGCCCGCACGGCTCCAGAGGGGCGCAAAGGGAACGAGATCGGCGGGATCCACCGCCTGGGTCGGTGCCCAGCTCACCTTCCGGTGCCTGGCTTTGAGGTCCTCCAGGCTGGCGTCCACCAGGAGGCGGCCCTGGTGCAGGATGCCGATGCGATCCGCCAGGCCCTCGATGCCGGCCAGGTCGTGGGTGGTGATGAGTACCGTGGTGCCCCGCTCCCCCAGCTCCCCCAGCAGCTCGTCGTAGACCTCGCGCCGGGCCACGGCGTCCAGGCCCAGGGTGGGGTCGTCCAGGACCAGCAGGGAGGGCTTGGGCCCCAGGGCCAGGGCCAGGGACACCTGCCCCTTCTGGCCCCGGGACAGGCGGCCGAAGGGCAGGTCCATGGGGATACGGAAGCGCCCCAGCCGCTGATCCACGCCAGCCTGATCCCAGGTGGGATAGAGGCTCCCGCAGAACCGGACCAGCTGCCGGGTGCTCATGATGGGCGGCGCGTCCGGCTCCTCGGCCACCACGCCCACCCGATGCATGAGGGCCTGGCGAGCGGACCAGACATCCTGGCCGAAGAGGTCCACCCGGCCGGCGGTGGGCTTCTGGTGCCCCAGGAGGCAGCGCACCAGCGATGTCTTCCCCGAGCCATTGCGCCCCAGCAGGGCATAGACCTGGCCGGGCTCCACCTGGAAGGAGGCCTGATCCAGGGCCTGGGTGCGGCCGTAGCGCACCCCCACCTGGTGGCAGGCAACGGGAAGCGAAGCTGCTTGGCTGGTCATGACTGGCCTCCCTTCGGAGCTGGTTTCAGGGCCTTCCAGGCGGTGCCCAGGGTGGTGGTGGCCTCGGGCAGGTCTGCGCCCACGGAGAGGGCCGTGGTGGCAAAGCGCAGGGCCCCTTCGCGGAGCAGGCCCAGGCGCTCGGCGGCGCTGAAGCCAGGCGGCGTCTCGGAGACATAGGTCCCATCCCCCCGGCGCACCGTGAGGATCCCCGCCTCCACCAGGCGCTGGTAGGCCCGCACGACGGTGTTGGGGTTGACCCCCAGCTCCCGGGCCAGGTCCCGCACCGAGGGCATAAGGGCCCCGGGGGCCAGGCCGCCCGTGGCCACCAGACGGCGCACGCCATCCTCGATCTGCCGCCACAGGGGCGCTGCTTCTGCTGGATCCACCTGCAGGATGGCCTTCATGCGTCGCCTCCCGGACGAGTTACTGTATCGCTGAACTAATACAGTAAGTCAGCAGCGAGACCCGTCAAGAGGCAATTTCTGCGGCAGTACGCTACGCCAAGCTTCGGATACGAACCGCCCTGGTCTCGATCTCGGTGATGCGGAACGCGAAGTTGCCATCCACCACCACCACTTCACCTTTGGCGATGAGCTTGCCGTTCACCAGCAGCTCCACCGGGGCATCTGCACTGCGGTTCAGCTCCAGGATGGCGCCCGGCGTGAGCTTGAGCAGCTCGCCCATCTGCATCTCGGTCTGGCCCATGCGCACCACCACCGGGAGCTGGATGTCCAGGAGCAGCTCCAGGTTGCCAGAGTCGGGCAGGGGGCCAGAGGCCAGGGGGGCCTGGAGGGCCTGAGGAACCGGCGCCGCCTGGGTAGCAGCGGCAGGGGGCGGGGGTGGGGCAACCTCGCCATAGCCCAGCTTGCGCTTGACCTGCTGGAGGAGTTGGTCCGGGAACAGGATGTGGAAGGTGGCGGCGATGGCATCCTGAGTGGTGGTCAGGGCGATGTCCTGGAAGGTTCCGGTCCCCAGGTTTTGGGCAAAGGCGTCGGGATCAGCGTCCAGGGCCATGATCTCCACGTTGGTGATGGAGAAGGTCTCCCCGGCCAGATCGGACAGGGTCTGGTTGGCGCTGCCCATGACCTGGTTGAAGGTCTCGGCCATGGCGTCCTTGGAATCACCCGCCAGCTCCTCCGTGGGGGCGCCCTCGCCACCCAGCATGAGGTCCACCAGGATGGTGCCTTCCTTCAGGGGGAGGCTGAAGAACAGGGCACCGCTGAGCCCCTTCTGGTAGATGGCTTTGACCAGGATGATGGTGCCCTCGTGGAGGGCGGCCACGGCAGGAGCTTCCAGGAGGTCGCCCGGGGCGGCCTGGATCTGGAAGTCCCGTCCGGTGAGCATGCTGAACACCGAGGCCATGCTCTCGGCGAAGGCCCCACCGGTTTTCTGGAAGAATTCGCTGTCACGGACGTCCATGGTTCATCCTTCCGACCGGCTGCCGGTCACTTGGAACACGCGTTTGCCATTGGGGTTCAGGGCCACCAGTCCCTTGAAGCGCGGGATGCCGTCCACGCAGAGGTCGAGGTCGGCGTCGAAGCGCTTGGTGAGCGGGATCAGATCCCCGGGCTTCAGCTGAAGCACTTCCTCCATGCTGAGGCTGGTGCCATGGATTTCCGCGGCGGCCTCCATGGAGCACCGCTTGAGGGTGGCCATGAGTAGGCGGGCCTCTTCGTAGGAGGAGGACTTCTTGTAGCCCGTGAACATCTCCTGGTCGAACTTGTTGGAGATGGGCTCGAGGATGATGCTCGGGATGGCCAGGTTGATCATCCCGGACACGGGGCCCATCTTCACCTCGAAGACCACCAGCAGGACCACCTCATTGGGGGCCACGATCTGGATGAGCTGGGGGCTGGTCTCCCGGGCCTGGATGCGGAAGTCCAGGTCCACGATGCCCCGCCAAGCCTCCCGCAGATCCTCCAGCACCAGCTTGAGCACACCGTCGAAGATGCTCTGCTCGATGTCGGTCATGGTGCGCAGCACCTTGAGGGGCTCCCCGGGGCCGCCCAGCATCTTGTCGATGATGGGAAAGACCAGGGTCGGGTTCACCTCCAGGGCGAGGGCGCCCTCCAGAGGCTTGATGGAGATGGCGTTGAAGCAGGTGGGGTCGGGGACCGACAGCAGGAACTCCTGGTAGCTCAGCTGCTCGACGCTCACCAGGTTGACCTCGGTGATGGTGCGGAGGTAGGCGCTGAGGGAGCTGCTGAAGTTCCGGGCGAAGCGGTCGTGCATGAAGTGCAGGGAGCGCATCTGCTCCCGGCTCACCCGGTCCGGGCGGCGGAAGTTGTAGAGGGTGACCTTGCGCTGAGCCTGGGCTTTTTTTGCCGCCCCAGGGGAGGGACCACGGTCCGCCCCGCCCGACCCAGTACCTTTGCCGGCGGGCTTGGTATGCGACTTAAGTAGAGCGTCGACTTCCTCTTGGCTTAGGATTTTGGCCATGAATCATCCCTCAATGTGCTTTTCCAGGAGCTTGCCCCGGAGGCGCAGCATGGCCTTGGTATGCAATTGGGATACCCGGGATTCGGTAATGTTCAGGAGGGTGCCGATTTCCTTCATGGTCAGCTCGTCGAAGTAGTAGAGCTGGACGACGAACTTTTCCTTCTTGGGCAGGACATCCATGGCTGCCTTCAGGATCTCCTTGATCTCGGAGGCCTGGAAGGTCTGATGGGGGTCCTCGGCGTCGGGATCCGGCACGAAGCTGATGATGCTCTCGCCCTCGCCGTCCTCGCCGACCTCGACGAAGGTGCCGAGGGTGACGCCCTTGAGCTCGTCCAGGTTCTTGTGGAGCTCTTCGAGGGGGATGCCCAGGCGGACCGCCACTTCCTCGTCCGTGGCCGCCCGGCCCGCCTGCTGCTCAAGGGCGTGGTAGGCGGTCTCGATGTCCTTCTTCTTCCGGCGGAGGCTACGGGGCACCCAGTCCAGGTCCCGCAGGCCATCGAGGATGGCGCCCTTGATGCGCAGCTCGGCGTAGGTCTTGAACTTGATGTTCCGGGCCGGCTCGAACTTCTCGATGGCGTCCATGAGCCCGAGGATCCCGCTGTTGATGAGGTCGTCCAGCTCCACATGGGAGGGCAGGCGGGAGGCGATGCGGTGCGCCACAAACTTCACCAGGGGGACATAGTCCTTGATGATCTGCTCGCGGTTCTCGCGATCAAAGGGCTCGGGGGCCTCGCTGGCTTCCTGAGGCTCTGCCGCCGGTAGGGCCGCAGGGGCGGCAGGCTGAGGTAGAGGCTGGGGCGGGTGAGGGATGGCTCCGGCCCGGCCATAGGCCCGGGCGGCGGCCAGGGCGGCCCAGGGGCGCAAGGCGGCAGGGGCCGCCTGAACTGCCTTTTCGGCCTCCGGGTGGAGGGGGATGCCAGGGTCGACGGGCTGATCCGGGGTCGGAGGCATGCGGGATCCTAGTGGGGTTCGCCGGAGGCAAGTTGCCTCCAGAAAGTGGCAAAGCCGTCGGGCTGAAGGGACACGCGACGCAGGAGCTGATTGGCGAGGGACTGGAAGGCTAATGATGCAGGACAGTGAGGGAAGAGGTCCACCACTCCCCGCTGCTGCCGCACGGCCTGCAGCACATGGGGGTCGCCCGGGATCATGCCCAGCACCTGGAGCTGCTTGCCGAGGAAGCGCGCCACGGCCGCCTGCAGCTGCTCGACGGTCTCTTCAGCCTCTTCCGGGTTCTGGCCGTTGTTCACCAGCAGCCAGAGGGGTTTGGCGGGCTCCCGCAGGTGCAGCACCTTCACCATGGCGTAGGCGTCCACCAGGCTGGTGGGCTCCGGGGTGGTCACCAGGATCACCTCCTGGGCGGCCATGAGCAGCCTGAGGACGGAGTCGTGGATGCCGGCGGCGGTGTCGATGAGCAGCCAGTCCGCCGTCTCCGCCACCCGCTGGAGCCCCTGCACCAGGCGCAGCTCGGCCAGGGT
>CAIRQL010000204.1 GCA_903880675.1 uncultured Holophagaceae bacterium | reverse complement strand
GGATTAGCTGATTGATGGTAGGCACACCATCCTCCTAGGAAGGCACCGGTGGATCCGGGCCTGGGCCCGAGAGGTTCCGCGGGGAACATCGGACGGATAAATCCTGCGCCGGCCCACGGGGCCGGAACCATCTAGGCTATCGGAAAAGCCCTGAAAGTCAACGGATCACACGGCAGGGGAGCCGGAGCCGACCGGCCCTGACCCCGCCGGGGTGCAGCCGCAGCCGCCCGCCCCGCAGCCATGGCTGGGTTTCGGGGCCTCGGCGGAAGCCGTCGGCTCGGAAGCCGCACCCTTGTACCAGCCGCCACCTGATAGGGAGAAGGCCGCCACCGACAGCTGGCGCCGCATGCCCTCGGGGGCCTCGCAGGCTGGGCAGGCATGGACCTCGGGGGCAGACAGGCTCTCCAGCCTCTCTTCGGACTGGCCACAACCTTCGCAACGGTATTCGTAAAGGGGCATGGCAGACTTCTCCTGGGGATGTCCCCGAACCCATAATCTTATTCCGAACCTACGATGCCGTCACCGACCCATTTCTTCCAGAGCCCTGAAGCCTTTCTCGCGGCCTTCCCGAGCCCAGGCAGGCTCTGCTTCACCAACGGCTGCTTCGACCTGATCCATCCGGGCCACGTGCAGTACCTGGCCGATGCCCGGGCCCTCGGTGACTTCCTGGTGGTGGGCCTCAACAGCGACGCCTCCGTGGCGCGCCTCAAGGGCCCCGCCCGCCCCCTCCAGGATGAGGCCGCCCGCGCTGCCGTGCTCCTGGGCTTGCGCAGCGTGGACGCCGTGGTGCGGTTCGACGAAGACACCCCCCTTGAGCTGATCCGGGCCCTCCGCCCGGAGGTGCTGGTGAAGGGCGGCGACTACACCCCGGAGACCGTGGTGGGCCGCGAGGATGTGGAGGCTACGGGTGGACGCTTGGTGCTGATCCCCTTCCTGCCCGGCCACAGCACCTCCCGCATCGAGGCGCGCATCCGCAGCGGACAGGGCGTCACGCTGGAGTAGTCCAGCCCGGAAGCACAAGAAACATTCAACTTCCTAGTCCCTTTGGTGGAAGCGCCGGGGCGCGGGCTTCGCTAGCCTGGGAGGGCCCCTTGAAGGGCTTCATCCACCAGGAGCGTCCATGCGCCATACCCTCACCCTTGCTGTCCTGCTCGCAGGTTCGGCCCTCTCCGCCCAGACCATGACCGGCGCTCTCGCCACGGGCCTCTCCCTGCCCATGGGCGACCTGAAGGACCGCGCGGACTTCGGCACCAACCAGTTCTTCGGCACCCACCTCGGCGGCTACCTGGACTTCCCCATCAACAGCCGCCACGAGGTACGGGCGCAGCTGACCTACCAGCACTTTCCCGGGTCGAGCTGGGGCGGGTTCGCTGCCTCCCGAAACGACTTCGGGGCCCTCCAGGCCGGTGCCGACTGGGTCTACCAGCTCGAGCAGCCCTACCGGGGCTGGTACACCATCGCCGGTGCCAGCCTGAACCAGGTCAAGGACAGCTGGGACTACTACAACAGCGCCGGGCGGCGGGTCAGCGGCAGCTCCAGCCAGAGCGGCAAGCTGGGCGTCCGCGGCGGCGGGGGCTACACCTTCAGCCGCAGGTTCGCCCTGGAGGGGACCCTCAACCAGATCTTCGTCGACCCCAGTGGGGGAGACGGCTTCGGCTTCGACACGGCCACCTGGATCCAGGTCAGTGCGGTCTTTCGCTTCGGTCGGTAGGAGCGCCGGAAACGAAGAAACGGGCCGCAGTTGCGGCCCGTTTCAAGTTGCGGCTGGAAGCTAGACCAGCGGGGACAGCAGCTGCCAGTACTTGGGCAGGGGCCAGAGGTCGGCGTCGCAGGCTTCTTCCAGCAGGTCCAGCACTTCGCGGAGGGCATGCTTGGACTGGTTGACGCTGTTGCCGAAGGCCTCGGTACGGGCGTGCAGGTCCTCGAGCGCCTCGGCGGCAACCAGGGCCTCCTTCATGGCGGCGAGCCGGGACTGGGCTTCGCCGGCCAGGGTGGCCTGGGCCTGAAGGGCATTCTTCAGGGTCGCGGGGACGGTGATGCCAACGGCGGCGAGCTTGGCCAGGGTATCGGCCCGGGCCCCGAGGTCCGCCGTGATGGAGGGCAGGATCTGGGTCTCGGCCATTTCCCGCAGGACCTGGGTCTCGATGGCGATGGCCTTCTGGTACTGCTCGTGGCGGATGTGGAGGCGGGACTCCAGCTCACCTTCAGACAGGATGCCGGCCTTGGAGAAGACGGCCTTCACCGATGGCTGCTCCCAGATGTGCAGGGCAGCGACGGTGTCCTTGGCGTGGGGCAGACCCCGGCGCTCGGCCTCGACCTTCCACTCGTCCGAGTAGCCGTTGCCCTCGAAGCGGATGGCCTTGGTCTCGATGATGGCCTCGCGCACCACGGTCATGACGGCCGCCTTGAGCTCCTTGCCAGCCTTGAGCTCAGCCGCCAGCTTGGTGTTCAGGTCCTCGAGGGCCTCGGCCACGGCAGCGTTGATGACCGTCAGGGGCAGGCCGATGGGCTGGCTGGAACCCACGGCGCGGAACTCGAACTTGTTGCCGGTGAACGCAAAGGGGCTGGTGCGGTTGCGGTCCGTGGCGTCCTTCTCGATGCGGGGCAGGTTGCCAATGCCCAGGTCGATGATGCCCTGGATGGAAACATTGGCCACATCACCCTTCTCGATGGCATCCAGGATGTGGTTCAGCTGGGCGCCGAGGAAGGCGGACATGATGGCCGGGGGCGCCTCGTTGGCGCCGAGGCGGTGGTCGTTGCCGGCGCTGGCGATGCAAGCGCGGAGCAGGCCGCCGTGGGTGTGGATGGCCTTCAGGGTGGCGCTGAGGAAGTAGAGGAACTGCAGGTTCTCCTCGGGCGTCTTGCCGGGCTCCATCAGGTTGTGGCCCTCGTCCGTGGCGATGCTCCAGTTCACGTGC
>CAIRQL010000203.1 GCA_903880675.1 uncultured Holophagaceae bacterium | reverse complement strand
TTCGTGTCCTTAGTGGAGATCCTTGAAGGTCCGATTGGGCAGACCAAGGCCGATCAGCAGGAACCGGAAAGTTGACTCCGGAATCTGGATCGAGGGACTCCGTCCCTTCATGTGCCAAGCAACCGTCAGGCTGGGCGGGGCTGGGCGCGCTCCTGGGCCTCGCGCTGGTGGCGCAGGTCCATGAGCTGCAGGTCCCGGATGGTGGCTTCGGTCATGGAGGTCGTTACCTGGTCCTTAACCGCGCCCCAGGCATCGTGCAGGGGGCAGGGGTGATCCCCGCCGCAGGTGGGGAAGCCCATGATGCAGCCCTCCATGGAGTCCGGTCCCTCCATGGCCTTCACCACGTCGCCCACGGTGATGTGGTGGGAGGCCCGGGTGAGGCGGAAGCCGCCCCGGGGGCCGCGCACGGACTCAAGAATGCCGGATTGGACCAGGCCCTGGAGGATCTTCGCCAGGTACGGGCCCGGCAGCGTCAGGTCGGCGGCCAGGTCCTTGGCGAGGCAGTAGCTACCGTCCTCGGGGAGGGCGGCGAGGGCACGGAGGGCGTAGCCAGTTGCGGTGCTGAATAGCATTTCAAGGTCCTTTATTCTCTAACTAAGCATCCGGGGGCGGGATTTCAGAGTCCAGCTAAATAATCTGGACAAATGGACCCTCAGGACGCCAGCGCCCGCCACAGGAGCAACAGGCTACCCACGCTGAGGCCCCCCTCGCGCCAGCCCAGGGTGCGGGCGGGCAGTGGCTTCCAGGGCTCTACGGCCCGCAGGTAGAGGAGGCCCGTCCAGGCCGTCCACAGGAGGCCGGCCAGTCCCTGGGGCAGCAGGAGGACGGTCGAAGCGCCCGCCAGCAGCAGGTGGATGATGTGGACAGGGAGGGCCCGCCGGCGGAGCTCCGCTGCCGGAAGGCCGTGGGCGTGGCCCAGGAAACGGCGCACGTGGGCCAGGTTGGCGCCCCCCACCAGGGTTGCCAGCACCCAGACCCGGAGGGCCTCGGTCTGGGGGGCTCCCCCCGCCGCCACCAGGGCTGCCGCCAGACCGGCGAAGGCGCCCTGGGCGGCCAGCTCTACGGCCAGGGAGCGCACCGCCCGGCGGGTATCTGCCCACAGGGCCAGGCCCACCAGCGGGGCGACGGCGGCCAGGGGCAGCAGGAAGTGCGGCCCGGCCAAGCCCAGGGCAGCGGCGCCCCCGGCAGCGGCCAGGACCGTGAAGAGGAGCAGCGCCCGCACCTGGGCACCATCCCGCTGCCCCGTGAAGACCCTGCGCAGGGGTGGGCGGGCCAGGAACAGGGCCAGGGCCGCCAGGGCCAGGCAGAGGCCGGCGCCCGTGGGTCGCAGCAGCAGCCCCAGGAACATGGGCAGGCCCAGCATGAACCAGCTCCCGTGCTCGGCCGGGAGGAGGTTGCGCCAGGGGGGAAGGATGCGGGTCATTTCGGTGTAATAGGTCCGAAATTATTTTGCACCAATGCTGGGCCCAGGGCCAGCGAATCAAAATCAAAAGCGGAAGCGCAGATGGCGCAGATGAAAGCCCCACGAGGGGGCTGGGTTTGGCTTGGGAAGAAATGACTAAATGTACGCGGAGGAATGCCGAGGAGCGGAGGAGAGCGGAGAACCACCAAAAGCCAAAAGGGCTTCCTGGTTATCGGCCTTGCTCCGCCAATTCGGACCTTCAAAGATCTCCACTAAGGACACGAAGAACTGCCGAAAAGGGCACGAAGGCAAGCCGTCACGCCGACAGGGCCTCCGGGCCTGAGGCCCCCGGTCGCATGCGACCGGCCAAGGGGGCGGCGGCTGGAACGGCCTTTTTGGGGCCGCAGCCAGCCGCCGCCCCCTTGGGGATGCCCGCGGTGGGTCAGGGTGCATTCGTGTGCTTCCCGCGCCCCCGCCCTTCTCCGCGCCCCTCCGCGCCTCGGCCGTCCTCAGCGTTCCTATTGGCTTGTTCAGTTATCACTGCCCATCCCCTTGATCCCCGTCATGCTTTGTTTTTTTAAGGGGATGCACGGGGGGTGGGTCAGCGCCAAGCTGTGGCTTTTCCTTGAATGCCTCAGGACTCGCTGGCGATGAGCCTTAGGCCCTTGAGGGCTTCTTCCATGGTGAGGAAGACGGGCAGGCCTGCGGCGCGCAGGGCGGTGCGGTAGGGGTCGTAGACGGGGCCACCCTCCACCGCCACGCCCAGCCACTTGCCGCAGCGGTGGGCCAGGGCTGCCAGGGCCTCGGCGAAGGGGCCGTAGACCGCAGGGTCCGTGGTGTCCAGGCGCTGGGTCAGGGGCACCAGACCCACCAGCACGCCAGCGGATTGCGTGGCCAGCAGCAGGCGGGCGCAGGCCAGGTAGGCGGCCTCGTCGGCCATGGGCGTGAGGTCCAGGGGCAGGCGCGCGCTCACCAGGCCTGTCAGGCCCTGGGCCGCCAGGGTGGCTTCCAGGTCGGCGGTCTCGGCGGGCGTCAGGTTGATGCCGCCGCAGGCGCCGTCCAGGCGGTCTGCAGCCACCACGGACTCGAAGCCAGCGTTGGTCATGACGGCCACGGAGGCGGCCCGCAGGCCAGGGTGGACCGCCAGCCAGGTGAGGGCCGCATCGAAGGCTTCCAGGTCCTCGGCGAGCATGGCTCCGGCCCGGTGCAGGAGGCTGGCCTGGAGGGCGTGGTCCCCCGCCAGGGCGCCGGTGTGGCTGCTGGCGGCGGCCATGCCCGCCTGGCTGCGGCCACCCTTGTACAGGAGCACCCGGCGGCCCGCGGCGCGCAATGTGCGGATAGCCTCCGCCGTGGCCGGCAGGTCACCGGGGGCGAAGCCCTCCAGGTAGGCCCCCACCACGGCCACGGCGGGGTCGCTGGCGAAGCCCCGCAGGAAGTCGGAGCACCGCAGGTCCAGCTGGTTGCCGATGGCCACCGCCGCCCGCAGGCCCAGCTCGTTTCGACGGCTCAAGCGGGTGATGAGGAAGGCGCCGCTCTGGCTCACCAGGGCCACCGGGCCGGGGCGGGCCGCCAGGGGCAGCTTGGCCTCCGGGATGAAGAGCGTGTTTAGCGCCAGGTCGGGACTGAACAGCCCCAGGCCGTTGGGCCCCACCAGGGCCGGGGTCCACCTGCCGCTGCGGCGGTACTCGGTGAGACAGGCCACCAGCCGCGCGCCGAGGCCCTCGGTGTCGGCACCGTCGCCCAGGCCGCCCGCCACCAGATAGACCACGATGGCACCGCCCCCCTGCTGGTAGAGCTGCTCCACCAGCTCCAGGGTCTGGAGGGCTGGCAGGGCCACGATGAGCTGATCCGTGGGTGCGCTGGCAAGGTCGGCCACAGAGGCCACGCAGGGCAGCCCCAGGAACTCGGTGGCCCCGGGCTTGAGGATGCGGAGCGCACCCTCCGGCAGGCGGGACCGGCGCACATTTTCAAGGATGATCCGACCCACGGTGCCCGGGCGGCTGGAGACCCCGGCGAGCACCAGGCTGCGGGGGCTCAGCAGGGCCTGGTACCAGGCGGGATCCGGCGCAGTGGTGGCGGCCTGGGGGGCAGCGCCGAGGGTGCCCACGCCATCCAGGGCGGTCGGCCGACCCAGGTCGTCCAGCACCACGGGGTTCAGCTCCAGCAGGGTCACGGCCGCAGCTTCCAGGCCCTCGGTGGCCCGCCACAGGCCCCGCAGGAAGGCCAGCAGGTTGGCTTCGTCCGTGAGGGCGGCGGTGCCGCGCTGGCGGCCCAGCCAGGTGCGGCCCAGCCAGTGCTCCCGCAGCTCCGCCAGGGCCTGCTCGGGGGTGGTGAAGGCCAGGGGCCAGATGAGCGGTGGGGCCAGGGCCGCCCAGGCATCGGCCTGGAGCCCACCCACACCGAGCACCACCAGCCAGCCGGCTTCGAGGTCCCGCTTGAGGGAGACCAGGGCCTCGGTGGGCAGGCCCGGCAGGCGCTGGAAGGCCACCCGCTCGCAGACCAGGCCGCCGATCCAGGGCAGGTCCGCCACCCGCTGCCGCATGGCCTCGACCTCGACCCCGAGGGCCTGGGCATCAAAGGGGCCGAAGTGCACCGCCCCCCGGTCCGACTTATGCCAGAGGCCGTCGGCAATGCCCTTCAGGACCACCGCCTCGCCCGGGGCGAAAGGCAGTGCCTCCGCGCCCAGAAAGCCGTGGCGGGGCACCCGCAGGCCAGCGGCAGCCAGCAGGGCATAGGCCCGGCCTTCGTGGAGGAAACCGCCCACCGGGGCCACGTCAGGCCTCGGTCCGGGCGGGGACCAGGCCCTGGCCGGCGGCGAAGGCCTCCAGGTTCTTGGTGGTGATGCGGTCGCCCTTGGCGGCGAAGCGCTCGGTGATGACGGCCTGCCAGACGGCCTCGGGCACCGGCAGGTGGCGGGAGGCCATGCCCAGCAGGGCCATGCCCCCGGCCTGGGGATGGCGCAGGCGCCGGGCCAGGTCCTCAGTGTCCAGCAGGCAGGCCCCCCGCACGGCCTTCAGGGCCCGATAGACGTCCTCCAGCGGGGGATAGCCCGCCATGTCCGTGGAGGGCTCCTCGGAGGCCACCAGGTGACCGTCTGGGCGCAGCATGGCCACATGTCGCAGGGCCTCCAGGGGTTCCAGGGCGATGAGCAGGTCGGCGCACCCTTCATCCAGGATGGGTGAGGTAAGCGGCACCTGGGCGAAGCAGACCTGGGCCTGCACGCTGCCACCCCGCTGGCTCATGCCGTGGATCTCGGACTGGAGCGCGTGGAAGCCGCTGCGGCGCAGGGCCTCCAGGACGATCTGGGCGAGGGAGAGGACGCCCTGGCCGCCGACGCCCGAGAGAACGATGCCGTGGATGCGAAGGGCGCTCATGGCTGGACCTCGAGGCTGCAGCAGGCTGGGTTCCGGTCAGCCTTTTCCTGGCGATCGTGCTCCCGCAGGACACCCCGGCGCAGGGACTGGATGCACTCCCGCCGGAACACCAGCACGGAGGGGCCGGGCTGCTGCAGGGCCGCTTCCACAGCCTTCACATTGGCCTCATGGTGCCGGGGCAGGGGCGTCAGCACCTGCAGGCTGGCCTCGGGGATGCCCATGCCCAGGACCATGCGCTCCACCTGGTCGAGGGCTTGGCTAGGCTGCTGGCCCGTCATGCCCACCACGCGGTTGTCGAGGATGAGGATGGTGACATCGGCGCCAGCGTCCATGGCCGTGAGCAGGGCCGGAAGGCCGCTGTGGCCGAAGGTGGAGTCGCCGATGACGGCCACGGCAGGACGAAGGCCTGCGAGGGCAGCGCCCACGGCCATGCTGATGCTGGCGCCCATCTCCACCACGGCGTGGAGGGCGCTGAGGGGCTCCTGGGCCGCCAGGGTGTAGCAGCCGATGTCGCCGAAGACCCGGGCGCTGGCCGTTGCCCCCAGGTTGCCCAGAGCTTCCTGCAGGGCCTCGAAGGCATCCACATGGCCGCACCCATCGCAGAAGCGGGGGGCGCGCACGGGCAGCTCCAAGGCGGCAGGGGTGCCTGTGCTGGAAGGCAGTCCCAGAGCGGCTTTCAGGAGGCGGGGAGACAGCTCACCCACGCGGGGCAGGGCGCCGTCCAGGCGGCCGCGGACCTTGACCCGGCCGCGCAGGCCGAGGCGGGTCTCCACCAGCGGGTAGTCCTCTTCAAAGACCAGGACCTCGTCCACCTGGGCCAGGAAGGCCGCTTCCAGGGCCGGGTCCACGGGCTGGGCGGCCAGCTCCAGGCGGGGGAGGTCGCGCAGCTCCGGGTGCTCCAGGGCCAGCTGATTGAAGTAGGCCCGGCCCATGCCCGCCAGGGCCACCCCTCGACGGCTGGGGCCGGGCACGCTGCGGTTGAGGTCCGCCAGGGCCGCCAGCAGGTGAGGCTGCTTGGCCAGCAGATCCTCATAGCGGCGACGGGCGTTGGATGGAATGAGCACCCAGTCCTGGGCCTGCGCTGCGGGTACTGAGCCCAACCCGGTGGGTGACAGGGCCTCCCGGCGGTCCAGGGGTGCGCGGCAGTGGGCCAGGCGGGTCACCAAGCGCACCATCACCGGCACCTGCAGGGCCTCGGAGAGGTCGAAGGCCCGGATCGTGAAGTCATAGCACTCCTGCACGGTGCTGGGTTCCAGGCAGGGCAGCCAGGCGAAGCTGGC
>CAIRQL010000202.1 GCA_903880675.1 uncultured Holophagaceae bacterium | reverse complement strand
GGTGCGCCCCAGCTGTGGCTGTACCTACACCGTGCTGGGCAAGTGGTCCCTGGCCCCGGGCGAGTCCACGGACATCGAGGCCCAGTTCGATCCCAAGGGCATGCGCGGCGGCGTGCGGAAGTCCATCGAGGTCCTCTGCGACGACCCCAAGACCCCGGCCATCCACCTCACCCTTGAGGCCGAGGTGGTGCAGGAGATCATGCCCTCTGTGGACTCCGTGTATTTCTTCCAGGTACCCCGCTCCACCACCTCCCGCAGCCAGGTCCGCTATGCCAGCGGCAACGGCGAGCCGGTGCAGATCGTGGATGTGAAGGCCCCGGGCGCGCCGTTCCTGACCTTCACCACCCGCCAGGAGGGCAAGGATGTGGTGCTCGAGGTGGGCTTCGAGGGGCGCAAGGTGCCGGCCGGCAGCTACCGGGGTGTGGAGCAGGCCACGGTGCGCTTCACCAACGGCCGCCTGACCCAGCTGCCCCTGAACATCCAGTGGGACCTCAAGCCCGCCATCGTCACCACCCCCCTGGAGCTGGTCTTCCAGGACACGGCAGGCAAGGAGCTGCGCCAGAAGGTGACCCTGAAGCACGCCGAGAGCCGCCCCTTCCGGATCACCGGTTCCTCCTCGTCCGTGGCTGGCCTCCGGGTGGAGGGACTCAACCAGAAGACCGCCAACCAGGACCTGACCGTGGTGCTGCCGGCCTCCCTGAAGCCCGGGCGCTACAGCGAGGTCCTGTCCCTGGTCAGCGACGACCCGGACCAGCCGGAGCTGACCCTCCGGGTGCTGATCCTGCTGAAATAGGCGCCGACTTTAGGATTCCCTGCGGGCCTACGCGCCTCCGGCGATAGCCTGGAAGGATGCCAGAAGCCCGCAGGTCCCACCTCGTTGCCGTCCTCGCCCTGGCGGCCACCGCCCTGGTGTGGGCCGGAGGCTTCCCCGCCACCAAGTACTGCCTCCAGGCGGGGCTGTCCGTGGGGGCCCTGCTGAGCCTCCGCTTCGCCATCGGCACCACCTGCCTCGGCCTGCTGCTGTTGCTCTTCCGGGTGCCCCTCCGCCGCCGGGAGGTCTTGGACGGGCTGCTGCTGGGCCTGGTGCTCACGGCCACCTTCTGGTTGCAGACCGACGGCCTACGCTTCACCACCACCTCCAAGTCCGGCTTCATCACCGGCCTCTACGTGATCTTCACCCCCATGGTGGCCCTGCTGGCAGGGGACCGCCTGCGGCCCTCCCATGCCCTCGGCGCCGTGGTGGCCCTCACGGGCCTCACCCTCCTGGTGCGAGAACCAGGGGTGGCCTGGGGCGGGTGGAACCGCGGGGACTCGGAGACCCTGGCGGCGGCCCTCCTCTGCGGCTTCCACATCGTCATGACGGCCCACTTCTCCCGGCGCAGCTCCGGCTGGGTGCTGGCCTTCACCCAGGTAGCGGTCACCGGCGTCATCTCCCTGGCCATCACCCTGGCCCTGCCGGCCCCCTATGGGTTCCAGAGCGCCGGCCCGGCCCTGGCCCGAGGCGGGGTCTGGGTGGCCTTGGTCTTCATGGGCGTCCTGGCCACCACCCTGGCCTTCTATGTGCAGAGCACCTACCAGTCCCGCCTGGGGGCCACGGAGTGCGCCGTCATCTTCTCCATGGAGCCCGTCTGGACCGTGGGCCTGGCGGTGAGTGGCTGGGTGCCGGGCATCCGGGAGCACCTGAGCGTCCAGCAGGCGCTGGGCGGGGTCCTCATCCTCTCGGCCACGCTGGTAGCGGAGCTGGGACCTAGGCTGGCGCGACGGCGGGACACGCCGGAGCCCGAAGAGGTCATCGGATAGACGCTATCCTGAACGGGCGGGAGGATCGGACATGTTCATCGTCACGGGGGGCGCAGGCTTCGTGGGCAGCAACCTGGTGCGGGAACTGAACCGGCGCGGGCATACGGACATCCTGGTGGTGGACAACCTGACCCGGGGCGACAAGGCCCGGAACCTGGCGGACCTCACCCTGGCCGACTACATGGACAAGCAGGAGTTCCGGGCCCGCCTCGACGCTGGAACCCTGGACCTGAGCCCCGAGGCCGTGTTCCACAACGGCGCCTGCTCCGACACCATGGAGGCCGATGGCCGCTACATGATGGCCAACAACTACGGGGACTCCCGGGCCCTCCTGCACTGGTGCCTGGCCCGCAAGGTGCCCCTGGTCTACGCCAGCAGTGCCGCCACCTACGGAGCCAGCCCGGACTTCGCACCCGTGCCTGCCAACGAGCGGCCCCTGAATGTCTACGGGTACTCCAAGCTGGCCTTTGACCAGCATGTGCGGAGCCTCCTGCCCGCCATCCAGAGCCCCGTCATGGGCCTGCGCTACTTCAACGTCTTCGGCCCCCGGGAGCAGCACAAGGGCCGCATGATGTCGGTCCTGCACCAGCTCCTGCGGCAGCTGCAGGAGGGGGGCGCCTGCCGCCTCTTCGAAGGCACGGACGGCTACCCGCACGGGGGCCAGGAGCGGGACTTCATCCATGTCAGCGACATCGTGGCCATCAACCTCCACTTCGGCAGCGGCGCCATGGCCAAGGGCATCGTCAACGCCGGCACGGGCCTGGCCCGCAGCTTCAACGACATCGCCCGGACCCTCATGGCCCTCCTGGGCCAGGGTCGCATCGACTACATCCCCTTCCCCCCCGAGCTGGTGGGCAAGTACCAGAGCTTCACCCAGGCCGACGTGCAGAGCCTCCGGGCAGCCGGCTACACCGCCCCCTTCACCACCCTGGAAGCCGGCATCGCCGCCACCCTGGCGGAGCTTTAGGCCCTCAGACGATCCGATCCAGGATCACCAGGGTGACGTCGTCTTCGAAGAGCGCGGGGTGGTTGAAGGTCAGGGTCTGGGCAAGGACGGCCTCTGCAGCGGCCTCGGTCTCGGCCGGTAGCTCGGCGCAGATGCGGCGGAGCCCCGCTTCATCCAGCATGGTGCGGTCGTCCCGCTCCACTTCCACCAGGCCATCGGTGTAGAGCACCAGGCGATCGCCGGGAAGGAACTCCGCCTCCTGGAGCGTGTAGGTGAACTGGGGGTCGATGCCCAGCATGGAGCCCCGGCCGCGCAGCACCTCGGAGCGACGCAGCCCACCCAGGGTCCCGCCTGCCAGGCGCAGCGGGGCGCAGTGGCCGGCGGCCACATGGTGGAGACGGTGGGTGCCGGGGTCCAGGCGGCCCAGCCAGGCGGTGGCGAACTGCTCGGCCAGGGTGGCGCGGCAGAGGTCCTCGTTCATGCCCTGGGCCCACTCTAGGGGGCCACCGCCGAGGCGAACCTGGTTCTCGAAGGAGGTCTTGACCATGGCGGAGATGAGGGCGGCCGGCACGCCGTGGCCGCTCACGTCGGCGATCATCAGCGCCGTGGCTCCGTCCGGCAGCGGCACGACGGCGTAGATGTCGCCGCCGATCCCTGCGGCGGGCAGGTAGCGGTGGGTGTAGCGGAGGCCGTTGGCGATCCCCGGCAGCTTGGGCAGGAGGCCCTTCTGGAAGGCCGCCGCCAGGGCCATCTCCGCCTGGACCCGCTGCTGGAAGGTGGTCAGCTCCCGGTTCTGGCGCTTGATCTCGTTCTGCATCCCGATGAGGCGGAAGGCGGAGGTCACCTTGGCCAACACCTCCTGAGCATGGAAAGGCTTGGGGATCAGGTCGTCGGCCCCCAGGGCCAAGCCGCTGATCCGGGAGGCGGTGCCCTCCATGGCCGACAGGATGATGAAGTAGATGTCCTGGGTGGCGACATCGCCTTTCACTTGGCGGCAGAAGTCGTCCCCGGACATCTCGGGCATGCGGAGGTCCGAGATGATGAGGTCCGGGCGCGACCGCCCCATTTCCGCCAGGGCCTCCACCCCGGTGGCCGAGGTCAGGACCTGGTAGCCCGCACGCTTGAGGTAGAACGAGAGGATGTCCCGGATGGGCGCCTCATCATCCACCACCAAGACAAGGCCCTTGGCCATGAGACCCCGCTCAGGCGCCGCGGAGGGCGTCCTGCTCTGTGGAGAAGATGGAGAAGTAGTTGGAGAGGTTCGTCTGGTCGAAGGTCTTCTTCACTGGCGCCGGGAGGCAGCAGAGGTGGAGCCTGCCACCGGACTTGTCGACGCTGTTCCGCGCTGCCACCAGGAGGCCGAGTCCGGAGGAATCAATGAAGCTCACCCCTTCCAGGTTGATCACCAGGAGGCGGGGCTGGGCCGTGGCGACGGTCTCCCGGATGACTTCCCGGAGCTGGGCCGTCACTTCAAAGTTCACCTTGCCGTGGATGGAGACCACAGAGGAGGTGCCTTCCTGGCGGGATTGGATGTTCAACATGTTTCCTCCTGAAGAATGCCTTGAAGTACTCTCCGCCTGGCGGCATCCCGCTGGCGCTGTTTGTATTCGGAATGGGAAGCCGGACCTGAGAGTGATCTTTGAAATCCCGATTGTTCCATCACTTGGACTTCATGTGCGAAGAAGAAAGCAAATTCCTCTTGTTCGAGGAGTAGTTCCGGGATCTGGGCGAGGTCGGAGAGCTCCGTGTCCCCCATGGTCTGGAGGCGCCCTTGCAGGGTTTCCAGGGCTCCCGTGGCGGGACTCGGCAGGCGAACAAGGGTCCTGGCCGTGAACTGAATGGCAGAGTAATCCTTGCTGGAGAAGGGGTTCTGGTCCTTGCCAGGGGTCTTAAGGGTAAGGGCCTGGCTGAGGGCGCGCCGCTCCTCGGGGGCCAAGTCCTGGAGGCAGAAGGCCGGGGGGAGCTCCTCCATCCAGGCTTCCAGGGCCCCGATATCGATCATCAGGTTGCGACTCCGGCTCGGCTTGATGTGGGTGGGCATGAGGACGTGATGGTCCAGCAGGAAGCGGATCACCAGGAGAACGCCCAGCTGGTCCTCGGCCACCAGGCGGATGCCGATCTGGTCGTAGATGGTCTCGGCCACATTCTCAGGCTTGTGGAGCATCTTGAGCAGCATGGAGACCCGGTCCTTGTTCTCCTTGCGCTCCACGGCCACCAGGGGGACATCGTAGGCCCCGCGCAGCAGCCAGGTGCCATCCTCGTACACCAGGTATTGGTCATAGCGGCTGAAGACCTGCCGCTGGATCTCCGGCAGGAAGCGCAGGTTCACGTTGTGGTCCACGTGGAAGAGGGTGTGCATCAGCCGCAGGATGGCGCAGGACCAGCGGCTGCGGAGGTTACGGGGCCGCTCGGAGGCCCACACCAGCAGGTCCAGGGGATCATCCAGGTCCCGGACGTCGAGGGGCACATGGAGGTCCGTCCCGTCCAGGATCACCGCTTCCAGGAAGTCCACGGCATCCTCATAGACCCGCAGGACCGCCGCCCGCTGCACGGGAATGGCCATGTCGTAGCCGTAGTTCAGGGCAAAGTTCCAGGCCTCGTCCGGCGAGTTCACCCGCAGCCCGTCGAGATCGATGGGCGAGCCCCCACCCAGGATCAGCTGGGTGACCTCTGGCGGCATGGGAAAGAGGGGAGGGGGTCTCATGGGTCAGGGTCCCTATCGGCATAGGCACGGGATTGCAAAATAAACGGGGCGTCCACGGCGGGACGCCCCGTTTTCATGCAGTCTTGCGCCTACTTGATGGCGAAGGCGGCGACGAGCACGTAGATCACGAGGGCCTCGATGAGGGCCAGACCGATGATCATGGTGGTGCGGATGTTGCCGGCAGCCTGGGGGTTGCGGGCAACGCCCTCAACGGCGGCGGCAACAGCCTTGCCCTGACCGAGACCGCAACCGGCGGCGGCGATGGCGAGCGCGAGGTGGGCCGTGAACTGACCTTCGAAGAGGCCCTTCTGGACAGCGGGGGCACCCTGCGCGAAAGCAACGGCGGCGAGGGTGAAGAGGAAGGCGGTGGTGAGGAACTTCTTCATGGTGGTGCTCCTGTGAGGTTGTCCCGGAGGTTCGGAATCTCCAAGACGGTTAAAGGCTTTTTCAGGCGGAAAGCGCTGCGCGATTTCCGAGGGGTCAATGCTCGTGGGAAACCGCACCACTGAGATAAATGGTGGTGAGCATCGTGAAGACGAAGGTCTGGATCAGGCCGAAGAACAGGCCGAGGAACATCATGGGCAGGGGCAGCAGCAGCGGCATGAGGCCGAAGAAGATGCCGGCCACCAGGTGCTCACCGGCGATGTTGCCGAAGAGACGGAGGGAGTGGCTGAGGATGCGGCTGAGCAGGCCGAGGATCTCCAGGGGGAACATCAGGGGCGACAGCCACCAGATGGGTCCGGCGAAGTGGGCCCAGTACTTGACGAAGCCCTGCTCGCGCATGCCATGGAAGTTGTAGTAGCCGAACACCACCAGGGCCGCGCCCAGGGTGACGTTCCAGTTGCTGGTGCCGGGGCTGAGGGCCGGGATCAGGCCGAAGAGGTTGTTGAAGAACACGAACAGGGCGATGGTCCCGATGAAGGGCAGGTAGCGCTGGCCGTGGTGGGCGATGTTCTCGTCGATCATCTCCTTGAGCCCGCCGACCACACCCTCGAAGACCTGCTGGAGGGGGCCCGGAATACGCTGCAGGCCCCTGCGGACCAGGGTCGTGAAGACCATGGCCATGAGGGCGGCCAGAGCGGCGTTCAGGAGGTGGTCATAGCGCTCCAGCACCGACAGGGGCATGCCGTGGGCGAAGCCAGGCCAGGCGTGCTGGGACAGACCCAGGACCTGGGTGAGCCACTTGGCGAGCAGGGAAGCATGATGTTCCATCTGAGTCGGACCTCAATCGGGCGGAGCGGATTGCGGTTTCTGGAAGGCCAGCCAGAGAGCCTCCAGGAGG
>CAIRQL010000201.1 GCA_903880675.1 uncultured Holophagaceae bacterium | reverse complement strand
GGCACCGGCAGCGGCCTGTACGCCCTGGAACCCACGGGGCGCGTGCTGCGCTTTACGGACGCCGATGGCCTGCCGAGCCGAATGATCCGCTCCCTGGCCAGCGAACCCGACGGGACCCTCTGGGTGGCCACCTCCAAGGGCGTCGCCAAGCTTCGTCTCCCCGCAGCCACCGCCAGCCTCCAGGACCTCCGCATCTTCTCCGCTGCGGACGGTCTGGCCAGCGCCGACATCCAGGTGCTCCTGGTGTCGGGGCCCGGCCGGGTGCTGGCGGGCACTGCCCTCGGCCTGAGCATCCTCGAGCACGGCAGGATCAAGAACCTGGGCCCCGACCAGGGCATCAAGGGTCCTGTCTTTGTCCTGGCCGAGAATGCCAACGGCGACCTCTGGCTGGGCAACGAAAGTGGAGTCCAGCGCTGGCGCCGGGACGGACTCACCACCTTCACCCAGCGGGATGGCCTGGCCCAGGCCCGGGTGGATGCGCTCCTCGAAGACAGCGCCGGCAACCTGGTCGCCGGCCGGGCCGACAGCCAGACCTACTGGCTCCACAGCCTGCGGGGAGACCGCTTCACCCAGGCCAGCCTGCCGCGAGGCCCGCTTACGCCAGGCTGGGGCTGGAACCAGGCGATGCTGCAGGACCACCTCGGCGCCTGGTGGATGGCCACCGGCCAGGGCCTCGCCCAGTTCCCCAGCACCCCTGGCCCCGCCGAGGCCGTCCTTGCTCGCCCGCCCCGTCTCCACAAGGTGGCCCCTGCGGCGGGGGCCGACAGCGTCTTTGCCCTCTTCGAGGACAGCCGGGGGGACATCTGGTTCTCCGTGGCTTCCCCCGTGACCAATGGCCTGGGGCGCTGGCGCCGGGAGACGAATCGAGTGGAGGGGTTTCGGGAGCAGGACGGCCTGCCCCGCCTCTTCAACTCCCTGGCCACGGCCTTCGCCGAGGACTCGGCGGGCCAGGTCTGGGTCGCCTTCAACGGGGCTGGTCTGGCCCGCTTCCGGAACGGTCGCTTCGAGCGCTTCGGCGCGGCCCAGGGCGTGCCCGAGGGCTGGATCCGCTCCCTGCTCAAGGACGCCGCCGGCCGCCTCTGGGTGGCCACCTCCGTGGGTGGCCTGGGCCTCGTGGAGGACCCCACCGCTGCGCAGCCCCGCATCCGTGCCCTCACCACCGCCCAGGGCCTGGCCAGCAACTCCGTGTGGAGCGTGACCGAGGACCGCTGGGGACGGATCTACGCCGGGACCGGCGCCGGGATTGACCGCCTGGACCTGGCCCATGGGCGGGTGTTCCACCTGTCCGCAGCCCAGGGCCTGGCGGCCGGCCTCCCGAGGGCTGCCTTCCGGGACCGGGAGGGCAACCTCTGGTTCGGAATGAGCGAGGGCCTCTCCCGCTATGTCCCCACCCCACCGGGGCCGGCCCATGCCCCGCCGATCTACATGACGGGCCTCCGAGTGGCGGGGAGCCCCCGCCCCCTCCCCGAGTCTGGTGTGTCCGACTGGCAGCTTGCGGACCTGCCCCATGCGCAGAACCGCATCCAAGTGGACTTCACCAGCCCCGAAGGACCGGGTGGCAGCGCCCTGCTCTACCAGTACCGCCTGGAGGGGGTGTCCAACGACTGGACCCCGCCGGACGCCGCCCGGAGCGTGGATCTGGCCAACCTCGCCCCCGGCCTCTACCACTTCCAGGTGCGGGCCATCGGCGAGGAAGGCGCCGCCAGCAATCCCCCGGCGGAGCTCCGGTTCACCATCCTGGCCCCCCTCTGGCGGCGAGGCTGGTTCCTCACCCTGGCTGCGGGTGGCCTCCTGGGGCTGGCCTGGCTGGCCTACCGCTACCGCCTCCAAAACCTGCTGGCAGTGGAGCGCATCCGCACCCGCATCGCTGCCGACCTGCACGACGACATCGGCGCCAGCCTCTCCCGCATCGCCATCCTCAGCGAGGTGGTCAAGCGGCGCACCCCGGAGGACCAGCCGGAGACGGCCCGCTTCCTATCCGAGATCGCTGACTCCTCCCGGGAGCTGGTGGACTCCATGTCCGAGATCGTGTGGTCCATCGATCCCCGCCGGGACGACCTCAAGCACTGCCTGGCCCGGGTGGGCCAGTTTGCCGCCGGGGTGGTCGAGGCCAAGGAGATCCGCTGGACCATC
>CAIRQL010000200.1 GCA_903880675.1 uncultured Holophagaceae bacterium | reverse complement strand
CGAGCGACCCTTGATACACTGGCCCCTCACCCCGAGGCATTCATGATTCTGAACACGCGCAAGCACCAAGACGTGCTCATCCTGCTCCCCGAAGGCAAGATCACCCTGGGCGATGGCGACCAGGAGCTGGGTGAGGCCGTGCGGACCTCCCTGGCGAACGGAGCCCGGAAGATCGTCATCAACTTCAGCAAGGTGAGCTACCTGGACTCTTCCGGCGTGGGCGAGCTGGTGGGCTGCTACACCTCCATCAAGGGGAAGGGTGGCGAGCTGCGCATCTGCGGGATGAGCTCCAAGATCTTCAGCCTCATCAAGATGACCAGCCTCCACTCGGTCTTCGAGGTGATGGACACCGAAGAAGAGGCCCTCGCCGGCTTCTAGTAGACTGTCCAGCCCTTAGGTGGAGGCCGCCTTGAGCGGAAGGGAACCGAAGTGCGGACAGGCAAGGCGGGGCCTGGTGCTCCCGCCGACCGCTTCCGTCACGGCCCCTTCCGCTCGGTGCTGGCTCGGTCGCCTCCTGCTCCCCGCCCTGCTGGTCCTGACGCCCCTGGCGGCCCAGGGCACCTTCCGGGCTGCCCGCATCCAGGGGGGCGGAGACGACGACCGGCGCTATGCCGAAGCTGCCCTGGGCCTGATTCCGGGCCAGACCGTGGACGGCCCGGCCCTGGCGCAGGCCCTGGCCGCCGTGCGCCTGGTGGATCGCTACCGGACCGTGGAGGGCCGCCTCGGGGAGGATGGCCTCCTCCACCTCAGGCTGGAGCCCATCGAGCCCCTGGTGGCGTGGACCTTCGAAGGGGACCCCATCTCGCCGGTGCTCCGCAAGGGCCTGCTGCCGGACCTGCGCAAGGGCCAGCGGATCGGCCCCCAGGCCCGGGCCACCCTGGTCACCCTGGCCCGCCGGCACTTCCGGGAGGCTGGCTATCCCCAGGCCCGGGTGGAGGCCCGGGAAGCCGAGGCTGGCAGGAAGCTCCACTTCATCGTGACCCTCGGCCACCAGGCCTTGGTGCGGGAGATCCGCCTCCAGGGGGACCCGGCGCCCTACACCCAGGAGGCCCTGTTCCAGGAGGCGGGCCTGCGCCCCGGGGTCTCCACCTACACACCCTCCGTCCTGCGGGAAGCCCAGCGGCGCCTCCGCCTGTTCTTCGTGAAGAACGACCGCTTGGAGGGTTCCGTCCGCCTGGTCCCCGTGGAAGGCGCCGAGGGGGTCCTGGTCATGGAGGTGGACCCCGGCCCCACGGTCAAGCTGGACGCCAAGGGGACCGGCTTCTTCGGGCCCCTCTGGGGGCAGCCCCGGCTGGCGGAGTTCGTGCCCCTGGCTCGGGCGGAGCGCTACGCCCCCAGCCTCCTGGAGGAGGGGGCCGGTCGCATCACCGCCTACTTCCGGGACCAGGGCTACCCCGAGGCGAAAGTCTCCTATGTCCGTACGGTGCTGGCGGGGCCGCCGGAGCGCCCGACTGCGGTGTCCGTGGTCTTCACCCTGGCTCGGGGCCCCCGGCGCACCCTGGGGCAGGTCCAGTTTGAAGGGAACCGGGAGCTGTCCGAGGCAGACCTGCGGGCGGTGGCCACCCTGCCGCGGCGCTTCCTGCTCTGGCCGCCCCATGCCAAGTCCGAGGCCGTGAAGGCTCTCGAAGACCGCCTTACGGCTCTCTACCTGCAGCGGGGCTTCCCAGAGGTCCAGGTGCGTCGACGGGTCGAGCCGACTCCCGGTGGCGCCGTGGAGGTGCGCTTCATCATCCGTGAGGGGCGCCGCCGGACCCTGGACGCCCTGGTGCTGGAGCTGCCAGAAGAGCCGGGCTACCCCCGGGAGCGCATGGCCCAGAGTCTCCTGCTGGCACTGGCGGATCAGCCCGTGCGAGTGGACGGGACCGCCCGCTACCGCTCGGACCGGCGTCATCTCCAAGGCCACGAGGGCGTGCTGGAAACCACCCTCGCCGGTGCCCGCCTCACCTTCAAGCCGGCCCTGCCCCTGGTGCGCA
The DNA here is from genome assembly GCA_903880675.1 of uncultured Holophagaceae bacterium. Classification (GTDB taxonomy): domain Bacteria; phylum Acidobacteriota; class Holophagae; order Holophagales; family Holophagaceae; genus Geothrix. The sequence goes on along the minus strand of CAIRQL010000200.1, from coordinate 19,071 downwards.
ATGACCTGGCACTTGTTGTTGCGGACCTGAGGCAGCGCTTGTCTTCCGCAGGAGCCGCCAGCCCCCAGGTCAAGGTGGCCCTGGAGGAAGGGGACCAGCAACCCGTGGTGCGGATCCAGGTGCCCGCTCAGCCCCTGGATGTCACCCGGCGGTTGGTGGTGCAGGGGGCTGATCGGACCCGAGCGGAGGCCGTCCTGCGCGAGGCGCTGGTTCCGCCAGGCGCACCCCTGGACCTCCTCCGGCTGGACGATGCGCAGATCCGTCTGGGCGGCCTGGGGGCCTTCCAGCGGGTGGACCTGCTCACCATGAAGGACCTCCCGGACCAGGACAAGGAACCCTGGGAGCGCGGGGACCTGGCCCTCCGCCTGCAGGAGCGCAGCCCTTGGGTGTTCACCGAGTCCTTCGGCTATGACCGCACCCAGGGCTACCACTTTGGCCTCGCCGCCCAACGGCTCAACGTGGGCGGCATGGGCAGGACCCTGGACTTTGGTCTGCGGGCCGGAGACCAGTCCCTCAACTCCCCCGCCCTGCGGCGAGCCTTCCCCACCGGTGACGTGAAGCGCTCCGTCGACAGCTACAGCCTGGCGTACACGGACCCCTGGTTCCTGCCGGGCACGCTGGGCACCTGGCTGGTGCCGCACACGCAGTTCCGGGCGGAGGGCGCCTACATCGAGGAGGCCCGAGCAGCCTTCCTGGCCCGCCGCCGGCGCTTTACGCCCACCCTGGAGTGGAAGCTCGGGCCGGTCCAGACCGTGCAGCTGGGCTACCGCTTCGAGCGGGTGGAGGTGGCCTCCAATACGGACAGCCAGGGCGTGCCCCTCCTGTCCGACCAGGACCTCTTCCTTATCGCCCGGACCCCCGCTCGGAGCATCATCTCCGCCCCCTACCTCCAGGTGGCGGTGGACCGCCGGGATCGCGCCTACGACCCCACCTCCGGCTCCTTCTTCCTGGGCCGTCTGGAGCTGGCGAACCAGGTCTTCGGGACCTCCACCAACAGCAGCTTCGTGAAGCTGGACCTGCGGAGCCAGTGGAACTGGCCCCTGGGCTTCCATGCGGAGGATGGGGTGCTGATGGCCAACCTGCGCCTGGGACTGGCCCGCCCGACGGCCGACTCGGCGAAGGACCTGCCCCTGTCCGAGCGCTTCTTCGGCGGGGGCTCCTTCACCGTCCGGGGCGTGGAACCGGACATGCTGGGAGACATCCAGCGCACGGACTCCCTGGGCAACAAGCTCATCCAGCCCATCCCCCTGGGGGGCCAGGGCCTGGTGGTGGTGAACCTGGAGTACCGGTTCCCCCTGTTCGGGACCCAGAGCCTCTGGGGCGAGCTCTTCCTGGACTCAGGGCAGGTCTATCGCAGCCTCAAGGCCCAGGCCGGAGTCCAGACCCCCTTCCCGCCGCTGCGGACCACCCTGGGTCTGGGCCTCATCCTCAAGCTGGGCTTCCCCCTCAAGCTCGAATACGCCGCCGACTGGAAGCGCATCCTGGGCCGCCCCCGCACCCAGGACGAGCGCGACACGCAGCTGAAGAGTCTGCTGATCTCAGCCGGGTTCCAGTTCTGAAGCGATGCTGCGGCGCAGGTCCCGGAAGGCTCGGTCCAGCTCTGTGGCGGAGAAGGGTTTCTGGATGCCCGCCACGTTCGGATGCCCGGCCAGGGCGTCGGCGATGGCCATCTCGCTGTTGCCTGTGGCCATGAGCACCGCCTGCCTGGGGCTGCGCTCCAGGAGGCGCTCCAGGGTGTGGGCACCGTCCAGGCCCGGCATGTTCATGTCCAGGATGATCAGGTCCACCTCCAGCCCCGCCGCCAGCTTGTCCAAGGCCTCTAGCCCGCTGGCAGCCGTGTAGACCCGATGGCCCAGCAGCTCCTCCAGCATGGGTGCCAGGGACTCCCGGATCAGCTCATCGTCGTCCACCAGGAGGATCCGCAGGGGTGCGGAGGGCGCCTCCGCTGCCATCGGCGCCTTCCGGGTCTGCAGGGCAGGGGCCTCGGGAGGGGGCGGGAAGTGTAGGATCACTTCCGTGCCCCTGCCGGGTTCGCTGGCCAGACTCATGCGTCCCCCATGGGCCTGCATGACGCCATAGGCCATGGAGAGGCCGAGGCCCGTGCCCTTGCCCACAGGCTTGGTGGTGAAGAAGGGTTCGCAGGCCCGCAGGCGAACCTCCTCGGCCATGCCCATCCCGGTGTCTTGGACGCAGAGGTCGTAGCCCCCGCCCACCCGGTGGCGGGTTCGGATGGCCAAGTCTCCTCCGTCTGGCATGGCGTCCAGCGCATTGACGCACAGGTTCATGATGGCGTGGCTGAGGGACCCTGCATCCCCTTGGAAGGGCTCCAGGGTCGGCTCGAGGTCCGCTGAGACTTGAACCCGCTTGAGGCTGGCCCGGTCCAGCAGGGGGACGATCTCCAGTACCAGGGCGTTCAGGTCCACCGGGCCCGTGGTGCCCAGGTCCTTGCGGGCAAAGTAGAGCAGGCTGCGCACCACATCGCGGCCCCGGAGGCAGGCTTTGGTGAGGGTATCCAGGGCCCGGGCCAGGGGATCCGTGTCCGGGAGCCGCTCCCGGTGCCCGGAGGCCAGACCCAGGATGGCGGCCAGCACATTGTTGATGTCGTGGGCCACGCCCCCGGCCAGGCTGCCCAGGCTCTCCATTTTCTGGGACTGGTGTAGCTGGGCAGACAGCACCTGCTGGCGCTCTTCCCCGCGGCGGCGCTCGGTGATGTCGATGCCGATGCCCGTGAAGTAGGTCTTGCCGTCGATGCTGACCGGAGCCGCAGTGAAGTACATGGGGATGGGGGGCCCATCCTTAACCTGGAGGAGGGCCTCCGCATCCCCGAAGCCCGTGGTTAGGGTGGTCTGGACCCCGGCCAGGATGGTTTCCTGGCTGACGGGATCGCCTCGATACCAGTCCAGCAGGGACATCCCGCTGAGCTCTGCGGCCGAGTAGCCCGTCATGGCCTCGTGCCTGCGGTTCCACTTCACCAGGCGGCCCTGGTCGTCGTAGAGGTAGACCAGGCCCGGGATGCTGTTGAAGATGGCATCGATGAGGTCCCGCTCCCGGAGGAGATCCGCCTCGGAGCGCTTCCACTCGGTGATGTCCCGGGCGCTGCCCTGCAGGCCCACCATGCGGCCTTCCGAGTCCTTCAGGGCACTCACGGTGGCATTGAGCCAGCGCCAGCTTCCGTCCCCATGGAGGCACCGGTAGTCCACCTCGGGCAAGGGCTCCAGGCCTCCCAGGGCGGCCGCCAGGAGTGCTTCGCAGGCTGGCACATCTTCCGGGTGGACGAAGGCCTGGAAGGGGTGCTGGAGGGCCGCCTGCAGGGGATGCCCCAGGAGGCGGGTCCAGCTGGGGGACAGGTAGGTGAACCGCCCCTGAGGGTCGAGGACAAAGACGACATCGTGGATGTGCTCCAGCAACAGCCGGTGCCCCTCCTCGCTGCGCCGGAGCTGATTCTCCACCTCCTTGCGCTCCGTGATGTCCACAGCGATGCCGAGGTGGCGCACGGGGCGGCCATGATCGTCCAGCACTGGACTGGCCCGGGACATGAGCCAGCGTACAGATCCGTCCGGCCGGCAGACCCGCCACTCGAAGTTCAGCTCGGCATGCGCTGCCATGGCTCCCCGGGCCACCTGCTCCATGTGCGCCCGGTCATCGGGATGGACCAGATCCAGCCAGACCTGGAAGGATGGCTCCACACTGCTGGGTACCAGGCCGAACAGACGGTAGAGACCCTCGGACCAGAAGTTCTGCCCGGTCCTGAGGTCCCACTCCCAGGAACCGGCCTGGGCCGCTTCGTGGGCCAGGCGGAGGTGCCGCAGGGATTCCTCCAGCCGCTCGTGGGTCTGCTTGCGGGCCAAGGCGAGGCCGATGCTGGCAGAGATGCCCTCCAGGAAAGCGATCATCTCCGCCGAGAAACAGTTGGGGCGGGGATCGTTCAGCTGGAGCAGGCCGACGATGCGCTCCCCGGAACGGATGGGGATGAGGGCCACGGAGCGGTACCCGGAGTGGATGCACCGGTTCCTGGGGTGGAGGCGGGGGTCCTGGTCCAGCGGGACATCCAGGAAGGGGAGGGCATCGTTGGTCCAGGCGCTTCCGCCCGGGGTGAACAGTGGATTGGTGGGGTCGATCTTCCCGGACAGCACCAGGCCACAGGTGCACTCGTAGAGCGGCTCGCCGTCGGGGCCGGAGAGCGGGATCCCCTCCCGGTTGCGCGCCCTGAGGCAGGTCTCGGCTTGAATGAAGTCCACGGGAAAGCCGGAGTGGGCCGCATAGTTGAAGTCCCCCTCTGCGGCCAGACGGATGGCGGCGGCCGCCACCCCCATCTCGCGCTGGATAACCTGGAGGATGAGGCTGGCGGCCCGGGTCGGGTCCTCCTCCCGGTTCAGCACCTCGAGGATGTCCACGGTGAGCGAGCGCTGGTGGTCGGCCCGCACGCGCTCGGTGATGTCCAGGATCTGGGACACGAAGTGCTGGGGTCGGCCCTCCACATCCCGGACCAGGGACCCATTGATCTGGACCCAGACCTCCGAACCGTTCCGATGCAGGTAACGCTTTTCAATCTGGTAGGACTTGCGCTTCCCCTCGAGCACCTCCCGGACCAGCTCCAGGTTGCTGGACAGGTCCTGGGGGTGGGTGATGGCCTTAAATCCAGTTGCAAGCAGCTCCTGCTCGTCCCAGCCCACCATGGCGCAGAGGATGGGGTTTACCTTCAGGAAGTGCCCATCCAGGCTGACCAGCGCCATCCCGATGGGCGAGGCCTCAAAGGCCTCCTCCATCTGCGTTTCACTGAGCCGCCGGGCGGCCTCTGCGCCGCGCCGCTCCAGCTCACCGGCGGCTCGCACCGCCACCAGGGCGAGAATGGCCTCCCCCATCCGAGGGGACTCAACGGGTCTTCGACCGATGGCGGCGATGAGCCCGATGGGGCGCCCCAGAGAGCTCCACAGGGTGGCTCCCAGGTAGCTTTCTGCACCCATGTCCCGGAGCACCTCATCCTGGGGGAACAGTTCACAGACCCGGGCGGGGAAGCTGCAGACGGTCCGGCCCACCACCTCCCCACAGGGGGTGTCCTTCAGGGTGTAGGTGACATTGTCTTCGAAGCGCCCGTCGAACCACACCGCCAGGGTCTCCGCACTCAGCTCGTCTCCGCAGAGTCGGTCGATGCAGATGTAGTCCATGGGTAATGCCTTGGCCAGGTAGCGGGCCAAGGCGTGGAAGAAGTCCCCACCGCCTTCGGCATCCCAGAGGGCATTCGCCAGGAAGGCATGAGTCTCCTCCACCGCCTTCCGAAACGTGATGTCCTGGATGGTGCCCAGAATGGCCACAGGCCGGCCTTCAGCATCCATGTCCACGGTGGCCTGGCTGTGCACCCATCGGCAGGTGCCGCCGGGCTGGATGATGCGGTGATCCAGATCGAAGAGCCCCTCCCCGAGGAGGGCCCGCGTTGCCGCTGCCTTTACCAGGGCCTGGTCCTCTGGGTGCACGACCAGCTTCAGCAGGCCCCGGAGGCCAGGGACCTCCTGAGGGGCCAGGCCCAGAATCCGCTGAGCTTCTTCAGAGAGACTGACCTGTCCTGAGGGGAGATCCAAATCCAGGAAGCCCACTTGGGCCAGGGCCTGGGCCTGACGCGACCGGATGCCGCTCTGGAGGCTGGAGGCCTCCCCACGGAGTTCCTGGGGCGACCGATTGTCAGGATTGCTGGGGCTTGCCATGCCTATCCCTGGAGGCAATCCCAGGGGGACGCCACCGACCTCATCGGACCCCTGAGAACCCTCGATGAGTTCTGGAGGGGCACCCTTCCCAGTCTTCCACCAGCGGCAACAAGAGCGAGCGGTGGGGCCACTGAATCCCAGCGGAATGGGGAGGATAGGGTGGGTGTCGAGGGGCGGCAAGTCGGCCCCTGCTTGGAACAGCTTTTATCTAGGCCTTTGACGGCTGGGGAGAGGATGTCAAGCACCGGAATAGAAAACCATGGTCCCGAACAGGGGGGTTTGGCCGGGACAAAACAAGCCAACAGACCTAGATGTCAATTGACTCAAATCTGCCTATTTCTTAAACATGGCGAATTCCCTCCAGCGGAATAGGGGGATCATCCCTGGGGGGAAAGAGATAAACCGATCGAAAATTAATCGAGGTTCTTTCAAACTCCTTGTTTTTCGGTCAATTTGGATATAATTCTTATTAAGCGATGAACCAAGCCGAACAGGCGTTCGGGGATTTTACTGGGTCCATCGTGAACCTTCGATACCCGTTGATTCGGATAAAACCGTCAGACTGAAAGGACATTTCATATGCCAAATATCGCATCCGTGTTGAAAGAGGAAATCGGCCGCCTCGCCCGCAAGGAAATGAAGGCCGAATCGGAGCGCTGGAAGAAGGCTTCGGCCCAGCACCGCACCGAAATCGCTGCCCTCAAGCGCCGCCTATCTGATTTTGAGCGGCTGGTCGCCACCCTCGGCAAGAAGGTAACGGGCAAGGCCCCGAGTGAGGATGGCGGCCTCAAGAAGCCGCTCCGCTTCCGCTCCAAGGGTCTGCAGACCCTCCGCAAGAAGCTGGGCATCTCCGCCGCCGAGCTGGGTCAGCTGGTCGGCGTTTCGGCGCAGACCGTCTACCACTGGGAAGCTGGGAAGACCCGGCCCAAGGCGCAGCAGCTGACCGCCATTGCTGACCTCCGCACCACCGGCAAGCGCAAGGTTAAGGCCCAGCTGGCCTCCCTCAACGAGGCCGCCCAGCCCGCAAGCCCTGAAACTGCCTGAGCGACTGCCCCCTGTAACATTGGACCCTGGTAAGGGCGGGCTGATCCCGCTCCTTCCAGGGTCCTTACCGTTGGGGTTCCGCTACTGGGGGCTGGTGCCCTCCGGGGCTGGTTCGATGACCTTGCCGAGCGCAGCCTTCAGGAGGATCTCTTTGACCATCCGCTGGGCGTCTTCTGGGCTGAGCTGAGCCTTCCAGGAGGGCATGGTCACCCCGAACAGGATGCCGTTCAGGATGCCCCGGCTCATCCTGCGGATCTCCCGCTCTGACCCTGGCCCGCCGGCCTGCCGGAACTCCTCCGTGACAACGGTGAAGTCCATCCCGCCCAGTCGCTTGCCGTCGGGGGTGTGGGCCGATCCGTCGAGCCCGTGGCAGCGGATGCAGTTTTGCTGATAGAAAGCCCGCAGCTCCTGAACAGACTTGGCTTTCGGGGGCTCGCCCCCGGCACAGGCCAGGGCAGTGGCCATGGCCAGGAGCAGCACCGGTTGGGGCAGGGGCCAGGCTTGCGCCGCGCGCGGGAACCTCCCACGGGCAGGGGTCAGCGCGGTTTGCAGGACGGGGGAGGTTGGGCACATGGGCTCTCCTGGAGGCCGGTGGTCGCTGGATGGTGCAAGGAGGTATCTACCCATCATCCCTCAAACGGGTTGGTGCGCCAGATCCGGATTGCTGATTGCGACCAGTCCGCTTGTGCCTGGTCTGCCTGGGCTCAAGCCCGTCGCGCCCGGGCCTCCACCAGCGCCACCGCCATGCGCTTGCAGGCTTCGTTCTGCTCATCGAGGTCGTGGGCTGCAAAGCCCAGGCAGATGTGCGGGAGGTTCAGGCGGTGCAGGTCGTAGAGGCTGCCGGGGTAGAAGACCACACCGTTCGCCAGGCACCGCTCGCACCAGGCCTCCAGCGGGACATCGTCCGCCACCCGGACCCAGAGAGACAGTCCCTCTCGGGGATTTTTCAGGGAGATGGCCGGATGAAGGTGGAACAGGAGGCGGTCCACCATGGTCTCCCGCCGCTCGTCCGTGAGCTTGCGGATGCGCCGGAGGTGCCGGACGATCTCGCCATCCCGGAGGGTCTCCTCGATGGTGGCCTCCTGGACCAGGTTGCCGGGCCAGTCCACCAGCTGCCGCTGCTGGGCCAGGGTCTTGATGAGGCCGGACTCGCCCGCCAGAAAGCCCACCTGGAGCCCCGGCGCCAGAATCTGCTCAAAGCTGCCGAAGTAGAGCACGCGGCCGTGGGGATCCTCGCTGGCCAGGGGCAGGCTGGGGTTCTTCTCCCGGTGAAAGCCCAGGCCCAGGTCGCCCTCCAGGATTCGGAACCCGTGGACCCGGGAGAGCTCCAGCAGGTGCTTGCGTCGGGACGAATCGAGGACCACCTGCGTAGGGTGCTGGGGGTTGGCGGAGAGATAGAGCAGGCGGATGGGTTCCTGGATCAGGAGGGCTTCCAGGGCCACCACGTCCAGCCCGTGGGCATCCACCGGAACAGCAAAGAGCCGGGCGCCTGCGGCGCGGAAGGCCTCGGCCACCCGGAACAGCCCAGGGTTCTCTACGGCCACCGCGTCCCCGGGGGCGAAGAGCACCCGGGAGACCAGGTTGAGCGTGCTCATCAGGCCGCGGGTGAGCAGCAGGTTGCCCGCTTCGATGGAGAGCCCCCGCATGTCCCCAAGCATCTTGCAGAGGGACTGGCGAAGGTCCAGGAGGCCTCGGGGATCCCAGCCCGGCTGCAGCAGGCGCTCCGGGTGGAGCTTGAGCACCCGGCCGTAGGCCCGGTGGATGGCCTCGGTGGGGGTGAGTCTCAGGTCGGTCGTGTCTGGGATGAGCTGAAAGGACTCCACCGCCGGGGCCCCAGGCTGGAAGAAGGGGTCGCTGCGGGGGGTGGTCCGTTTCCAGGAGGCCGAGTCCTGGGCTGAGATTCCTGTCGGAGCTTCCAGGACGAAGGGCAGCTTCTGGGCCACGAAGGTGCCCCGGTCGGGGGCCACCTCGATCCAGCCCTCGGCTTCCAGCTCCCGGTAGGCTGCCAGGGTCGTGTTGCGGTTTACGCCGAGCAGCTCGGCCATGGCGCGGGTCCCCGGGAGGGCATCCCCGGGCTTGAAGCGCCCGTTGCGGATGCCCTCCTCGAGGGCCTTCACCAGCTGCAGGTAGAGCGGCTCTGGATGGCTGCGGTCGAGCGCGATGGCAAGGTCCCAGCTACCCAATGTGGACCTCCCGAATCCTGGACCAGAATCCTGTCATGGGTCCAATCCGTCAAGGCGATTGATCAATAGCCCGGTCCGGTGCCGCCGCCCGTGCCGCCACCGGTTCCGATGCCCGAGGCACCATAGGTGATGACGCCGAACAGACCATGGGTCTCGGCCTGAGAGCCGGCGGTCACGAAGAGCTGATCGGTCCGTCCAGCCGCAGCGCCGTTCCCGAAGGAGAGGCCCCAGAGTCCGCTAATGACCATGGGCGTTCCGCTGGCGTCCGACAGCTGGCCAACGACGGCACCCGTGGTGGGGTTGATGGCGGTGATGCGACCGTCGCCAAAGTTGCCCACCAGGAGATTGCCACTGAGGGGGCCGAAGGTCGCGGGGGCGATGGCCATGCCCCAGGGTGCGTTGAGGAGCCCACCGGAGGCGAGGCGCTGAACGAAGGTCCCATCCAGGTTGAAGACACTCACGTAGCCGTAGCCCGCACCCGTGGACTCGCGCAAGGCCGGGGCAGCGTACTTGGCATAGGTGACGAAGAGCTTGCCCGCTAGAACCTGCACGTTGTAGGGCGAGTACCCGGCCGGGAGGGTGGGGTCTACCAGGGCGCCGGTTCCCAGGTTGACTGGAGCGTAGGACGCATCAAACACATCCACGGTCCCGGCGGCAAGGTTGGCTGCGTAGATGTACTGGGCGGAGGCGGTGCTACCCACGGCCAGTCCCGTGTAGACCGCCTGGCTGGCCGAGTTGTCCACCCTGCGGGTCATGACCGCGCCGCTGGTCCAGCCACAGATGCAGCCGTCCAGGGAGGCGATGATGAACTCATCCCCGCCGAAGCTGGCGGAGCCGTTGAAGGTCACGCCCGTGGGGCCACCCATGACGTGGCCCAGAATGGGCGGGATGGCCACAACCACCGGTGTGGTGGGGGGCCTGCCAAGGCCGTCGTAGACGGTGGTGGTGGCTGTGCCCTGGTTGGCTACCCAGAAATCTGTGGAAGGGCCGAAGGCGAGGCCCCAGGGGTTCACCAGGTTGGCATCCGTGGTGATGGCACCGACTGCGGCCTGGTCCGCTACCAGCTTTGTGAACTGGTAGGAAGTGGGCACCACCACTACAGGGGTGGAGTCGCTGGCGGAACCGCCGCCGCAGGCCAGTAGGAACAGGATCGCCGTGCCGGTCAGGAGACCGGCAGCGATGACGGTCCTGGGTTGCAGGGCCGTGGGGGGTGATGCAGGCGTTCGGGTCATGGGTGCCTCCAGCTCGCCATCGCGAGGGTTGTTTGTTTTTTTTGCGCGCCGGGGGAAGGCCCCCGGTTTGCTCAGAGTCGGAGCCAGCAGGGGGCCTAACCAGATCCGGTTCAGAATTGCTGGCCCATCCGGTTGGTTTCATGACACCTTTTCCTTCGGGCCGAGCATTGAGTTCCCGTCCAGGCCCCCGCTGCCCACCTTCCCCATGCCCCTGAACCCTCGCTGGCTCCTTCCTCTGATCGCCTCGGCCGCCTTCGGCCAGGAGGCGGTGGACTACTTCCCAGAGCCCACCGACCGGGGGCGCTTCGCCTGGGAGATGACCCTCTGGCGGGACCAGGTCGAGGACCCCAGAACCCCCTCTGCGAGCTTCAACCGCCTGGGGGCGCAGCTTCGCCTCCGGTGGACCTGGGAGCAGGACTGGTTGCGCCTGGTGGCGGGCACTCGCTCCGCCACGGGGACCGACGGCAACCGCTTCAACCTGCCTCGCTGGGATCAGCAGCCCTCCAACGGCACCCAGCTGGATGTTGCCCACGCCGACTTTTCCTGGGTGACAGCTCAGACCTTTGGAACCCTGCGCCTGGGCTTCCAGGAAAATGCCCTGGTGACGTCTCAGGCCATGTGGGACCAGGACCTGCGGTTCCTGGGCGCTGGGGGCATCGCCGGGGTGCGCGACCCGGAGGGCCTGCTTGGCGAGGCCAGCCTGCGGGGGGCTGCTGGCCGGGTCCGGGACATCCTGGGCGGGGAGGTGGACCTGGCCGCCGTGCAGGGTGTCCTGAAGGCGGATGCCGGTCCCACTTCCTGGACGCTGCACGCCGGCCGCTGGGGGCTGGCCTGGGATCCCGGCAGCGCCCGTCTCCGCCGCCTACCCACGGGCAGTGCCACGGCCCGTCAGCGCCTTCAGGTGGACACCGCAGGCATTTCCGCCACCTGGCACTCGGCCCTCCCCCTCGCGTTCAGCTGGTCCGCTTCCAAGGACCGGGCCACCGGGGAGACCAGCGGGGAGGCGCAGGTCTCCGCTGGAAGCCGAGAGCGGGTTTATTGGCCCCAGCTCGCCTATACCTGGCAGCGACTCTCTGCCACGGGGTCCCTGTACCCGGTGAACGGGGATGAGTGGTGGTTCTATCGCCGGGCCCGGGGCCCTCGGGTGGACCTAGCTGTCCCGTTGCCGGGCCACTGGCTGGTGAGCCTCTCCGTGATCCAGCAGCGGCCCGAAGGCGAGAGCGGGCTCTCCACCCGCAGCCTTCTGACCCTCACCCGGCGGTTTTGAGGGATCAGTAGTTCCGCTCGTCCACGGGCGGGGCATAGTCCCGGCCGAACTTGTTCTTGTGGGGCTCGAGGACAGGCAGGGAGGCTTCCAGCTCCCAGGAGCCCTGGGTCACGCCGTCGCCGACATTCAGAATCCAGACCTTCTCCCCGGCTTCGGGATGCCAGAGGCGGAGGCGGTAAGAACCGGCGGGTACCGCATCAAAGGCCAGGCCCGTCCTGCCATCCAGAAGCTGGGCGAAGGGGGTGGTGACCACCAGCAGGAAGGCGTTCATCTGGTGGTGGACATTGCAGTACAGCTTCACCAGACCGGGGTTGGCGACCTTCACCCGGGGGTTGTCGCCGGGCCGGTACTGGCCGGTGTCAAAGCGGTTGCCCGGGGTCACGCTGAACACGTTGTGGAGGATGTGGTCCAGGTTGGGAAAGACCACCTCTGTGCCCGGCGTGGCGAGGGAGACCCTGGGGATGAAGGCCTTCCCCACCGTTCGGATAAAGACCGGCTTCAGGGGCTTCACGGCCGCCAGGGGCGCATTCATGGGCTCCAGGATGGCCACGACATCCTGGAGGGAAGCGCGGGAGCGACCCCCCTTGTCCCGGAGGTGGACCGGACCCTGGACGCTGCCCGCCGTCAGGGGCGCCGCCAGGAGCATCAGCACCAGGCCCCCTTGGCACATACTGTTCAGGCTATTCATCCAAAATAGATTCTATGCAAGGATGCGACCAGTCAAGGAATCCCAATGCAGCCGACCATGAGGTGGTACCAGACGCTGGCGTGGACGTTTTTCGTCCGCCAGGCGGCCGCCATCCTCGGGCTCCTGGCCATCATCCTTTGGGTGGCCTACAGCGAGACGGAGCGGGGGGCCCGAGCCTCCGCCAGCACCAGCCTCACGGCCGGGGGGTACGTCCTGGATCGAGCCTTCGAGCAGCAGGGCCGAGCCATGGATGCGGGCCTGGAGGTCTTCACCCAGTACTCCGGAAATGTGGCCCTCATTGAGCATGCGCTGGAGTCGGAGGCCGCCACCAGCCTGGCCGATGCCCTCGCTGAGAACCTCCCCAGGCTGAGCGCAGAGACCGCCCTGGTGGTGCGCCAGGACGGCACCCTCCTCGCCAGCACCACCGGGGGAGGTCGGCCCTCCTTGCCCCAGGTGGGCATCCTCCAGATGGCCCTGGCCCCTGAGCTGGCCAAGGAAGCCGGCCAGCCCGGACCCTTCTATCGGGGCTTTTTTCGGGAGGACTGGGGCGACCGTCCGGGGGTCTACCATGCGGTGGCCCGCCCCCTGCGCTCCCCCGCCGGGAAGCCCCTGGGGGCGATGCTGGTGGGGGTACGGGTGGACGACCGGCTGGCTTCAGACCTCCGCCGCCTGGCCATCGCGGGTCCCCTGCGTGGCGATGCGGCGGCCCAGTTGGCGGTGCTGAGCCAGTTCGGAGCCCTCGGCACCACCTTCTCCGAAGCGGAGTCCCTGAACCGCCTGCTGGCCCGGGAACCCAACCTGCTGGCTGTCCGAGGGCAGGTCCTGGATGGCCAACGGTCCAGCGTGCTGCCCTTGCAGGTGGGCGGTCGGGCCTACCTCGGCATGATCTCCCCCCTGCGCGGGGTGAACGCCCTGGACCTGGAGATGGCCACCGTTCTGATGATGCCTGTGGAACCCCTCCGGGCGCCCTTCCGCAACCTGCAGAAGGCCATCCTGGCCGTGGGCGTCGTGGGTCTCCTCCTGGCATTGGCTCTGAGCCTCTACTCAGCCCGGAAGGTTACGGCACCCCTCAAAGCCTTGGCCACCGCCGCCGAGGGCCTGGCCAAAGGAGAACTCCCGGAAACCCTGGCCATCCTGCCCACCCAGGACGAGGTGGGGGTCCTGACCCGAACCTTCAAGTCGATGGTGGCTGAGCTGAAGGCGAAGGATGAGTGGCTGGCCCTCCTGGAAGGAGCACGGAAGACTCAGGGCGGCTTCATCCACCCTCCGGCCGACGGCATGGACCTGGTTCCAGGGCTGGTGAGTCTGCACCCCGGGGAGGCCACCCTGGAAGGCGACGGAGAGCTGCCCGAAGTCCTCCGGGACGGCTGCGTCTTCGCAGGCAGGTACCGGGTGGACGGACTCCTGGGCCGGGGTGGGATGGGCGTGGTCCTGAGGGTGCACGACCTTCACTTGGACGAGGAAGTGGCCCTCAAGGTTGTCCGCTCCGGACTGGCGAAGGATCCCGCTCTTTTGGACTTGCTGAAGCAGGAGATCCGCCTCGCCCGCAAGATCACCCACCGTTTTGTGCTCCGCACCCACGACTTCGGCGAGTGCGACGGCCTCCCCTTCGTGACCATGGAGTACCTGAACGGCATCACCCTCCGGAACCTCCTGGACGGGAGGGGACGCCTGCCCCTGCCATTGGTCCTGCGCATTGCCCGCCAAGTGGCCGAGGGCCTGGAGGCAGCCCATGCCGTTGGGGTGGTCCACCGGGACATCAAGCCCGCCAACGTGCTGTTTGACGGGCGGGGTGATGTGAAGATCATGGACTTCGGCCTCGCTGCACCCACGGCAGGACTGGCGGCGGGGGAGGCGGGGGCCATCACCGGTTCCCCTCGGTACATGTCCCCGGAGCAGATTCGCGGCAATCGGGTGGATGCCCGGACGGACCTCTACGCCCTGGGGGTCATGCTCTTCGAGCTGTGTTCGGGCCTACCCCCCTTTGACAGCGGCAGCATCGGCAGCCTCCTGACCCTGCACCTGAGCACCCCGGCGCCCGCCCTCTCGGACATGATGCCGGGGATCTCAGGGGAGCTGGATGCCCTGCTAAAGCGGCTCATGGAGAAGCGTCCGGAGGACCGCCCCCAGACCGCCGCCGAGGTGGCCGAGATCCTGAAGATCCTGGCCGCCCGCGGGGGCAGCAGCAGCCTACTCTAAGCGGCGCCCCGAGCGTAGCGTCAGGGGCGCCGACCGGATGCCTAAGAATCCCTCGAACGGATCTGGAGGACGGAGGTTGTCGGACGGAGAGTGGGGTTTCAGCGGGTGTTTCGGTTCGGACCCTCGCCCACCCAATCCAGCCTCGGTGCCGAGGCCCCGAGGGGAATCGCCATGCCTATCCATGAACCTCACCCTTCTACCTCCCTGGACCCAGGTGTGGACCGCAGGGACTTCTGTCTTGGCTCACTGGTCGCAGGGCTGGCCCTGGCCTGCAGCGGCTGTGGAGGGGGCTCCACCGTTGCCGCCGAATCGGGCCCCGTGCCCACGCTGCCCGTCACCACCACGGACACCCGGGCCGCCCTGCTGGCCACGCCTGACGGGACCACCCGGGACTACCGGAACCAGGGGAGCTTCTTTCTGGTGAAGGACGCCACCGGCATCTACGCCATCACGGCCATCTGCACGCACCTGGGCTGCACTGTGGGGGTGCCCGTTAGCGGTCACTTCCTCTGCCCCTGCCACGGCAGCCAGTACGACCTGGGCGGGGCTAACCTGGTGGGTCCCGCCGCCCTGCCCCTGGCTCACCTGGAAGTGACCGAAGCCACCCCCGGCGGCTTCCTGACCGTCAACCCCGCCCGCCCCGTGGCCGCAGCGGCAAGGCTGAGCTGAAGTCGGCGGTTTCACCCTTCAAGTCACCATGGCCTCCTCCAGTTCGTGGGGGAGGGTAACTACTCTCGCGGAGGATGCGGAGAGGGCTGAGGTTCGCCGAGAATAGCGGCTAAGCCGAAGCCCTCAGCGTCCCTCCGCACCCCTCGTCTTTTCTCTGCGAGAGTGGTTGCTTTTCCCTGAGCGTGCGGAGAATACAAAGGGAGTGGGGCTGGCGTGCCTTGGCTCTTTCCATGAATTCCCGGAGGAACAAAAAAAAGGCCGCAGTTGCGGCCTTTTTTGGTTGGCGCGGGCGGTCTCGAACCGTGCGTCCGGATGGGCACGGGGCCTGATCGCCTCCAGCCCTCCCCCGGAGGGCCTCCAGCGGGCCCCTACCTGCCCGCCGGACTTTCTCGGCGGTCCGAGACCGCCCGGTTATGAAATAAGTAAAAGGCCGCGTTTGCGGCCTTTTTTGGTTGGCGCGGGCGGTCTCGAACCGCCGACCCCCACCGTGTCAAGGTGGTGCTCTACCGCTGAGCTACGCGCCAATGCGAGGCTCTATTCTAGCGCAACGGTTGGGGCTGTCGAGGGCGGGTCTTGAAGCCTGCGCCTGGGGGTCTGTAGGGCCCTGGGAGGCCTAGGGCTGGACGACCCACATCAGGACGGCCGCCAGAGTGATGACCGCGAGGATGATCCAGTTACCCGCCTGGGGGTGATCGATGGCAAAGCGCAGGAAGGGATGGGGCACGTGAGGAAGGTGGGTGCTCATGGCGACCTCGGTTCCGGGGGATGGAGCCCCCCCAAGGATGGGTCCGCTCAGTTGGCTGCGCCCGAAAAACTTGGGCGGGCCTTTAGGACCGGAAACCGGGCCAGAGCAGCCAGCCGACCAGGACGCCAACCAGGATGAGGGCCCAGTTGATGAAAGCCGTGCTGCTGATGTTCGGGTGGCGAAGGAAATGGATGGCCATGGGGTCTCCTTCCAGAGCGTCCCTCTTGGCCCCCAGGATCGTTCCCTCCCTGGAGGGTCGCCGTAACAATTCAGGAAATTCTGCGTCCCGCTACTCCACCGTGACGCTCTTGGCCAGGTTCCGGGGCTGATCCACGTCGCAGCCCCGCAGGACGGCGATGTGGTAGGCCAGCAACTGCAGGGGCACGGCATAGACGATGGGGGCCAGCCAGGGGTGGACCGCCGGCAGCTCCAGGACATCCTCGGCGATGCCGGCGAGGCCCGTGTCTCCCTCGGTGACCAGGGCCAGGATGCGGCCGTCCCGGGCGGCGGCCTCCTGTAGGTTGCTGAGGGTCTTCTCGCGATGGGCATCCCGGGGCATGAGGGCCACCACGGGCAGGTTCTGGTCGATGAGGGCGATGGGGCCGTGCTTCATCTCGCCCGCCGGGTAGCCCTCGGCGTGGATGTAGGAGATCTCCTTGAGCTTGAGGGCCCCTTCCAGGGCGATGGGGTAGCAGGGGCCGCGGCCCAGGTAGAGGAAGTCCTTGGCGTCCTTCCAGCGGTGGGCCCAGCGCATGATCTGGGGCTCCAGGGCATTCAGGCGCTCCAGGTGGGCGGGCAGCTCCCGCAGGCCCTGGAGGAGCTCGGCCCGGAGCTCAGGGGCCAGGGTGCCCTTGGCCTCGCCCAGGCGCAGGGCCAGCAGGGTCAGCACCGCCAGCTGGGTGGTGAAGGCCTTGGTGGAGGCCACGCCGATCTCCGGGCCCGCATGGGTGAGGATGGTGGCCTCGCACTGGCGGGTGGCGGTGGAGCCCATGACATTGCAGATGGCCAGGGTGCGGGCCCCGCGGGTGGCGGCTTCCTTCATGGCGGCCAGGGTGTCGGCGGTCTCGCCGCTCTGGGTGATGCCGATGATGAGGGTGCCTGGCTGGATCACGGGCTCCCGGTAGCGATACTCACTGCCGTAGTCCACCTCCACCGCCACGCGGCTCAGCTGCTCGATGAGGAACTTCCCCACCAGGCCCGCGTGCCAGCTGGTACCGCAGGCCACGATGTGGATGCGGGTGAGGGCCGCCAGCTCCGCGTCGCTGAAGGGCAGGTCCAGGGGGATGGGCTCGCCGTCCACAGGCAGGCGGTTGAGGAGGGTGTTGGAGAGCGCTTGGGGCTGCTCGAAGATCTCCTTCTGCATGAAATGCTTGTGGCCCCCCTTTTCGGCCGCCACGGGATCGTAGGGGATGGCGACCACGGGCCGGTGGACCTCGCTGCCGTCCTGCCGGGTGATGCGGGCGCCGCTGCGGGTCAGCTCGGCGAAATCACCATCCTCCAGGAAGATCACCCGCCGGGTGTGGGGCAGGAGGGGCACCACATCCGAAGCCAGGAAGGTCTCGCCATCCCCCAGCCCGAGCACCATGGGGGGGCCGCTGCGGGCGGCGAGGATGCGGTCGGGATCGCCCGCGTGAAGGCAGGCCAGGGCGTAGATGCCCTTCATGCGCCCCACGGCCTCGCGGAAGGCCTCGCCGAAGGAGTGCCCCTGCTTCATCAAGTGGGAGACCATGACCGGGAAGCACTCGGTGTCGGTCTCCGAGCTGAAGGTCTCGCCGGCGGCGGTGAGCTCGGCGCGCAGCTCGAGGAAGTTCTCGAAGATGCCGTTGTGCACGGCCACCACCTGCCCATCCGCACTGCAGTGGGGGTGGGCGTTCTCCTCCGTGGGCCGGCCATGGGTGGCCCAGCGGGTGTGGCCGATGCCCAGGGGGGTGGGGTCGGCGGGGTCCACCTTGCCGGCCAGGTTCACCAGCTTGCCCGAGGCCCGCGTGATAGTGAAGGTTCCCGTGCCGGTGGCCAAGGCCACGCCGGCGCTGTCATAGCCGCGGTACTCCAGGCTGCGCAGGCCGTTCACCAGGATGTCCACGGCTCCCCGCTGGCCGATATACCCGACGATTCCGCACATGGGAGACCCCCTATAAAGTCACCTTACCGTGCGAAACGCTGGCTTCCTATGGGGTGGAAGCTACCCGGACCGTGGGCGTTCCGCCGCACCCACCCTGTGGCGGATTGGCCGCGTCCCTCAGGAGGTGGCGCGACGGCCCGGCTTGAGCCAGCCCAGGAGGGTGCGCCGCACCTGCTTCTTGATGCGACTGGCCACGAAGGGGCCGAGGCGGCCCTTTTCCCGGAGAATTTGAACGAAGAGGTCCCGCTTGCGGCGGGGCGGCTGGCGGCGGTTACCCGCGGGCACCAGGCTGAGGGCCCCTTTGGTGCAGGCCGAAACGCAGGCGCCGCAGCCCAGGCAGACCGCCGCCGTCACCGCTGCAAAGCGGTCCTGGGGCGAGGCGAAGGTCTCCCCCTTGGCCAGGCCGATGGCCTTTACATTGCAGGCGGGGAAGCAGGTGCCGCAGTAGTCGCAGTCCTCGGGGTTGATGACAGCGGTGAAGCCGGTCTTGGCGATGCCATCGTGGTAGCCCATCTGTACGCCGGCCATGAGCTCGCAACAGCAGCGGCAGCAGTTGCAGATGAAGGAGGGCTGCTCGCGGATGTTGTCCGTGACGTGGGTGAGGCGCAGCTCCCGGGCCCGGTCGATGACCTCCAGAAGCTCGTCTTCGGTCTTCAGCTCGGCGAAGCCTCGGCGGGCCAGGAAGCGGGCCGCGCTGCCCAGGGAGATGCAGATGCCCTCCACCGGGGCGCCCTTGGCGCAGGTCTTTCCCTGGTGCTCCTTCTTGTGGCGGCAGTAGCAGAGGCCAACGGCCCCCATGCCCGCCCGGCGGATGAGCTCCCGGGCCTGCTCGTAGGTGGCGATCTCGGAGCTGACGGGGATGTGCTCCTCGTAGGCCAGGGTGCGGGTGAGCTGGGTCTCGCTGCCAAAGAACTCCTTGGCCTGGCTCTCCTGCAGGTACTCCCGCATCAGGGTCGCCACCCGCTCCATGGGCAGGTCCGTGCGGCGCTTCATGAAGGTGAACTCGAAGAACCCGATGAGCCCCGGCATGAGCAGGTAGTAGGTGGTGCCGGCGTAGGGCATGTCCATGACCAGGCCCTTGTCTGCCATGATCTCCAGCAGGGGGAGCAGCGTCTCACCGGGCAGGCCCGGGGCCCGTACCAGCACCTCCAGGGGGGCGTCCTCCAGGGGAAACCGCGAGGCGATGAAGGCCTCCTGCTCGTCGAAGAGCAGGCCCAGAATCT
>CAIRQL010000199.1 GCA_903880675.1 uncultured Holophagaceae bacterium | reverse complement strand
TGGCCACCACGCCAAGGCTGATGTAGTCCGTGATACGACTCCCCTCCGGGAGCTTTGCCTCGGTTCTCGCCACAGTCGCCTCCTATTGAAAAGTAAGCGACTCTGGCCATTAGTCAAGGCCTAAACTAACAGTATTGCCGTTTATCCCTTTGATCCCCGTCAAAAGCAGTTGTCTTTGCACCCTCGTCCTGCCAGTCCGTAGCGAAAAGCAAAAGCATGACGGGGATAAGAGGGATGGACGAGGATGAGGACAGGTAGTGCAGCCCCGCGCTGGCGCCCAGGCGGCGTAGCACACCAACCCACCCTGGCTTTTATCGGTGTTTATCAGCCCTTATCGGTGTTCCTCGGTGTGCCCCTTCTTGCCAGGCCCTTCTCCGCTCTCCTCCGCGCCTCGGTTTTCCTCCGCTTCCCATTCATTCTGTTCTTTGTGCCCTTTGTGTTCTTTGTGGTTAAAGGTCCTTTCGCTTTTCTCTGCGGTTGGCGTTTTCTCGATCAGCTCTCGCTACTACGGACGCGAGTCGGGGCGCCGCTGTAGCTCTCGCCGGGCAGGAGGCGCTCGCGCTTCATGATGACGCTGTGGGGCGCTACATCCGCATGGGCGCCTATGACCGCGCCGTAGAGGGGCACGGTGCCATGGCCCAGGCTGGCGCCCTCGTGGATCTGCACGTGATCGATCTTCAGCACCCGGTCCTCGAAGGTGTGGGCCTGGAACATGGCCTGCACCGTGGCGCCGTCGCCGATGGAGATCATGTCGGGGTCCACCACCTGGGCGAAGCCGGGGCCCAGCACTGCCCGGGCGCCGATGTGCATGCCCATGGCTCGGAGGTACCAGGTGAGCCAGAGGGTGCCCTCCAGCGTGGTCAGGAGGCCGCGCCCGAAGAAGCCCCAGGCCACGTAGAGGAAGTCCCAGCGGCTGCACCAGCAGGACCAGAGGGCATGGGTCCCGGGTCGCACCCGGCCCAGGAGGAGCCACTTCAGCGCCAGAATGGCCAACACCATGATCGCCGTCGTGGCCAGGGTCAGCAGGGGCAGGGCCACCCCCAGAAAGGCCGCCGGGGGCAGGCTCGCCTCGAGCTTGGTCACCGCCGCCACCCACCCCAGGAAGACCAGCGCGGGAAACACCGGCAGGGTGAAGCGCAGGGCCTCCCAGAAGACGCGGGTGAGGTAGCGGAGCGTGGAGGGGTCGTGGGTGAGGCTGCGATCGAACACCACCACCTCGCGCCGGGGCAGCTCGAAAGGCGGGTGGCCGAACCAGGAGCTGCCGGGGCGAATGGCCGCAGCATCGGCCACGGTGCAGACGCCCAGGAGGATGTGGTTGGGCAGGGCCTGGCCCGCCAGGATGACCGCATGGTTGCCCAGAAACGTATTGCGCCCCAGCACCGTGTGGTCCACGGTCACGGTGCCCCGATGGATCCGGGGCCCGCCCAGGTAGATGCCGTCCGCAAAGAAGGTCTCGGGGCCGATCTCGACCAGCTCCGGCACCACGTCGATGATGGTGCTGATCTCGCAGCCCGGCCCGATGCGCATGCCCGCCAGGCGGAGCCAGAAGGGCCAGAAGAGGGTGCCGCTGAGCCACTGGCCCGCGGCGTCCACCAGGCCGGACTTGAGCCAGACCCGCAGGTAGGCTGGGCTCCAGCGCCCCAGGACGCCGGGCTCCACCGGGCCCAGGGCCTGCGCCGCCAGGGCCTGGGTGAGCAGGGTGAGGGGCACCGAGAGCACCAGCAGGATGATCGTGGTGGGTGAGGCGAGGCCATCCAATGCGGTCTCCAGCGTCCACTCTGAGCCCAGCGCCAGGGCCACGAAGAGCAGGTCCGCCGGGAGGGAGAGGCCCATCGCCAGAGCCAGGCGGGCGGCCAGCATGCGGCAGGTGAAGGCGAGGCTGGTGCCCTGCGTGCCGGGGGGCAAGGCGGGGGCCTCGGGGACCCGTCCGGCAGGTTGGGCAGGGATGCCGTGCCACCGTTCACCTGCGGGGATGCGGCTGCCGGCAGGCAGGTGGGACAGGGCGGTGAGGCAGGCTCCGGCCCCGACCTCGCTGTGGGCATCCACGCTGGCGCGTACCTCCAGGGTGGCGCCGGCGCCGATGGTGATGGGGCCGACCTTGATCTGCCCGGCTTCGAGGTCCACCAGCTGCAGCGCCACGTCCTGGCTCAGGGTGGCGTCGTCGCCGATGTCCAGGAGGTCCCAGCCGCCCCGCAGCAGGAGGACGCCGCGGTGGATGTGTACCCGCTGGCCGATGCGCGCCCCCAGGGCCCGCAGGGCAGCGGCGTGCAGGCCTGTGCCCGTGAAGAGGCCCCAGGGCACCAGGCGCACCGCCTGCTGCACCATCCAGTTGCGGGTGTGGAAGCTGCCCCACACCGGCGCCGTGAGGGGCTGGTAGCGGCCGATGAGGAGGCGCTTTACCAGCACGGCGTAAGCCAGGGAGAGGGGCGCCCACAGAGCCAGGCCCAGGGCCGAGAGGAGGGGTGCCAACAGGAGCAGGGGGACCAAGCCCAGGCGCTGGGCCAGCGCAGGGAGCAAGCGGAAGGTGAGGAGGTAGGTCAGCGGGGCGCCCAGGGCCAGGGTGGCCAGCAGACACAGGGTGTGGAGTGCCAGGGCAGGACCTGGCGGCTGGGCCCGGGTGCGGGGGAGTGGGGCGCCGTCGCCCAGGCCCTTCCCAGGCGAACGCTGGGACGCCTGCAAGCGGGGCGCCAACTCGGCGATGGTGGGGGCTTCGTAGATGTCGCGCACCGTGACGGCGGCGGTGGCCGGATCCTCCCGCAGGAGGGACACCAGCAGCGCGGCCCCCAGGCTGTCGCCGCCCAGGTCGTTGAAGAAGTCCGCATGGATGGGGGCATCTGCCGCCAGGGCCAGGGCCTCCCGGTAGGCGCGGGCCAGGGCGGCCTCCGTGGCATCGCGCGGGGGCTCGCCGGGCTCCAGGGCCTCGCCGGCGGTGCGCACCTGGGGCAGACGGCGGCGGTCCAGCTTGCCGCCCACGGTGACGGGCAGCTCCGCCAGCGGCGCCAGGTGCCCCGGCACCATGTAGGCCGGCAGGCTATTCCGCAGCCAGGCCTTGAGGTGCTCGCCCAGGGGGACAATGCCGGGGTCCTCGGGCACGAAAAACCCCACCAGGGTCTGGCGAGCGCCTTCGCCCTGGACGCAGCAGGCGGCGGCCCGCACCCCCATGTGCTCCACCAGGCGGGCCTCGATGGCCTCCAGCTCGATGCGGTAGCCCCGCAGCTTCACCTGGGTGTCCATGCGGCCCAGGTAGTGGTGGGCGCCGTCGGGTCCCCGCAGCGCCAGGTCCCCTGTGCGGTAGATGCGGCCGAAGGTGGGGTGCTCGAGGAACTTCAGGGTCGTCGTCTCGGGGTCGTTGCGGTAGCCGCGGGCCAGGCCGGTGCCGCCGATGCAGAGCTCACCGGACTGGCCGGGCGGGACCTCGGCCAGGGCCTCGTTCAGCACCCAGGCCCGCAGGCCCGGGACGGGGTGGCCGATGGTGATGGGGCGGCCTGGGACGATGTCCGTGCGCAGGGCGGTGACCGTGCACTCTGTGGGGCCGTAGCCGTTCACCAGACGGCGGCCCTGGCCCCAGCGGTCAGCCACATCCTGGGGCAGGGCCTCGCCGCCCACATAGAGCAGCTTCAGGTCCGGCAGGGCCGTGGCGGGATCCTCGCAGCCCGTAGCGCGCAGGAGGGTCGGCGGCGGACAGAAGACCGTGATGCGCTCCTCTCGAAGCCAGGGCACGAGGTCCGGCCCCAGGCGCGCCGCCGCATCGTCCATGACCACCACCGTGGCGCCCGAGGCCAGGGCCAGCCAGGTCTCCTCCACGGAGGAGTCGTAGGCCGCCGATGAGCCCTGAGCCACGCGGTCGCCTGGGCCCAGGCCGAACTCGGCCAGATCGCCCGTCACGAGGCTGGTGATGCCTGCCTGCTGGATCATCACGCCCTTGGGCTTCCCCGTGGTGCCCGAGGTGTAGATGAGATAGGCCAGGCTGTGGGCGTGCTGCCAGGGGGCGGGTGCGATGGTCGCTGCTGCCGGGGCCGTCGCCAGGAAGGCGGCGGTGTCCACCACCAGGTCCGTGCCGAGGCGCAGGCCGCGCAGCCGGGCGGCCCCGGCTGCATCCGCCAGGATGGCGGCGGGCGCGGCGTCGTCGAGGATGGCCTGCACCTGGTCGTCGGGAAACGCAGGGTCGATGCAGGTCCAGGCGCCCCCCGCCAGGAGCACCGCCAGCTGGGCGGCGTAGAGGTCCGGCGTGTCCCGGCTCAGGTGGAGGGCGACGATGGCATCGCTGCCCAGCCGGGGCCGCAGCAGGGCCGCCAGGGTGTGGGCTCGGGCCGAAAGATCGGCATAGGTCGCGGTCCGCCGCAGGTCCCGGTCGGGCCCCGGGGGTACATCCACCGCCAGCTGCTCCGGCCAGCGGGCCGCGGCGGCCTGGAAGCAGGCCTGAAGCAGGCGCGGGGGCGCTGCGGGTGCGGCGGCGAGGTCTGAAGTGGGGGCCATGCGGGGCTTTCGCGGGGTGGGAGGGGTGCCGATCGGTGTGCCCCCAGTGTAGGGCTGGCGGGCCTTTCCGGTGTGCAACCTCGGTGGATAGGCCCTTTCCTAGTAGACTTGAGGGTTCCAGCGGAGCCTTCGCCATGCCCTTTCAGCCCCTCCTTCAGGAACCTGCGATCCAGCGCCACTGGATCGAGTCTGGCGCCTTCCGCGCCAAGCGCGCCGCCGACCTGCTGCCGGACTCCAAGACCTTCTACATGTTGGTGATGCTGCCCTATCCCAGTGGCCGCATCCACATGGGCCATGTGCGCAACTACACGCTGGGCGATGTCACGGCCCGCTTCCGCCGCATGCAGGGCTACGAGGTCATGCACCCCCTGGGCTGGGACAGCTTCGGCCTGCCGGCAGAGAACGCCGCCATCAAGAACGGCATCCACCCCGCCATCTGGACCC
The DNA here is from genome assembly GCA_903880675.1 of uncultured Holophagaceae bacterium. Lineage (GTDB taxonomy): Bacteria > Acidobacteriota > Holophagae > Holophagales > Holophagaceae > Geothrix. Next base: position 95 of record CAIRQL010000199.1, on the reverse strand, counting down.
GCGCCAACATCGAGGAGATGAAGGGCCAGATCCAGAAGCTGGGCATCAGCTACGACTGGGAGCGCGAGGTCGCCAGCTTCCAGGACGACTACTAC
>CAIRQL010000198.1 GCA_903880675.1 uncultured Holophagaceae bacterium | reverse complement strand
TGAGGTTGGGGGGAAACGGGCCGGATCGCCGTCCCAAGCCCCCTCGCTCTCCCGAACCCCTGGGGCATGACCGTCCCACGGAAATGGAGGAATCCATGAATGCCAATCAAGGCCACGCGGAGCCCCGCGTCCAGGCCCGATACCACCAAGAGGTGGCTTCGAAGCTGAAGGAGGAGTTTGCCTTCACTTCAGCCATGCAGATCCCCCGTCTGCAGAAGATCGTCATCAACATGGGCGTCGGCGACGCGATCCAGAACATCAAGGTGCTGGACGTGGCCGTGGACGAGCTGACTGCCATCGCTGGCCAGAAGGCCATCGTGCGCAAGGCCAAGAAGAGCGTCGCCCAGTTCAAACTGCGCGCCGGCATGCCCATCGCCTGCATGGTGACCCTCCGGGGCGCCCGCATGTGGGAGTTCTTCGACCGCCTGGTGACCCTGTCGCTGCCCCGTGTCCGGGACTTCCGAGGCGTGCCCTCCAAGTCCTTTGACGGCCGCGGCAACTACACCCTGGGCCTCAAGGATCAGCTGATCTTCCAGGAAATTGATTACTCCAAGGTGGACAAGATGAAGGGTATGAACATCACCTTCGTCACGACCGCCAAGAATGACGCCGAAGCGCGGGCCCTCCTGGGTCACCTCGGTATGCCCTTCCGCAAGTAGCCAAGGAGATCATACCGATGGCAAAGATTTCCAAGATCGTCAAGGATTCGCGCAAGCCGAAGTTCTCGACTCAGCACCGCAATCGTTGCAAGTGCTGCGGTCGGCCCCGAGGCTACATGCGCAAGTTTGAACTCTGCCGCCTGTGCTTCCGTAAGTTCGCCCTGAATGGCGAGCTGCCGGGCGTCCAGAAGTCCAGCTGGTAAGGAGGGGACCATGCATACCGATCCCATCGCTGACTACCTCACCCGCATCCGCAACGGCATCATGGCCGGGCACGATGCTGTGGTGGTGCCTGCCTCCAAGATCAAGGCCCAGCTCTCGGGCATCCTCCGCCAGGAGGGCTACATCCACTCCTTCAAGGAAGTGGAGCACGAGGGTCGCACCTACATCATCCTCAACCTCAAGTACGTGAAGGATAAGCAGAACGTGATCCACGGCCTCCGCCGCGTGTCCCGTCCCGGCCTTCGCATCTACACGGGCGCCCAGGATATCTCCGACGTGCACGGCGGTCTCGGCATCGCCATCCTGTCCACCCCCAGGGGTCTCCTGACGGGCAAGGACGCACGGAAGCAGAACGTTGGCGGCGAAGTTCTCGCCCACGTCTGGTAACCCATCCTGAAATGGGCGGTTCGCCCGCCCTCATCTAAGGAATAAACCATGTCTCGAATCGGAAAGAAGCCCGTGACGCTGCCCCAGGGCGTGAAGGTCACAGTCACCGGGTCCGAGGCCGTCATCGAAGGCGCCAAGGGCAAGCTGTTCTGCCCGATCCCGAAGGGGATCACCCTCGATGTGCTGGCCGACTCCGTCACACTTCAGCGCGCCAACGAAGAGGCCCAGACCCGTGCCTATCACGGTCTGACCCGCGCCCTGCTCAACAATGCGGTTGTCGGTGTCACCGATGGCTGGAAGAAGGAGCTGGACATCGTGGGCGTCGGCTACAAGGCCGCCATGGACGGAGCCAAGCTGCGCCTGGAACTGGGCTACAGCCACCCCATCAACTACGAGGCCCCCGAGGGCATCCAGATGGCCGTGGAGAAGAACACCCACATCGTGGTGACCGGTACTGACCGGCAGCTCGTGGGCCAGGTCGCTGCCGACATCCGGAAGTTCCGCAAGCCCGAGCCTTACAAGGGCAAGGGCGTCATGTACACCGGCGAGGTCATCCGCCGCAAGGCCGGCAAGACCGGGAAGTAAGGGGAACCTATGGCGAACTCCATCATCATTCGACGCGACAAGACCAAGGCCCGCATCCGCGGCCGCGTAAGCGGCACGCCGGAGCGCCCCCGCCTCACCATCTACAAGAGCCTGAAGCGCATTTACGTGCAGGCCGTGGACGACACCCTCGGTGTCACCCTGGCCTCTGCGAGCAGCCTGGAGAAGGACCTGCGCGCTTCACTGAAGAACGGCGCCAACATCGAGGCCGCCAAGGCCGTTGGTGCGAGCATCGCCGCCCGCCTGAAGGAAAAGGGCATCACCTCGGTGGTGTTCGACCGGAATGGCTACGTCTATCACGGCCGCGTCAAGGCGCTGGCTGACAGCGCCCGCGAAGCCGGGCTCCAGTTCTAGGGGATCGACATGGCGTATGCAGATGCTAAAGACAACAAGGACTCCCGCGGATCCGAAGGCGGGGAATTCAAGGACCAGGTCATCTACGTGGGCCGCGTCACCAAGGTTGTGAAGGGGGGCAAGAACTTCTCCTTCTCCGCGCTGGTGGTTGTGGGCGACGGGAATGGCAAGGTTGGTTTCGGACTCGGCAAGGCCCTCGAAGTGCCCTCCGCCATCAAGAAGGGTATTGAGAGCGCCAAGCGCAACATGATCCGCGTCCCGGTCACCCCGAACGGCAGCGTGCCGCACCCGGTGATGGGCGTGTTTGGTTCCGGCAGCGTGCTGCTGAAGCCTGCCCCCGAGGGCACCGGCATCATCGCCGGCGCTGCGGTGCGCGCCATCATGGAAGCCGCCGGCATCCACAACGTGATGACCAAGAGCCTGGGCTCCTCCAACCCCCACAATGTGGTTCGCGCCACCTTTGAGGGCCTCAAGGAGCTCATGGATCCCTACACGGTCCTGACCAATCGGGGTCTCGACCAGGCGGAGGTTTGACATGTCGACTCTCATCGGCAAGCAGGTCGTGGTCACGCTGAAGCGTTCGATCATCTGCACCACACCCAAGCACCGCGCCTTCATGCAGACCCTTGGTCTGAAGCGGCCCGGCGACACCCGTGAGTGCGAATACACCCCCAACGTCCATGGGATGGTCAAGCTCGTCCCGCATCTCCTCGACGTCAAGGTGAAGGGGTAGGCCATGAAACTCAACGAACTCAGGCCCGCAGAGGGCGCCACCAAATCCCGCAAGCGCCTCGGGCGCGGCAAGGGCTCCGGCCTCGGCAAGACCTCTGGTCGTGGCGAGAAGGGCCAGAAGTCCCGCAGCGGCTACCGCAGCAAGCGCGGCTTCGAGGGTGGCCAGATGCCCCTCGTTCGCCGTCTGCCCAAGCGCGGCTTCACCAACATCTTTGCTCCCGAGACCAAGGAGATCCCCCTCAGCCTCATCTCCATCCACTTCCAGGATGGCGAGACGGTCTGCCTGGAGGCCCTCCGCGAGAAGAAGCTCGTCAACAGCCGCGTCGTCAAGATCGTCGTGCTGGCGAGTGGTGAGCTCACC
>CAIRQL010000197.1 GCA_903880675.1 uncultured Holophagaceae bacterium | reverse complement strand
CCCTGAAATCCCGGAAGATCGAAAAAATAGCCACAGATTTCACCGATTCCACTGATAGAGAAAAATGCCTTAGCCGGGGATGCACGGGGATAGCGGGGATAGGCGCAGGTCCAGCATGGGCCCATCCCGGGGTGCCATCCGGCGGGTGGGTCGGCACCCATCTGTGTAATCTGCGTAATCTGTGGTTCCGTTTTTGATCTTGAACGGCAGGGGTTAAGCATCGCCGAAAAGCAGAAGCTACTTCAGGCCGCGCTTCTCCAGCAGGGGCCCCACCTTGGGATCGGCGCCCCGGAAGCGGCGGTAGAGCAGTGCGGGATCCTCCGTGCCGCCCCGGGACAGCACCTCGGCCCGGAACTTGGCGGCGGTGGCGGGGTCGAACAGGTTGCCCTTCTCCTTGAAGGCCTGGAAGGCATCGCTATCCAGCACGGCGCTCCAGATGTAGCTGTAGTAGCCCGCTGCGTAGCCGCCCATGATGTGGTTGAAGTAGGGGCTGCGGTAGCGGGGCGGGATCTCGGCGATGAGGCCCCACTTGGCCAGGGAGGCCTTCTCGAAAGATGCGGTGTCCACGGGCTTGGTGTCCGTGAGGGTGTGCCAGTCCATGTCCAGGAGGGAGGCGGCCATGTACTCCACAGTGGCGAAGCCCTGGCCAAAGGTGGCGGCCCGGCGCATCTTCGCCATCAGGGCGTCGGGGATCACCGCGCCGGTCTGGAAGTGCTTCGCGTAGAGGCGCAGCACCTCGGGCTCCATGGCCCAGTTCTCCATGACCTGGCTGGGCAGCTCCACGAAGTCCCGGGGCGTGCCGGCGGTGCCCCGGTAGCGGCCAGCGTAGAACAGGCCGTGCAGGGCGTGGCCGAACTCGTGGAAGAGGGTGCGCACCTCGTCCGACGTGAGCAGCGCCGGGCGATCACCCGAGGGCGCCGTGAAGTTGCAGACGTTCACCACCACGGGATCGATGCGCTTCCCGTCCTTCACCCAGCTGGAGCGGTAGCTGCTCATCCAGGCGCCACCGCGCTTGCCAGGCCGGGGGTGGTAGTCCAAATAGAGAAGGCCCAGGTGCCGACCATCCGCCTCCTTCACCTCAAAGCAGCGGACGTCCTTCTGGTAGATCGGGATGTCCTTCACTTCGCTGAAGGAGAGGCCGTAGAGCTTGGTCGCCACAGTGAAGGCGCCTCGGCGGACAGCGTCGATGGCGAAGTAGGGCTTCACGGACTCCTCGTCGAAGTCGTACTTCGCCTGCTTCACCTTTTCTGCGTAGTAGCGCCAGTCCCAGGGCTCCAGCCTCTGGCCCGGGAGGTCCTTGGCCATCATGGCCTGCAGCTCAGTGCGCTCCCGCTTGGCGACTTCCAGCGCCGGCTTCCAGATCTGGTCCAGCAGGCCGTAGACACCCTTGGGATCCTTGGCCATGTTCTCTTCCAGCACGAAGTCGGCCCAGGTGCGGTAGCCCAGCAGCTTCGCCTTCTCGGCCCGCAGGGCGGTCACGCGGCTCACGATGGCGTTGGTGTCCGTGTCCCCGCCCTGGTTGCAGCGCTCCAGGTAGCCCGTGAGGAGGCGGCGGCGCAGCTCGCGGTTCTGGGCGTACTCCAGGAAGGGCCAGATGCTGGGCCCGTCCAAGGTGAACAGCCACTGCCCATCCTGCCCGGCCTTCTTGGCGGCAGCGGCGGCGGCCAGGCGGGTGCCCTCCGGCAGGCCCGCCAGATCCTTCGCATCGGTCACGACCAGGCTGAAGCCCTTGGTGGCCTTGAGCAGGCGGTCGCCGAAGTCCACGCCGAGGCGGCTCTGTTCATTGTTGATGGCCCGCATGCGGGTCTGGGCCGCAGCATCCAGGGCCGCCCCTGAGCGCACGAAGCCCTTGTAGGTGCGCTCCAGGAGGCGGACCTGGTCCGGCTCCAGCTTGAGGCTCGCCCGGGCCTCCCAGACGGCCTTGACGCGCTGGAACAGGATCGGATCGAACTGGATGTCGTCCCGGTGAGCGGACAGGAGGGGCATGGCCTCCCGGTTCACGGCCTGCAGCTTGGAGGTGGTCTCGGCCCCCACCAGGTTCGAGAAGACCGACATCACCCGGTCGGAGAACTGACCCGTCTGCTCCAGGGCCACCACCGTGTTCTGAAAGGTCGGAGCTTCCTTCGAGGCCGTGATGGCGGCGACTTCCCGCTTCTGGCGGGCCATGCCCTCCTTGAGGGCTGGCAGGAAGTGCTCCTCCTGAATGCTGGCGAAGGGGGGCACGCCAAAGGGTGTCGTCCACTCCGTAAAGAAGGGATTGGTCCCAGTGACGGGATCAGCGGCGAAGGTGGGCAGGGTCATGAGGGCAACCAGCAGGGTACGGGAGAACATGGGAGCTCCGGGTTCAAGTAGACGACCATCCTCTCATCTTTGGGCTTTCCCGCCCTACCCTCACTTGGCGCGGCCCACCAGATCCAGGGCCATGGCGTTGTGCTGCTGGATGATGGGCGCCAGCTCGAAGGAGGTCAGCCGCCCCTCCCGCACCCGCACCACGCCGTCCACCAGGGTCCAGGCGGCGGGGGCCGGGGCGCAGAGCAGGAGGGCTCCCACCGGGTCATGGACCGCACCTCCGGCAAAGGCCAGGGTGCGGAGATCGAAGAGGGCCAGGTCCGCACACATGCCGGGGGCCAGGTGGCCGATGTCGCTGCGCCCGAGGACGCGGGCCCCGCCCCGGGTGGCCAGCGCCAGCGCCTGGCGGGCCGTCAGGGCCGAGGGGCCCCGGTCGCAGCCGAAGGGCTCGGCGGCCATGCCCACCCGCTGGAGCAGCATGGCCATGCGGGCCTCCCCCACCATGTGGGCCCCGTCGTTGCTGGCGCTGCCATCCACGCCCAGCCCCACCGGCACGCCCGCATCCAGCATGGCCCGCACCGGGGCAATGCCTGAGGCCAGCCGCATGTTGGAGCAGGGGCAGTGCGCCACGCCCGTACCGGTGGCGGCAAAGCGGCCCATGCCGGCAGCATCCAGCTTCACGCAGTGGGCATGCCACACGTCTGGACCCACCCAGCCCAGGCCCTCCGCGTACTCCGCCGGGCTGCAGCCGAAGCGCTCCCGGGAGTAGGCCAGGTCGTGGTCGTTCTCCGCCAGGTGGGTGTGCAGGCGCACCCCCCGGCTGCGGGCCAAGCCAGCGGCCTCCCGCATGAGGTCCCGGCTCACGGAGAAGGGCGAGCAGGGCGCCAGGGCGATCTGGAGCATGGCCCCAGGGGCGGGGTCGTGGTACCGGGACACCAGGCGGTCCATGTCCGCCAGAATGTCCGCCTCCCGCTCCACCAGATCGTCGGGGGGCAGGCCCCCGGCGCTGCGGCCCACGCTCATGGCGCCTCGGGTGGCGGTGAAGCGCATGCCGGCCAGGTGGGCTCCATCGATGCTGTCATCCAGGCGGCAGCCGCCGGGAAACAGGTAGAGGTGGTCGCTGGTGGTGGTGCACCCGGATAGCAGCAGCTCCGCCATGGCCACCTGGGTGGAAACCCGGAGCATGTCCGGGGTCAGGCCGGCCCAGATGGGGTAGAGGCCCTGGAGCCAGGTAAAGAGCTCCGCATCCTGAACCCCGGGCACCGCCCGGGTCAGGGACTGGAACATGTGGTGGTGAGTGTTCACCAGGCCCGGAACCACCAGGTGCCCACGGGCATCGATCACCTCGTCAGCCGAGGCAGGCAGCTCCGCAGCGGGACCCACGGCCTCGATTCGGTTTCCCCGGATCAGGATCGAGGCCCGGTGCAGTTCACGACCCCAATCGTCCATGGTGGCTACGTAGTCGGCGTCCTTCACGAGCAGGGTGCGACAGGAGGGTTCAGGCATGGTTGGTTCCGGGTAAAAAGGGTGACTGGGGGCCAAAGCAGAAATTTCGAGCATGAATGATGACCAAGATCACATCACGCAATTTACCCATGAGCTCTATAGTCTACCTATCAATCATGAGTGATCGTCCCCCAAGGAAGTAGGCAAACCAAAACCATAAGAAAGGATGGGTTGCCAATCTGGGCATTCCAGATAGATTCATCGGGTGAAGCTAGAAGGGCAACCCAACAAAGATGCAGTAGTGTTTCGACGGATGGGAATGTTTCAGAATTCCCAAATGAATTGGTTATGCTTGTCTATTCCAATATTTACCTGATTTTTTCACAGTCCCTTCACCCTGCAGGCACCCCCTGCAACCCTTTCTGCAACCTGATCCCACATAAGGAGGAAACAAATGATGGGGTTCAAGCACGCGCGCTACCTTTGCTTTGGATTGGGGCTCACCCTGTCCGCTGCCGCGCCAGCCATCGATCTTGGTTTGAAGATGGGCGCCGGGTTCAACGCCACCGAGGCGGCCCAGCACTCCAACCTCTCCCTCCACGTGGGACTCACGGGCTCCTACAAGCTGTCCGAGAAGTCCAGCATCATTGGCGAGCTGACCTACCGCTACTTCCGGGCGGACGACTGGGAAAGGCCTCTCCCGGCCTTCGCCTACGCCCCCGACGGCACCGCCACCTACGCTCCAACCCCCATGGAGTCCATTGATACCCGCCAGAACCCCCTGGAAGGCCTGGGCCTCCACCTGGGCTATCGCCGAGCCATCGGAGCCAGCAACTGGTCCTGGCAGGCGGGCGTGAACCTGCACTACATGAAGAGCACCGACCAGGCCATTGGGGACGTTTCCTGGAGTGCACCCTACTCCACCAACCCCGCCACCTGGAACCACGAAGGCTTCTCCAAGTTGAACTCCACTTCCTCCATCAAGCCCGGTGTATTCGTGGGCCTCCACTCCTTCCTCAATGAGGATGTCTTCGTGGAAGTGAACGCCCTCACCGTCGGCTACAGCCAGATCACCTATGTGCCCATGGTGTACACCGGCAAGCCCGCCCACACCGAAACCGCAGACAAGAACAAGCTCGTGCTCGAAATGAGCATGGGCTTCCGGTTCTAACCCCTTTTGCATAGGACGGAGGAATCCATGAAGCTATTCCATCGTTTGACGCCGCTGGGTCTCGTGCTGGTCGCCAGCGCGAGCCTGATTGCCCAGGAGGTCACCGGAACACTTGTCGGTACCGTCCGCGGTGATGGTGGCAAAGTCCTGGTCGGCGCCCGCATCAGCGTCTCCAGCCCCAACCTTCTCCAGACCCGTGTGATCATCGCCAATGACAAGGGCGAGTTCCGCGTGCCACTGCTCCCCCCCAGCAACAACTACACCGTGATGGTGACGGCGGACGGCTATGTCTCCCGCAAGGCCGATGGCATCTATGTCCCGGCCGGTGGCACCATCCGCCAGGATCTGAACCTCAAGTCCATTGCCTCCGCCGGCGCCAGCGTCGAGGTCGTGGCTGTCTCCAGCAGCGTCGACAAGACCGAGACCAAGACCGCCACCACCTTCTCGGAAGAGGCCCTTCAGAACCTGCCCACGGGCAGCTTCAACTCCTATGGGGCCTTGGCCGTATCCCCCGGCGTCAGCGGCTCCGTGACCTACCCCGTCATCCGCGGTGGCATCACCGGTGAAAGCCAGTTCCTTATCAATGGCATCAGCGTCCGCGATCCCCTGGTGCGCCAGGGCCGTCAGTTCGAAAAGGCCATTGATGACCTCACTCAGGATGTTCAGGTCATTCTCAGCCCCATGAACGCCAAGTACGGGTTCACCTCGGCGGGCATCACCAACATCGTGACCAAGCGGGGCAGCAACGAGTTCGAAGGCAGCCTGCGTGTCAAGCTGCGCAACCCCGCCTGGGCAGCTGGTGTCCACGAACTCAAGGCGCGCCCGGACAATGCCTATTACTCTAACCAACAGGTTATCACCTCTTACACTGCTCCCGTTGAAGATGCTACGGCCCGCACCTATGAGGTCACGTTCCTCGGCCCCATCTGGAAGGACCACCTCACCTTCGCCTATGCAGGTCGGTTCCGGCCCCCTGCGCTTTCAACGGCAACCCTGACCAACCTCTTCTCAAGCTCCGTCCTGGCTTCGTTTGTCCCATACCCGGCTGCAGGCACCACGGCCCACACATTTGGCCAGGTGGATGTGACCCCCATGGTGCTGAGTGGGGTGCAGCAGACCCTGACCCAGCAGTACAAGCTCTTCTGGCAGATCAACAAGGACCAGACCCTCAGCTGGGAAGCCACCGTTGACAAGCTGGGCCCCCAGTACTTTGATGGCCAGTTCGGCGGCATCGACCCATTGCAGGCCCGCTTCCAGACCTCCGACCGTGGCACCCGGGGCGTCAGCTACAACGCCATCCTCGGTTCCTCCACTGTGGTGGACATCAAGTGGGGCACCAACAAGAGCGAGGTCCAGTTCTCCAAGGGCCCTGGGGACCCCATCTATGTGGGCTACTACAGGAGCAACGCCACCAGCATCTGGGACACTTCGGCTACCAGCAAGTATTACGGTGCCCTGCTGACCAATGGTGATCCGGCCAAAGATACGGAAAAGCGCAACAGCCAGACCATCGATGCCAACATCCAGCACATCTGGGGGAACCATACCTTCGATCTGGGCTTTGGCGAGCTCAAGGAAATCACTTGGGCCGGTGGCTATCCGGGCATGAATGGCCTGACCTACTACACCCCGGGCATGACCGCTGTAAACAGCTATGTGGTGTACAACGTGGCCGGTGATCCCAGGGCCGATCCGAACCTCAACACGTCGAGCACTGCGCTTTGGCGAACCGCTGGGCGTGTGCCTGCCGTTATTAAGGCCTCCACCAGCACCGCCGGAAAGCCCCCCGAAAACACGGATACTTCTCAGGGCATCTACCTGAACGATCTCTACACCCTGAACAATAACTGGAGCTTCATGGGTGGCCTCCGGGCCGAGAAGTACATTGTGGACAACCGCTCTGGCCGGATGGTCTCGTCCTCGTCCATCCTCCCCAGGTTGACGGCCAAGTACGACCTCTATGGGAACAACAAGCATGTCTTTGATCTGAACTACGGCCAGTTCCGGGGCACCATCGGCCAGGGCAACATGGGTGGCAACTTCACCCGTCGCCCCAACAACCAGAGCATCACCCAGTACTGGAACCAGGGGCCGGTCTACGCCTCGGCCACCCCCACCGCTGGCGCCTACCTGGTCAGCCAGGCCACCCTGCTGAACCTCGCCAACTACAAGACCTACAGCTGGTCCGATGCGGATCTCCTGTACGACCTGGATCCCAACCTCAAGCCTGAAAACCGGGAATCCATCACCCTGAACTACAAGCGGGCCTTCACCGGTGGCTTCTTCCGAGTTTCGGCCATCTTCGACAAATTCAAGGACCTCTGGTACGCCAAGGCTGATCCGGGTCTTCCCAATGTGGAGATCAAGGACTTCACTGGCGCCGGCCTGCCCTCCAGGCTTGGCTACCACCAGATCCTCACCACGGATCCCCACGGCAAGCGCGACTACCGCAGCCTGGAGTTCGAGTGGCAGCAGGAGCTCTCCAAGGGGGACCGGCACCTCGTTCAGTGGAACGGCAACTGGACCATGAGCCGCACCCGCTCCACCCAGACCTGGCGGGAAGGCAATGTCGGGAGCTCCGCCCCCATCTGGTACGAGCAGTGGCAGGCCGCAGGTGTCCCCATGGATGCCTACAACCCCTACGGCGAGCTCTCTGGTGTCAGCCAGCATCACAACATCAAGACCTGGCTGACCTTCCAGATCGGCAGCCCCAAGGGCGTGCAGAACACCCTGACCCTGCTGGGTTCCTACTTCTCCGGCTACCCCTACAGCCTGACCCAGTCCATGTCAGCTCCCCCGGATGTGCTGGCTCACACCAGCCAGCTACAGACGGTTGGCACCTCCACCAGCGCCAGCTACTTCATCAATGGCGCCCGGGGTCAGTTCCTGGCCCAGGATTCCCCCACCACCATCGATCTGCAGTGGAACATGACCATTCCCATCCGCGGGAAACTCCAGGCCTTTACCCAGGTGACCATCTACAACGTCTTCAACCATTTCAACCGGACGGCCCTGCAGTCCAAGATGTCTGCCATCGGTGACACCACTACCTCCACCGGTGCCTCCTGGGTCTATCCCAACCTGCCCCCCAGCTATCGGGCCTTTTGGTATTCGCAGCTTTATTATCCCTTCGGGGGTTACGCATCCGGAGACTTCACCTACAACTCCGGGACACGAAATGCTCGCAACTTCGGCCTGGATATGGGCTTCCGCTTCTAGCGACTACACGAGGAGACACGCATGAATCGCACCTTGATGATCCTGCTCGTGCTCGGCGCCCTGGCCCTTCCAGCCCGTGCGCAGCAGAACGAGAAGTCCTTGTTCCTGAAGACATCCGTGCTGTATGTCTCAGAGAACTACAACAACGATCAGTTCATCTACAACGGCGGCAAAACCCGCGGTTGGGGCTTTGAGCTGGGCCACAACTACGCCATGCCCGATGCCTTCAGCTACATCACCCCCTGGATTGGCTACGCCCGCTTTGTGGGCAACTCCAGGCCTGAGTTGCAGTCCATCCAGCCTGCCGGAGTTGTGGCGCCGAAGTTTGACCTAACTGCCTGGCGCACGGGTGTGGACTTCAAGTGGGACACCCCCATCAAGAACCTACGGGGCTGGATGGGCCTCAACCTCAACTTCTTCGACGGCAATCAGGTGACGGCCGGGAAGATCTGGACCTCTGATCCTGCCAACCAGGGTCCCAGGGCCCTCAATGAGTCCCGCGCCAAGTGGGGCATCCGCGCGGGCCTGGACTACCAGATCACCAAGGACTGGAGCGGTCATGTCCAGTACGATGCAGGCCAGTGGCTGTCCTCAGTTCCTCCAGTCGCACCTTCCCCCTTGCGGCCCCGCCTCAAGGGCATGAACCCCATGAACCCCAGCTGGTTTGCCTTCTCTGCTGGCTACCACTTCTAGGTTCGATCAGTGATCCTTGCAGAGGGGGCCTTCGGGCCCCCTTCTGTTTGCCCCTTCACCCCTTGATGGGAGTCCACCATGCTCGCACCCCTCCTCGTCCTGCTCCTTCAGGCCCCCGCCCCCCAGGCCCCGGCCAAGGTCACTCTGCCCTTTGAGCAGCTGCTGGTGGAGGCCCCGGCCAGGGACATCCTTGAGGTTCCGGCCGGCACCACCCGCCTCCAGGCCAAGAACTTGCCCGTGGACCGTGCTGCCAGCAGCGTCCCCACGGGCGGTGCCAAGGGCCGGCCCCAGGGGCAGATGCTGGGTGCCGAGAGGGGCCTGCGCCTCCTGCTCGTGGACTTGGCGCCCAGCGAAAAGATCCGCTTCGTCCTGGGGGGCGATGGCTCCGGCACGCTGGTTATGAGCCTTGCCGCCTCGCCCACGCCCGACGGCATGGAAGAGGAGACGGCCCGGGTAAACCGCCTGCTGCCCCGCTTCCGCACCCGGGAGATCGAGGTCCAGAACGTGACGCCAGCGGTCTACCCCGTGCTGCTCAAGATTGCCGGCCCGGCCAACCTGTCCTACACCCTCGACCTCCAGCGCAAGCCCGCGGCGCCCAAGTAGAGCCGATTCACAGACACCTCAGACTACTCAAACACCACGGTCTTGTTGCCGTAGGTGAGGATGCGGTGGTGGAGGTGGAGACGAACGGCGCGGGCCAGGGCCATGCGCTCCATGTCCTTGCCCTTGCGAACCAAGTCCTCCACGGTGTCCCGGTGGCTGACGCGCACCACATCCTGCTCGATGATGGGGCCCGCATCCAGGTCCTCGGTGACGAAGTGGGCCGAGGCGCCAATGATCTTCACCCCGCGCCCGTGGGCCTGGTGGTAGGGCTGGGCCCCGGCGAAGGCCGGCAGGAAGCTGTGGTGGATGTTGATGACGTCCGGCGCGTCCCGCAGGAAGTCGCCGCTGAGCACCTGCATGTACTTGGCCAGGACCACCAGGTCCACCCGCTCCCGGCGCAGCAGCTCCAGCTGCCGCTGCTCCTGGTCAGCCTTGGTGGCGGCGGTGATGGGGAAGACATGGAAGGGGATGCCCAGAGGCTCCACATGGCGACGCAGGTGGTCGTGGTTGCTGATGACGCAGGCGACCTCGGCCCCCAGCTCTCCGGCCTGGTGGCGCCAGAGCAGATCCAGCAGGCAGTGCTCCTGGCGGCTGCACCAGAGGGCGATGCGGGGCACCACATCCGAGAAGTGCAGCTCCCACGCTCCGCCCATGGGATCGGCCACCGCCGCCAGCTGTTCGCGCAAGCGGAGGCGCTCGGCGGGGTCGGCCGTCTCTTCCCACTCGATGCGCCCCAGGAAGCGGCCGGCCTGCAGGTCCGAGTGGTGGTCCGAGTCCACGATGTTGCCGCCCCGCTCGAAGACGAAGTTCGACAGGCGGGCCACGATGCCCCGCTGATCGGGGCAGGAGATGAGCAGGATGGCAGTGGGGATGGACATGGGCAGCGCGCTCAGCAAAGGGTTGCCCCGCCACGGGGCGGGGCCTCCCTTCCAGCTTACACGGGGACCTCGGCGGCCCTCAGTGCACCGTCCGCCACACCCGGGCCTTGGGGTAGCGCTCCGTGACGGAGGTGGCCGAGGTGGTCAGGGACACCGCCGTGACGGCGGCAATGCCCTTCGAGGCATCGGCAGCGCTGACCTCCTTCATGCCCCCCTGGAGCACGGACCGGGTGCCCAGGGCCAGGAAGTCCGAGGCCACTCCCGACCAGGTATTTTTGAGGCCGCTGGTAATGGACAGCCCTGACCGGGTGTCGGTGACGATGGGGTTCATCACGTCGGTGATAAGCCAGCTGCTGGTGGTCCCGCTGCCCCCGGTACAGGCATTGGAGGTCACGGGGGTGAAGTAGGAGTAGAACAAGCTGCCCGCCACCACCAGGGGCGGGTTGATGCCCTTGGCGACGAAGCCGGTGCCGCTGGCGGCCGAGGGGAAGGCGACGAAGTAGCCAAAGGAAGGGGTGCCCGTCTTGGGGGCCAGGTAGTAGTCATCGCAGCCCGGGGTGATGAGCGTGCCGGGTGTCGAGGTCACCTTATTGGCGGTGAAGTTGCGGAGGTTCGTAGTGCCGATGCCCGTGTCCGGCCCCCCGGCGGTGTCGAAGCCCCAGACCCGGCTGTCCTGGCGGTCGAAGACCACGGTGAGGCGGTGGTTGGTGGGGGCCGGGTTGGTGCCAGCGGCGTAGGAGCGGTCCAAGGGATTGTTCCGGTCCCCGCTCACCAGAGCAATGCCCACCGCCGCCGGGATGGCCGACCCGGCGGCGGAGCGCACCGGGTAGGAAGCCACCCGGAAGGGCGCGGGCAGGGTGGTGTAGCGGGCCCCATTGCCCACGTTGTCGTCCTGGTAGACCTTGCGGAGGGCCCAGGAATCAAGCTTGGAGGTGTCCTTCCGGAATTTTGTGTAGGGGGCCGTGGCGACGGTGTCCTTGGAGCCCCAGGCCCAGAGGCCGCCGGTATAGTCCGTGAAGTAGGCCCGCTGGGCCATGCCCGAGTTGGTGATGAACTCGAAAGGCACCAGGCTGGCCACGGGGCCCACGGTGGCGCCCCCAGCAGAGGCGGCCGTCAGGTCGGCAGCGGCCAGGAGCTGCCCGGAGTAGGCATCCAGGGCCAGGACGAAGCGGCCCAGCTTGGTGCTGGAGAACTGGGCGTCCACCTCGGCGTTGCTGGCGCCGCCCCCCAGGAACACGGCGTCCCGCAGCACCAGCGAGCTGTCCTGGATGCGGCCAAAGGCGGGGGTGGAGGTGGAGAAGCCCGCCTTGGCCAGGAGGGCCTTCGCTGCGTCCAGGAGGGCCTTCGCTGCGTCCAGGGTGGGCCCACCGGTGGCGATACGGTCGGCGGTGAGGCTGGCGGCCTCATCGGGCACCAGGGACCACTTGAGGGTGGGATTGAAGGGGTCGTGGATGTCCAGGGCATAGTAGCTGCGCCCCCCCTTGCGGAGGCCGAAGATGGCCACGGCCCGCTCGGCGCTGTCCACCACGCCATTGCCTCGGCCCCCGCCACTGGGGGGCAGGTCCAGGTGGTAGATCACCGGGGTGCCATCCACCATGAACCGGTGGGCGTTGCCGTTGTCCTTCAGGTAGTTCAGGTTGGCCAGGAAGTCCGTGGGTAGGAAGCTCCACAGCTCCTGCACGGCCCCCGTCACCAGGCCTGCGGCATCGGTCTTGGTGACCTCGCCGAAGGCGTGGAGCCAGCCCTGGTTGGTGCCCACCAGGACCAGGCGGAAGCGGGTGCCTCCGAAGGCACTCAGGGTGCTGTACGAACTCAGTGACCCACTCACCTCGCTCCACTTGTATTCGATGGCGGCGGGGGCGGAGTTGATGATGTCGCCCATGATGGAGGGCCGGTTGGTCTTGGGCAGGCCGGTGCTGGCATCCAGGTTGGTGATGTCGCCGCCGGCGGCGTGGTGGATGACGAGCTGCTTGGTGGCGGTGTCCGTGATGGCCAGCCCCGTGGCCACGTAGTTCTTCAGGCCCGTGGTGGCGTCGGTGAAGTTGGTTCCCGTGGCTTCAAAGCGCTTCAGGGTCGCGCCGCCAGGAACCCGGGTGTAGAGCTTCCGGGCCGTGCCCACGGGCCCAGCCGCCAGAGCTGCCGCCGCACTCCACTGAGCCGTGGTGGCATCCAGGGTCGTGGTGGCAGTCCCGGTCTTGTTGAGGATCGAGATGCTGCCGCTCTCCTCCTTGGTGCTGAACATCAGCAGGTCCCCCGCCCAAAGCACCCCACCGGCAACGGGGGGCATGAACCGGCCCAGGTAGATCTGGTTGCCCATGGCGGCCCCCACGAAGGGCAGGTTGGGATTGGTGGTGACCTGGTTGTTGGTGATCCCCGTGGCGATGCGGAAGAAGTAGTTCATGGAGCTGATCATCCGGTCCACATCGGTGGCGTCGAAGAAGTACACCGCCCCGTCCTTACGCTTGCCCACCGTGGGGAAATTGCCTGGATCCCGGGGATCCGGCTCCCAGTCCGTTGTGGGATCGAAGGGGTGGAAGCCGCTGAGGGGACCGGAGATAATCCCGGGGTCACCTGCCACAGCGGCCAGGTAGAGGGTGCGCTTGGGACTGGTGGTGTCGGTGTAGTACCCGCCCATGCCCACCCCCATGGTCATGGTCAGCACCCGCCGGTCCCGGTTCAGGGTGATGCCGTTGCGCTGCTTGATGGCCAGGGGCAGATAGAAATCGGGGGTCTTGCCCGTGACCCTGGCGGGGGTGCCTTGGGCCAGGTAGTCCTCGTTGACCGTGCCCAGGGACCCGTCGGCCATGTGGGCCCCGATGCCTGCCATGGTAAAGGCATTCCAGTAGGCCCCGGTCCGGTTGATGCTGGCCTTGTCATGGATGATGGTGAAGTTGCCGTTGCTGGCGTTCAGCGCCATGGTGGCCCCGGAGCCTGTGAAATAGGGCGAGGCGGTCGGAACGACTGACCCGGCGTAGCCGTTGTTGTCCATGCCGTCGGAGATCAGCAAGAGGTAGGAGTTTCCGCACTGGGACACATCCGTCCCCACCACCGCATTAAAGACACTGCTGGGGTCCGCGTACTGGGCCAAGGAGCGGGCCAGGCCATAGGTCAGGGGGGTTTCGCCAGCGGCCGTGAGCCTGGCGATCGCGGCCATGCCCGTCACCGAGTTCCCGGTGGTGGAGTTGATGCCCTGGGCCGCCGTGTTGTTCAGGACCCTCCAGGTTGCAGTGCCATCCGTGTAGTTGTCGTAGGTCGAGTTGGTGCCCGTGGCACCCGACTCGATCGTGCTCAGGGTCCGAAAGGCCCAGTAGGCGTCCGCCTGGTGCTCGATCCAGGCCTGGATGGCGGCCTTCTTGAGGGCCTGGAGGCGCGTCAGGGCCGGGAGGCGGTAGCTGGAGGCATCGGCATACACCTGGCCTGCGTAGCTCCCGTCCATCTTGTAGGACGGCCAGGAGGTAGGGCCCCAGCCGGAAGTGGAGGGACCGAAGCCCTGGCCCCAGGAGACATTCCCCTGGCCGCCCACGATGGACTTGTTGGCCGCATCAAAGACCACGTACTTCCCCACCAGGCTGCTGTCCGGGGTGTAGTTCATGGCAGACGCATTGGTGTTCTGGTACTTGGCATTGAACATCCAGCCCAGGTAGGCCGGCGGGAAGGTGACGGTAGGGATAGTGACCGTCGTGGGATTGACAACCCCCGAGGACCCGAAATCAGCCGTAGTCCCGTTAAGCGTATCCATGGTGATCGGCAGGCCGCTGCCGCCGGTAGCGGTCTTGGTATCCGTCACGGTCTGGTCGCTGAGGGGATTGCCGGTGCTGTTGCGATCAAAGATCCTCCAGGGGAGGGGCACATCAATCGCCCTGATGGTCCCGTTGTACAGGCGGGCATGGCTGGCGGCGCGGAGCCAGTTGACAATGTGCCACTTCCCCTTTTTGCTGATGGCATCAGGGAGGGCCTTGGCCGCCTCCGCGTCGGCTTCGGTCACGAGGGACCCATCCGGCTTCACCAAGGGACCTTGGACGGTATAGTTCCCGTTGTAGGTGACCCCGGGCACGGAATAGGTCCCTGCCCGGGCTTGGATCGAAACATCGGTCGAGAGGCTCCCCGTGGGGGGGCAGGGGCCGGGCACGGTCCAGGTGGCGGTCCAGGGTTGGGTGAGGTTGGTGGGTGTGGCCACGGGGGTGATGGGGCCTGCAGCCGAGCAGCCTGAGCCGCCGCTGACTCTCCAGTCGATATGGGTAGTGGCCCCGGCGGGATTCAGGCTTTGGCTAAAGGTGAGGACATCGCCTGATTTCACGCCCCGGGTGATCAGCTCGCCCCAGTTGGTGATGTTGACGGTTGTGCTGTTGATCTTAACGACCTTCATCCCGGTCCACTTGATGGGGTCGATGAGGGCGGGTGCCGTCCAGGACGGCATCTTGAAGGTCAGAGTGGACTGGTGGGTTTCGTTGGGCAGCTCGGCGGTTGTCGTGGTAGTGGTCTTGCTTTGATCGTCGAACCCCGAGCTGGTAGGGGCATAGAGCCACCAGCCGACGGTGCTGTAGCTGGTGATCCCCTCCCCCGCATGGCTCCACATGGTGCTGGTGGCCGTCACCGTTTCACCCGGGGTGTAGTAGACACCGCCGGCAGCGGGCGGGCTCAGGACAACATTCGTGAACTGGGCGTTGGCACACGACCACGAAATGTTGTTGTTACTAAAACCTGAGACCTTCCATTTGGGGTAGAGCTGAGCGGCGGTGGGGCCCGTCCAGGCAGGGTCGATCGCGAAGTAGACATAGGCGCCGCAGGTGCTGCTGGGGCCCCAAGTGGCTTCAAGAAACCAGGAACTGGGGGGGGTGACGCTCGGGTTGCATTGGAGCGTGGTGTCGGCAGACCAGCAAGAAGCGTAGGTCACCAAGCCGGTGGTGGCGGCGATGGTAATCCACCCATACTGGTAGTTTGCGCATTTGTTGTTGGCTAGCGTCGTGAAAGTGTAGTCAGTGGAAAAGTTACCCGTTCCATTCAGCGTGACAGACGCTGTCCGGTTCCAGTCGTCCTTGCCCTCGACGTCGTTGTTCCGGTAGAGGGGGTGGAACATGAGCTGGGACATGGTGGCCGAGCAGTCGAAGACCGACAGGATCTCAGGCTTGACCTTGAGACTGGTGGACTGCTGGTAGAGGTCCAGGAAGTCGGTCTTGCTGGCCTGGAGCTTGGGATCGAGCTGGGCTAAGGCGGGCGCCACCGCCAGCAGGCCCCAGGCCAGGACTCGGAGGTGACGGAGGAAGGTGCGGCGGGGACGGGTCATGGGGTGCTCCTGCACTAGCGGACGGGGGTGGAGACCCAGAGCTCTTTGGCGTGGACGAAGGTGACGCCCCCCTGGACCACCTGGGCGTCGGCGCGGATGGCCCACAGGTCGGGGGCCGGAGAGGCCGCCCCTCCGGCAGCCGGGGTGTAGGCCCCGGTGCCCACCCCCTGGCTCAGGCCGGAAACCGGCAGCTTGCCCATGTAGGTGAGGCCGAGGGTGCTGGCCTGGGTGGTGCCGGTGGCGGAGCTGAGGGTGAGACCCGCCAGGGGGGTGCCTCCCGGCGTGTAGACGCCGGGGGCAGCAGGACTGGCCAGGTCCCGAGGCACTCCCGCCAGGGTGGGATCCAACAGCAGGGTGGCCTTCAGCTGGGTCAGCTTGGTGGCGGCACCGCTGGGGGCCACCGCACCGTTCTGCGGATCCATCCAGTGGATGGACCACTCCAGGCCGGAATCGGCCACGTTGCGGGCCATGGCACCCTGGCGACCGAAGCCTGAGGTGGCGATCTCCCGCAGGGAGTTGCGGGCCATGGCCACGGCGGCGATGGAGAGCAGCACCAGCAGCATGAGGGCCACCAGGATGGTGATCCCGCCCCGCTGGGAGCGCTGCCGGTGGCGGGTGGATTGAGATGGCACGGGGCCTCCTAGTTCAGGGCCAGACCCGAGTGCCGCGGCACCAGGACCAGGCTCTGGGTCTGCAGGCGGTGGGCCACCGCATCGGGGGCGGCGGCGTATTCCGAGCGCCGGGTGGCGGTGCGGGTGGTGACATCCACCCGCACCAGCACCGGGATGGTGCGGAACCAGGCGGGGCCGATGCGCGTGGTGGCAGCGCCGGGTCGCCCACTGGTGAGCAGCTGGGTATCCAGCTCCGTGCGGATCCCCGTATCCCAGCCAGCGCCGTAGTCACTGTAGATGGCCTTGGTCCTGTCGGTGGCGTTCCAGCCCGCCCAGGTGGTGCCCCCATTCGTGCTGAGGTAGGCCGCAAAGCCCGCCACGTTTTCGGCAATGATCTGCTGGGGCTGGGTGGCCGTGAAGGCGCTGGGGTTGTAGTCCCCCTGGTCCCGCACCAGGCAGGGGATCCCGGTGGCGCTGCCGGGGTCCAGTTGCAGCATCTGGATGCGGTAGCGCACCATCTGGGCCGGCTGGATGATCAGCACCCGGCTGCCCGCCAGGTGCCGCACCTGGGAGGCGGGGGCTGCAGCACCCCCGCCGGTGATGCCCGCCAGGTCGGCCGAGGTGGCGGTGGGCAGGGTCCCCACCGTGACCGAGGACCCCGAGGGTGTGGCCGAAGTGATGGTCAAGGCCTGCCAGGCATCCTTGAAAACCAGCACCTGCCCTATCGCCACCTGGCTGGCATAGGCGGCGCTGCCGCAGTCGAGGGTGTAGGAGGTGTCGGCGGTAGCCACGGCCGTTCCCCTCGCCACCAGCTCGATCGCGGACAGCTGGGTACCGCCCGAGGCGAGGGTCCCCTCGAAGGGTAGGGGCTGGTCCTGGTAGAAGTAGAGCTCATCCGTGGCGAGGGGATCGTTGTCCCCATGCCCGGTGACGGGCATGTTGGGCAGGATGAGAAAGACGGGCATGGCCTCGGTCACAGGTGGCGCCGAGGCTAGATCCGTGAGGAACATCCCGGCCTGGTTCAGGTCCTCCACCAGCAGGTCCACGGACATGCGGTTGCGGCGGGTGCTGGAGATGGACTCGCCGGAGGTGTAGAAGGCCGACAGGCTGGCCTTGTAGACGTTGGCCATGCCCGCCATGAGCACCATGGTGAAGACCAGCGCCACCAGCAGCTCCACCAGGGAGAAGCCGCTCGTGCCTGGTTGTCGCAACCCTTCAGCCATGGGTGACGACCCGGGTGAGGCGCACGGTGCGCTGGACGGCCGCACCCGAGCTGTTCACCTCATCCTGGAAGGTGACCTGGACGGTGAACTCCGAGAGCTGTCCCGTGGCGGCGGTGGTGGCGGCGATCCGCGTGGTGCTGGCGGTGTAGCGGGTCTCGCTCTCCAGGGGGTCCGAGGAGGCAGCAAGCACAGGCCGACCCTGGCTGTTGAAGCTATCCACCAGGGGTGTGCCCGAGGTCTGTGTGATGTAGCGGAGGCCCGAGAGATCCCCCAGGCTGGGGCTGGTGGCATTGCGGTCCGTGAGGTTGAGCCAGCTGAGGCGGCCTTCCATTTCCGCTCGGTCCAGGACCTGCTCGGCCACCAGGATGGCCGTGCTCAGGCTGCGACTGCCACGGGTGGCCTTGAGGGCCATCACCTGCAGGGCCGACAGGCCCAGGATGCCCACGGCCATGATGAAGGCCGCCATAAGCATCTCCACCATGCTGAACCCGGCCTGGGCCGCCGAGCTGCCGGGGTGGTGACCCGTGGTGCCCATCAGATCCGCCGCCACTGGCCATCGCCATCCCGGCTGCCCGGGTTGTAGAACTTGTAGATGGCCGCCCCGTTCTGCAGCACGACGATGAGCCCCATGGGCCCGCCCGGCAGGGCGCTGCCCGAGGTGGTGGTGCCCACGATGGGGATGACGAAGGTGGACGTGAACCGCCGGCTGCCGCCGCTCACCAGGACCCGGTGGTCTGATTCCGGGAAGAGGAGATGGTCGTCCGTGACCAGACCGTTCATGATGCCGTTGACCCCACCCCCGCCCCCGGTGACAAAGGGCGCCACGGTGTTGATGTCAATGTTGGTGCCAGTGCTGCACGCCTGCATGACGTTGGTCCACTGGTTGGAGGTGACCCTCACGACGCGGGCCGAGGCCTGGTTGCGGTCGCCAGCCTGGAAGTGGAAGGGCACCGACACAGTGGCACTCGCACCGCCGCCGAGGATGCTCGTGGCAGCGCTCCTGATGGCGCTGTCTTCGAGGCTGGCCTCCCCGTAGGCCAGCACCATGGGGGTGGCGACGTCCCAGGTGCCCCAGGTGACAATGGCCACGTCCCGACCCGTCGCCACAGCGGCCTGGTGGGCGTTGGCGAGGGCGCCCTCCACCTCGTCCAGCAGGCCGCGGACGGCGCCGCTGTTCTGGGTGCGCACCTGGGTGACGCCCACCATGGACAGGACGCCGATGATGCCCATGACGAGCATCAGCTCGAGCATGGTGTAGCCGGAGGAGCGGGTGGTGCGGGCGGTTCGGATGGTTTGGCTCATGGCGGTCGGCTTCCTTGGCAGGCGACGGGTTGGGGTCCGGTGGGGTGCAAATGCAGGTTCCACAGGGATCTCCATGGATGGGATGGGCCCATCGGAGGATCCTTCAAGCCCTTAGCGTCAGATGCGAAGAAATCCTGTCAACCGACAGGAGAATGGACAAATGGGTCAGGTAAGGAAACAGCCGCCAGGAAGAAAACCGAAGTCCAATGCTTCCTGATAGCAACCCTCAGCGGCGGGGCCGTTGCGTTACACCGAGAAAAATCTAGACACCGCTAAATGGGCCGAGAGGCCCATGGGCAGTGGGTTTGCGGGCTACTGATTGTCCAGATTTATTGCTGGGCAGCACCAGGGAACACCCGGTTGCGGATGAGGTCCTCGGTGCTCCAGGGGGCGGCCCCCCCGCCCAGGTATTTCTGGAACCACTCCAGGTGGGCGTTGTAGTAGACGGGCATGGACTTGAGGGTGTCGGGCCAGTGGCCGTCGTTCTTGAACACGATGAGGCGGCTGGGCACCCCCATCTCCTGGAGGCCCGTGAAGAACTGCAGGCTCTGGGTGTAGGGGACGCGGTAGTCGCGCTCGCCGGTGATGACCAGGCAGGGGGTCTTGAAGGCCGGCACCCGGCTGCTGGGGTTCATGCGGTCGTAGGCCGCCGCCTGCTGCCAGGGCGTGCCCGTGAGGTCGTGCTCCGGGAACCACAGCTCCTCGGTGGCGCCGTGCATGGAGCGGAGGTCGTAGACACCCATCATGGCCGCCAGGGCTTTGAAGCGGGTGCTCCGGCCCTCCAGCCACATCATGGCGTAGCCGCCCCAGCTCCACCCCATGGCGCCCATGCGGTCCTTGTCCACATAGGGCAGGCTGGCCAGGTGGTCGGCCACCTTCTCGATGTCCGTCATCACCTTGCCGTCCCAGTCGCCGCTGATGGCATCCGTGAAGGCCTGGCCGTAGCCTGTGGACCCGTGGGGATTGGGGAAGGCCACGATGTAGCCAGCACCCGGGTACACCTGCCAGTCCCCCCGCAGGGTGTCGGACCACATCATCTGCGGACCGCCGTGGACGTTGAGGATGAGGGGATACTTCTTCGCGGGGTCAAAGCCGTGGGGCTTCACCAGGAAGAAATGGATGGCCTTGCCGTCGGCGCCCTGCACCCACTGCTCCTCGGCGGGACGGAAGTCCACTTCCGTGGCCAAGGCCTGGTTGAAGTCCGTGAGGCGCTTGGTCTCGCCGGAGGCGAAGGTGTGGCGCCAGAGCTCCACGGGCTCACCCACCCGGGTCTTGGTCAGGAGTACCGCGTTCTGGTCAGGACTAACAGCAAACTCCTTGATGCTGAGGCCCTCCAGCATGCGGGTGAGCTTGCCGCTGGCGACCTCGGCGCGGAAGAGGGGCCACCGGCCCTTCTCTTCCACGGTGAACCAGAGGGCCGTGCTGTCAGCGGACCACTGGAAGGCGTCCACCCAGTTATCGATGGCCTCGGTGAGCACCTTCCGGGTGCCCTTGGTGCGGTCAAAGATGGCCAGGCGGAAGCGGTCGGACTCGTGGCCCGGCTTGGTCTGCAGCTTGTAGGCGATGAAGCGGCCATCGGGCGAGTACTTGGGGTCGCTGTCGGCGGCCGGGTTGTCGCCGGTGATGCGGCGAGGCGTGCGGTCGCCCTCGAGGGCGATGAGGAAGAGGTCGTTGTTGGTGCTGCGGGCCGGAACGGGATCGGTGTTGGTGGTAACACAGACTTCCTTGCCATCGGGGCTCAGGTCCCAGGTCTGCCAGAAGCCGGGGTAGTCCTGCTTCCCGGCCGTGAGGGCCTGCACCTTGCCCTCGGGGCTGCTGCTGAAGAGGTGGGCGTACTGGAAGTCCCGCCAGCCGGTCCAGTGCCGGTAGAGCAGGCTGTCGGCTAGGTGAGCCTGGACGGGACCCTGCTCCAGCTTCGTCTCCAGCTCCTTGTGGCGGGCGCCGTCGGCCATGGCCTCCAGGAAGACCGAGGCTTCGAAGACCACGCCGCCGCCGGGCTGCACCTTGGGCGCCCCCACACCGGGGGCGAAGGCCGTGACCTTGCGGGCCTCCCCGCCACTGGCGTCCAGGGCCCACAGCTGGCTGCCCTCGGCCCGGGTGGAGAGGAAGTAGAGGGTCCGGCCATCCTTGGACCACTGGGGCGCCGTGTCGGCCTTGCCGGAGAAGGTCAGCTGCTTGGTCGCACCGGTGGCGGTCTCCAGCACCCACAGGTGCGTGCTGCGGGTGGAGGCCCGCAGGTCCTGGGTGGACACCTCGAAGGCGAGGCGCTTCCCATCGGGACTGAGGGCCAGGTGCTGGAGGCCCTTGAGGCGGTGCAGGTCCTCGATGTGGAAGGCCCGCTTTTCGGCCGCCAGGGCCGGGGCGACGAGGACAAGAAGCGTGGTCAGAACGCGAAGCAGACGGGGCATGGGCTCTCCTGGCGGCCCCAGGATCGCATGGCCACCCCGGCCCTGGAGCCGCCTTGGTATCCTGGGCCATGACCAGCGCAGACCACTCCGCCGCCCCCCGCCACCGGGGCATCTTCTGCAACCGGACCCTCAACCTGCGGTCGGTGCGGGCCATCGGCTACGACATGGACTACACCCTGGTGGACTACCAGGCCGAAGCCTTCGAGCGCATGGTCCACGCCCAGGCCCGGGAGCGGCTGGTATCGGAGGGCTGGCCCGTGGCGGGGCTCGCGTTCGACCCGGGCATGGTGACCCGCGGACTGGTGATCGATACGGAGCTGGGCAACCTGGTGAAGGCCAACCGCTTCGGCTTCGTGAAGCGGGCCATGCACGGCACCCGCATGCTGGAGTTCCACGAGCAGCGCGCGGCCTACAGCCAGGTGCTGGTGGACCTGAGCGAGCCCCGGTGGGTGTTCCTGAACACGCTCTTTTCGCTGTCCGAGGGCTGCCTCTATGCCCAGGCTGTGGACCTGCTGGACCGGGGCGCCCTGCCCCGCCCCTTCGAGTACGCCAGCCTCTACCGCCACATCCGCGCCCGGGTGGATGCCCAGCACCTGGAGGGCCACCTGAAGGCCGCCGTGGCGGAGGACCCCGACCGCTTCGTGGTGCAGGATCCCGAGGCCGCCCTGGCCCTGCTGGACCAGAAGGCTGCGGGCAAGAAGCTGCTGCTCATCACCAACTCCGAGTGGACCTTCACGTCCCGGATGATGGCCCATGCCTACGACCGCCACCTCCCGGCGGGCATGACCTGGCGGGATCTCTTCGACATCGTGGTGGTCAGCGCCCGCAAGCCCGCCTTCTTCACCGAGGCCGGGCCCTTCTTCGAGGTGGTGGATGAGGAGGGGCTGCTCCGCCCCCTGACCGGTCCCCTGCGCCGGGGTGGACTCTACCTCGGCGGGTCCGCGGCCCAGGTGGAGCGGGACCTGGGCATCTCCGGCGACGAGATCCTCTATGTGGGCGATCACATGTTCGGCGACGTGCACGTGAGCAAGCGCACCCTCAGCTGGCGCACGGCCCTGGTGCTGCGGGAGCTGGAGTCTGAGGTGGCGGCCCTGGAGGCCTTCCGCGCCACGGACCAGCAACTGCTGACCCTGATGACCGAGAAGGAGGCCCTGGAGGCCCACCTCTCCCAGGCCCGCCTGGACCTCCAGCGCCAGCGCGGCGGCTACGGACCTGCCCCGAATGCCACCGTCCCGGCCCTGGAAGCCACCGTGCACGCCCTGCGGGGGCAGCTGGTGGCCCTGGACGCCGAGATCGGGCCCCTGGCCCAGGCGAGCACCGCCCTGGTCAATCCCCGGTGGGGCCTGCTCACCCGAGCCGGCAACGACAAGAGCCACCTCACCCGCCAGATCGAGCGCTACGCCGACATCTACACCAGCCGGGTGTCCAACTTCCTGTTCGCCACGCCCTACGCCTACTTCCGCTCCCCCCGGGGCAGCCTGCCCCACGACCCCGGCGGGAAGGCTGTGCTCTGAGCCCTGAGCGGGGCTACTTCAGGCCAAAGACCGTCGCGCCGTAGTGTTCGGGATCCCTCGGGGGGCTGCTGTTCCATTCGCCAAAGGCGTGGCTGTCGTCCGTCTTCACCCGCAGCGTGTAGTGACCCTTTGGCAGCTTCACCAGCGCGTCCGAGTACCGGTTCTTGCTGGCGCCCCCAGCATGGTGGGTCTGGTCCTTGAGCATCTCCCACACCCGCTTGCCACTGGCATCTTCGATCCAGGCCGTGTCCGCCATGGTGTGGCTGCCGGCCTCACCAATGGCATGGATGCGCACGGTGGTGGTCGCGGTCAGGTCAAAAGGCGCGCTCCGGTCCTGGCTGTTGCCCACCTGCACCAGCTCGGCCAGCACGGGCCCCGGCTCCGGCAGCGCCCGCAGAGACAGGGCACCAGCATCCCCGGGTCGCGGCAGCGACAGCGCCAGGCCGTAGAGTCCGGGGTCACAGGGCGGCGCCACGGTCCAGTCCGCAGGCGAGTGGTTATCGTCCGTCACGAAGGTGGCCACATAGTCCCCCGGCGTCAGCTGAATGGTCTCCACCTGCCGCCGGTTGCGGGGTCCGCCTCCGGCAAACTGGGACCGCTCCGGGGTCATCTCCCACACCCGCTGGCGGGTACGGACGTCCAGGATCCAGCCGTAGTCGCTCATGCGGCGCTGCGTACCCTCCCCCACGGCGTAGACATGGAGGTCCACGGGTCGGTGCACCTTGAAGGCCTGATGCCACTCCCCGCGATCCCCGGTGGCGGAGAGGGTGATGGCCATGTGGGCCCACCGCAGGGGCGTCTCGAAGGTGACCACCTCGTGCGCCTCGCCCGCCGGCAGATAGAGCTCCATGCCGTAGTTCCCCACCTGCCGCCGCCACTGGCGCAGCAGGCCCCCCTCGTCGGCACCGAAGGCCGCCAGGAACCCGCGGGGGCGCTCAGCGAGCTTGGCCTCCACGTGGCGCCGGTCGACGTTACGGCTCCACTGCGCCAGGAAGACCCCCTGGGCGAAGGCATGGTTGGCGAAGTAGGCCTCGTAGCTGCCCGCCGGCAGGTCGAGGGTCACGTCGGCGATGCGGTAGGCGCTCTCCCGGCGGGAATTGGCTCCGTCCATCTGCCAGACCACCTCGCGGGTGGCGGCATTGAGGAGCCAGCCGCTGGCAAAGAGGGGGCTGTCTTCCCGGGCAGGGGCCAGGCCCTGGAGACCGGCACCTCGAGCATAGATGTGAACCTTCTGGGCTCGCAGCAGGGTGAACCCCTGGCTGCGCACTTCTGCCGTCTCGAGGCCATGGAGCGCTACAATCCGCGGCTCTGCCGCCTGCAGGGGCAGCCCCACCGCAGCCAGGAGCATGGCCAGGGCCAGGGCATAAAGGCCCAGGAAGATGGAGGTGGCTGTGAACTTGGGAAGAATCGGCATGGGGAACCCCTGAGCTGTCCCCAGGCTAAGCCATGTGCGTGCCCCCACCCACCCTGATCGGCGAGCGGCCGCTGACTGCCGGCGAACGGAGCCAGCCAGGGGATCTACAGCCCCGCCCACTCCAGCAGGATGCGCTGGGCCTGGTGGATGGGGCCGTCCTGGAGGCCCTGCACGGGCACCCGCACGGCGCCATCGGGGCTGAGGCTGGCGCCTTTCTGGCTACCCACCCAGGCCATCATCTTCACGGGGTCCAGGGGCGTCTGGGGGCTCAGGCGCAGCTTGAGCTGGCCCTTGTCCACCGCCACCTCGGACACCGCCAGGACCTGGGCCCGCAGCTTCACCTTGAGCAGCTCGAAGAAGCGCAGCGTGTCCGGATCATCGTCGGCAATGCGGCCGAAGCGATCCTCCAGATCCAGGCGGTAGAGCTCCAGATCCCGCTCCTCCCGCAAGCGGGAGATGCGCTTGTAGGCCACCAGCCGCTCGCTGGCCTGGTCGATCCAGAGGCGGCTCAGCTGGGCGCCGGGCGCGAGGCCGTCCAGCTTCACGTCGAAGGTGCCGCTGGGCTGGCCCTGGAGCTCCTGGAGGGTCTCTTCCAGCAGCTTCACATACAGCTCGAAGCCGATGTCGTGGATATGGCCCGACTGCTCGCCGCCCAGCAGGTTGCCGGCGCCCCGCAGCTCCAGGTCCATGGCTGCCACACGGAAGCCCGAGCCCAGCTCCGAGAAGTCCTCCAGGGCCTGGAGCCGCTTGCGCGCCTCGTCGCTGATCTCATGGCGGGGTGGGGTCATCAGGTAGGCATAGGCCGGCACATCGCTGCGCCCCACCCGGCCCCGCAGCTGATAGAGCTGGCTTAGGCCGAAGGCGTCCGCGCGGTGCACGATGAGCGTGTTGGCGTTGGGCACATCCAGGCCGTTCTCCACGATGGTGGTGGCCACCAGGACATCCACCCGACCCTCCATGAAGGCCAGCATCACCTGCTCCAGGCCGTCGTCGCTGAGCTGGCCGTGGCCCACGGCGACCCGGGCGTCCGGCACCAGCTCTCGCACCCGGGCGGCGATGGCGACGATGGACTCTACGCGGTTGTGCACGAGGTAGACCTGGCCGCCCCGGCGCAGCTCGAACTGGATGGCCGTCTGCACCAGCTCATCGCTCCAGGGGGCCACCACCGTCTCGATGGCCAGGCGGTCCTTGGGCGGCGTCTCGATGAGGCTGATCTCCCGCAGGCCCGTGAGGCTCATGTGCAGGGTGCGGGGGATGGGCGTGGCGCTGAGGGCCAGCTGATCCACATTGAGGCGCAGCTTCTTCAGCTTCTCCTTGTGGCCCACCCCGAAGCGCTGCTCCTCATCCACCACCACCAGGCCCAGGTCCGCAAAGGAGAGGCGGGCACCCAACAGCTGGTGCGTACCGATGACGATCTCCACCAAGCCGTCGGCCACCTCCCGCAGGATGCGCTTCTGCTCGGCGGGATCCACGAAGCGGTTGAGCATCTCGATGCGGATGGGGAAGCCGGCGAAGCGCTCCTTGAAGGTGCGGAAGTGCTGGAAGCAGAGCACGGTGGTGGGGCAGAGCACGGCCACCTGCCGCCCTTCCAGGGCCACCTTGGCGGCGGCCCGCATGGCCACCTCGGTCTTGCCGAAGCCCACATCGCCCACCAGCAGGCGGTCCATGGGCCGGGGCGACTCCAGGTCGGCCTTCACGGCCTCGCTGGCCTCAATCTGGTCCGGG
>CAIRQL010000196.1 GCA_903880675.1 uncultured Holophagaceae bacterium | reverse complement strand
GCCTCTGGCACCTGATAGCCCAGCTGCGCCCAGATCTCCAGGCCGGCGGTCTTTTTGCCTTCAATGGTGAGGGGGTGGTAGGCGGTGTTGCGGTTGAGGCCACCGCGCTGGGCGGTGTATTCCAGGGAGAGGGCGAAGGCATCGTCGTAGGTGCCCTTGATGGGCACGACCTGGGCGCCGTACAGCACCATCTGCACCAGCTTGGCCTTGGGGGCCTTCTCTGGCACGAAGATCAGGGCCTTGGTGTCGGTCGAAGCGCACACGGCAGCCAGGGCGGAGGCCGCGTTTCCTGTGGAGGCCGCCACCACCAGATCGATGCCCAGGCGGCGGGCCTCGGCCACCACCAGGTAGCTGGCGCGGTCTTTGAGGCTGCCACTGGGATTCAGTCCATCATTTTTCACCCAGAGGCTGCTCAGACCCAGGGTGGCACCCAGGCGGTCCACCCGCCCCAGGGGGGTGTTGCCCACCTGGATGGGGGGGTGGAACGCGCGCTCCACGGGGCAGAACAGATCCCAGTCCGGCCTTGCAGGATCAAAGGATTTGGCGATGCTCGGGTAATCAAAAACGGCCTCCAGCACGCCCACGAGGGGCATGCCGGGCCGGTAGGTCGGCCCGCAGTCCAGGCACAGGTAGCGCACTTCGTCGCGAGAGAAAGTGCGTCCGCAGTCGGTGCAGCGGTACGAAAAGGGGGTCATGAAACATCCCTCAGGGGGGTAAAGAACCCGCACGGAGGGGGCTCCCCTCCGTGCGGGCGTTCAAGCGGTCTAGAAGTGGACTTCGATGGCAGCCATCACGCAGCTGGTCTTGGGGTTCACACCACCGCCGGTGCCGGAGGCAGTGGCAGCAGCAACGGACGCGAAGGTGGGATCACCGAACTTGTTGTCCCAGTACTCGAAGCCGGGTCCGATCTGCCAGGTGCCCTTCTTGCAGCCCAGCAGGGGGCTGATGTCGGCCATCCAGTAGATGCGGGCCAGGGTCTCGGGCTTGGTCTCAACGGCAGAGCCGTCCTTGCCCTTGGCGCCAGTGTAGGTCGCGAAGCCCTTGACGGAGGTGTTCATCGTGCCGAGCGCCACGGGGATGCCCCAGGCGGCGGCGATCTGGTAGGTGGGATCGAAAGTGACATCAGTGGTGCCACCGATGGAGGAGCGGAAGCCGCCGAAGGCATTGTGGTTCTTTTCCTTGTAGTACAGCAGGGCCACGTTCAGGAAGCCGGGGACCTTGAAGGAGAACTCGGGGCCGGCCAGGAGCTTGTAGACGGCGGGGGCGAAGGTGGTGTTCTTGGCGGCGTAGTCGAAGCCGAAGGTGAAGTTCATGCCGCGCACAGGACCGAATTCGATCTTGGTGTCGAGCACCTTGCTCAGGTTCAGGCTGTGCTTGTAGGCGACGTAGACTTCATGGGCACCCTGCTTGGGGAAGGCGGCGGAGGTCCCAGCGTTGTTGGAGGGATCCGTGGTGCTGGAGGTCAGCATGTCCACGCTGAAGAAGTTGCTGCCCAGGCTGTAGCCCGACACATGGGTCAGGTTGAAGATCTGCTTGGACATGGACTCGGGGTTGGCCGGCTCCTGGAAGTTGCTGCCCGTGCGGTAGCCGAGGGAGGTGTCGCTCCAGTCGGCGGCGGTGGCGGGGATGGCGGCCATGGCGACCAGCGCCAGAGCGGTGAGGGAGAGATTCTTCATGCGGTGCTCCTTGGTAGAGGTGGCCAGGATCGCCTGGGCCTCGGTGTGGGGGGGGTGGGGGTGAAAGGGTGATGCAGGGAACTGGCAGGGGAGGTGGAGTTTCGTCCGCCCGGGGGATCGGCCATCGGCTGTTCAGGTGCTCCTGGATGGAAAATCGCCCAATCGGAATGAACCATTCCTGGTGCTCAGGGGGCTGCAACGCAGTAATTTTCTCAGGAACCGCAGGCCTTGGCCATGCGCAACAATGCGTAGGGGGTCACAGAAATTCCCACCCCGCAGACCGCCGGCACGCCGGGTCGCCCTGGATCCTGGATGCTGACCATGGCCTGTCATCATGGAATGCCTTGCGAGGGATGGCTTTCGTCCGACCTGGCGCGGAAATTCGATACCTCAAGGATAAAATAGAAAACCGATGGGTCAATAAAAATTTTTCACAGAAGAAAAATTTTTACTCTACGGCTGTGACCAAGGCCGGCAGGGCCTCAGCCACTGCCAACAGGGTCACCAGGGTGGCGCAGGGGACGAGGTCGACGGCGGTGCCCTCCGGAAGGGTGGTCACGGACTCCCAGGCCCCAATGGACCAGGTCCCAACCTCCAGCTCGATGGCGACCTGCTCGCTGCGGTACCGGGCGTGGGCGCCGTCCAGCTGCAGGCGGTGGGTGCGACCGGCAAGGCGGGCCTCAATGTGCAGGCCTCCGGGGTGCCGCTCCAGCCGGAAGGCGTCCCCCTTGGCGTCCCGATAGCCCTCGGGGTCGATCCAGAAGCGGGGCTTGTCCTTGTAGGGGGAGCCAGCCGCCGGGCAGAAGCTGTCGCAGTTGCCGCAGTCGTTACAGTAGTCGGCAATGTTGAGGGTCTGCACGGGCTGAGCCACCGTGAAGGCCCGGGCGCCCTCGGCCACCAGACGGCCCTGGCGCTGAACCAACAGGGGCAGGGTCATGTGCAGGGGGGTGATGCCGTAGGCCTGGTT
The DNA here is from genome assembly GCA_903880675.1 of uncultured Holophagaceae bacterium. Classification (GTDB taxonomy): domain Bacteria; phylum Acidobacteriota; class Holophagae; order Holophagales; family Holophagaceae; genus Geothrix. Next base: position 862 of record CAIRQL010000196.1, on the reverse strand, counting down.
GGCGCGGTTGGGACAGACCGTCACACAGAGGCTGCAGAGGTCGTCGCAGTCCAGGCAGCGGCTGGCTTCCTGGGCGGCGGCTTCGGCCGTGAAGGGCTTGAGCACCTCGGCGAAGCCCTGACGATCCGCCAGGGGCAGCACCGGCACCTTCTGGGCACCCACCAGGCGGGCCTTCTTCTCCATGAGGGCGGCATCCGCCTGGCCCTTCTCGAGCAAAGGCTCGACCAGGGGTGCCACACCGTGGCGGGCGGCGATGGTCTCGGCCACGGCCCGACCGTCCGCGATGGCCATGATCACGGAGGCGGCGCCATGCACCACATCGCCACCGGCGAAGAGGCCCGGCACGGAGGTCTCGCAGGTCTTGGGATCCACCACCAGGTAGCCGCTGCCGCTGCGCTTGACCTCCAACCCTTCCAGGAAGTCCAGGACAGCCTCCTGGCTGATGGCCGAGATGATGGTGTCCGCAGGCACGACGACCTCGCTGCCCACCACGGGGACCGGCCGGGGACGGCCCGAGGCGTCCCGCTCGCCCAGGCGCATCTGCGTGCAGGCAAGGCCCGTCACCTTGCCGCCCGCCGCAACCACGGAAGCCGGGGCCAGCAGGTCGCGGATCAGGATGCCTTCTTCGATGCAGTCGTGGACCTCGGCGGGGTCGGCGGGCATCTGGGCCCGGGTGCGGCGGTAGACGATGGTGACCTCACCGCCTGGCACCAGCCGGATCGCGGAGCGCACGGCGTCCATGGCGGAGTTGCCGGCACCGATGACCAGGATGCGCTGGCCCAGGTCCATGGGCGTGCCCGCCCGGACCTTGTCGAGGAAGTCCAGGGCGTCCATGACCCCCGGCGTGTCTTCACCGGGAATG
>CAIRQL010000195.1 GCA_903880675.1 uncultured Holophagaceae bacterium | reverse complement strand
CATCGGCGTGATCGTCCGCACCGCCAGCCTGGGCGTGACCCTCGAAGACTTCCAGCGCGACCTGGACTACCTCCTGGACTCCTACAAGGAGGTGCTGAACCGCTACAAGCACCGCCAGGGACCGGGCCTGGTGTGGCAGGAGGATGATGTGGTCACCCGCACTCTCCGGGACACCTTCAGCTCGGATGTGGAAGAGGTCTCCATCGACGACCTGGACACCTTCCACGCCGCCCAGACCTTCTTCAAGCGCACCATGCCCCAGTACCTTGATGTGCTGAAGCACTACACCGGCAAGAAGCCCCTCTTCTCCCGCCACCAGCTGGAGGAGCAGATCGATCGCGTCTACGGCCGGAAGGTGCCTCTGCCCAGCGGCGGCGCCCTGGTGCTGGACCAGACCGAGGCCCTGGTGGCCATCGACGTGAACAGCGGCAAGACCTCCGGCGACGGCGTGGAGGACATGGCCTTCAAGACCAACATGGAGGCCGCCGAGGAAGTTGCCCGCCAGCTTCGGCTGCGCGACCTGGCTGGCCTCATCGCCATTGACTTCATCGACATGAAGCGGGAGTCCCACATCCGCTCCGTGCAGGACTGCCTGGTGGACTGCCTCAAGGCCGACAAGGCCCGCATGGAAGTCGGGAAGATCAACCGCTTCGGCGTGCTGGTCATGACCCGCCAGCGCATCCGTCCCAGCCTCCAGCACGTGAACCACGAGACCTGCCCCACCTGCACCGGCACGGGCAAGGTCAAGACCCTGGAAGCCCTGGTGCTCTCTGTGGTGCGCCGCATCCACGGGATCCTAGCCAAGGGTGGCATCGGCGAGATCCGCGTCAAGCTGGCTCCGGCCATCGCTGCGGCCGTGCTGAACCAGAAGCGCCGCGAGCTGAACCAGATGGAAGAGCAGAGCGAGGCCCGGGTCATCATCCTGGCCGACTGGTCCATGGGCTACGGTGAGATGGCTGCCGAGATCGAGCGTGCTGAGGAGGCCCCGGCCGAGAAGCCGGCCCCCAAGCCGCCCCGCGAGAAGGGCTCCAAGGAAGAAGAGACCGTGGTTCTGGGTGGGGACAGCCCCATCTCCTTCGAGAAGGCCCTGGGCGAGCCCGCCAAGGACACCCGCAAGGAAGGCTTCAAGTACGACCGCCGCGACCTGCAGCGGGCGGCCCTGGATGAGCGAGAGCGCCTTCGTGCCCTCTTCGAGAGCGCCAAGCCCGAGGACGATGAGTCTGAGGAAGCCGCTGCCGAAGCCGGCGAGGAAGCCAAGGGTGATGGCGTCAAGCGGAAGCGCCGCCGGCGTCGCCGGAAGGGTGCCGGGGAGCGCAGCGAGGGCCAGGAAGCTGGTTCCGGTGCGTCCCAGTCCTCGGATACCCAGGACGCCTACGAGGCCCAGCCTGAGCCGCCCCGCCTGAGTGCCGACCTGGTGGCCAGCCTGCTGACCCCCAGCCCCCGCCCCCGCATTGGTGCTGCGCCTGCCGCACCCGTGGCTGAAGTCCCTAAGCCCCGGCGGACCCCCCGGGCCAAGGTGAGCACCCCCGTGGAGACTGCCCCTCCGGCGCCCCCGGCCCCGGCGCCTGCCCCCGAAGCGCCCGCCCGGAAGAAGCCGGGCCCCAAGCCCAAGCCCAAGGCCGCCGCTGCCGTGGAAACCGCCCCCAAGGTGACCAAGGTCAAGGCTGAGAAGCCCGCTGCCAAGGCCCCCAAGGCACCGGTTGCCAAGAAGGCCGCTCCCGCTGCCAAGGCGCCCAAGGCCAAGAAGGCCAAGTCCGAGTAGCCCCCCGTGTCCATCTTCTGGCTGGCACCCCTCGCATCCCTGGCCACCCTTCTGGGTGGCTGGGGTGTGGTGCGATTTCTCCAGGGACGGGCCCAGTTCATGCGCCTGCTCTCCGGGGTGGCGGCGGGCTACCTGCTCTCCCTCACCCTGGTACGCATCATCCCCGAGTGCCTGGAGGCCAAGGGCGGCGAAGCCAATGCCCTCTGGGTCCTAGGCGGCTACCTCCTCGTCCACGTCATGGAGCACGGCATCACGCTGCACTTCCACTACGGCGAAGAGACCCACAAGGATGGCTCGCCCCTGAGCGGGGTGCTGGCCCTGGTGGGGCTCTCCCTGCACAGCCTCATGGACGGGGTGGCCATCGCCGCCGCCCTGGCGACCCACAGCAACCTGGGGCCCCTGGTGGTGCTGGGGATCCTGCTGCACCGCATTCCCGAAGGCGGCACCATTGCCTCCATCTTCCTGGTCCGGGGCTTCGGCAACCGGGCGGCCCTGCTGGCCGCCGGGACCCTCGCCCTCGCCGCCCTGGTGGGGGCCGCTGGCCAGTCCGTACTGAACCTGCCCCCGGGGCCCACGCTGGGCCTCACGGCGGGCCTGGCACTCTACGTGGCCAGCTCCGACCTCCTCCCGGAGGTCCAGAAGGTGTCTGGCCTCCGGAGTACCCTGGCCATCCTGATGGGCGTGGGCATCTTCCTGTTCACTGCGCGGCTCCTGCCGCACCACCACTAGGCCCATGGGCCGGATCGGCCGGGGCGGCCGGACCCTGACCCTGGGGACTGCGGCCACCCTCCTGGGGGCCCAGGCCCTGCCGTCCGCGCCTGCCCTCGGCCCCCTCGACGCCCGCACCCCTGCGGAGCTGATTCCCCTCCGTCCCTACCGCCTGCCCAGTGAGGCGGGCCGTGGCCGCATACCCTTCGACTGGCGGGGTGACCGTGTCAGCGAGGCCGGCGATGTGTGGGTGCTGGAGCAGGGGGCGATCCAGGCCGAAGGCGTCCTGCTCCTGGCGGACCGCATCGAGTACCGCATCACGGAAGGCCGCCTCCTGGCGCAGGGCCACATCCGCCTGGAAGCGCCGGAGCTGCGCCTGCTGGCCGAGCGCCTGGAGATGAACTGGACCCTCCGCTCGGGCGAGGCCTGGGCCCTGCAGATGGACCTGCCGCCCTCCTGGACCCTCCGCTCGGGCCATGTGGCCTTTGCGACCCTTCGCAAGTGGGCCTTCGACGCCGTGGAACTGAGCCCCTGCCCGGAGGTGAATCCCGGCTGGAAGGCTCGAATGTCGAGCCTGAAGGTGGACCTGGACGGCTTTGCCACCCTCCGGAACGCTGTCATCTGGCTGGGACCGGTCCCCACGTACTACTACCTGCCCTGGGCGATCTACCCGGCCCAGGCGAACCGGGCTTCCGGCCTGCTGCCAGCCAACCTCGGCATGAGCAGCTCCTTCGGGACCACCCTGGGGCTGCCCTACTACCAGGTGCTCGGCCCCACCGCCGATGCCACCTTCACTCCGGAGTACTTCAGCAAGGAAGGCATGCTCTGGGGTGCCGAGATGCGCTGGCGTCCGGATGTCACGCACCAGGGCAGCTTCTCTGGCCAGACCATCCACCAGCGCAGCCTCGACACCCAGCGCTACCGGGCCTCGCTGAAGGAGGTCTGGCAGCGGGAGGACGGCTGGCAGCTGACGGCGGATGTGAACCAGGCCTCGGACAACCTGGTGGATGCGGACCTGGGCAAGGGCATCGGCGGCCTTGGGGCCACCAGCTTCGACTCGGCCCTCTACGTGGGCCGGAGCTTCACCTTCGGCAGCCTCTCGCTCTCTGCCGCCGAGCAGCGCAGCTTCTTCCTCACCAGCGACCAGGGTGACCCCTTCTACAGCCCGGACTTCCCGGCCTCCCTGCGCCGCCAGACCCTGCCTCAGGCCGAGTTCCGCTTCTTCCCTGTGTCGCTGGCGGGACCCCTCTACCTGGACGGGGCCGTGCGGGCGGGGCGCTTTGCCTACCGCATCCAGGGCAGTGCCACGGCCGGGGACCAGCACTATGCCTGGGAGCGGCAGGATGGCAACATGCGCATCCATGGCCGCATCGGGCAGTGGGGCCCCTTCCGGGCGGATCTGGAGATGGCGGGGCGCGCCACTCGCTACACCAGCACCCTGTCGGAGTCCGTGTTTGATCCCAGCGCCGGGGAGAACGGGACCTCGGTCAACCCGGCCACCAGTCCCTTCCAGGTGGATGGCGATCCCGCCACCCGCCTCCTCTTCTCCGGCCACCTCCGCTTTTCGGGGCCGCAGGTCGGGCGCACCTTCGAGGGTGTCTCACTGCTGGGCTACAAGGGCGAGATCAAGCATATTGCCGAACCCTACTTCGGCTTTACCGGCACGGGCCCCTATGGCGGGGCCGGCGTCCTGCCGCGCTTCGATGCCGTGGACTCAGCGCCGGGTGTGAATGACAGCGCCTCCGGAGAGCGCAGCTTCGAGGTGGGCCTCAAGCAGCACATCTTCGGCCGCTCCGGCTCCGGGACGGGCTTTACGGACCTGGCTCGTCTGCGGGTGGCCACCCGGTACCACGCCACTCCCATCATCCTCAGCGATGGGCGCTACAAGCAGGGCTGGGCTTCGGTGGACACGGACCTGGATGTGGAACCCGATGACCGCTGGCGCCTCAGCTTCCGGCAGTCTTCCGACCTGGCCGCCGGTGGCACGGACAACGCGGTCAGCGTCGACATCCGGGCCCGGGACGGGGGGCGCTTCAACCTGGCCTACTTCTCCACGGGTCTCAATCGCTTCCTGGTGCGCCAGCAGGGCCTCCAGGTTGGCGGCATCCAGCGCCTGCTGGACGATCGCCTGCGTCTGGAGTTCAGCGCTAACTACGACTTCAAGATCAAGGGCTTTGCCTCCAGCCAGGTGGCGGTGGCCTGGGTGGAGCCCTGCGTGGCCTATGTCCTCAAGTACACCCACGTGGCAGTGAACTCCCCCCTGATGTCTGCGGGCCGGGAGGATCGCATCGACCTGGTGCTCACCCTCCGTGGGTTGGGCGACCTCTTCGACTTCCGGCGCTGAGGGCCGCTCAGGCCGGCGGGTCTGAGGCCCGGTCGTCCCCGTCCCGGGACACCACCACGCGGTTCCGGCCCCGGCTCTTGGCCAGGTAGAGGGCCTGGTCCACCAGGGAGAGCAGGGCGGCGGCCGACGGGGCACCGGGACCCGCCACGCCAAAGCTCATCGTGGGGTAGATGGACTGGCCACCGGGCAGCTGAATGGGCTCCCCGTCGATGCGGGCGCGCAGCTTGTCCGCCACCGCCTCGCCGGCCCGGAGGCTGGTCTCCGAGAGGAGGATGGCGAACTCATCGCCGCCGATACGGAAGGCCAGATCGGACTTGCGCAGGGCGCTGCGGATGCAGGCGGAGAGCTGGCGCAGGACGCCATCGCCGACGGGGTGTCCATAGCGGTCATTGATGCGCTTGAAGTGATCCACATCGGCGAACACCAGGACGAAGCCGCGCCGGTGGCGCTCCCACTGGCGCATCGCGTTCTCTAGGTTCTGATCGAAGGCCCGGCGGTTGTGGAGCCCCGTGAGGGCGTCCGTGAGGACCTCATCCCGCAGGGCAGCGGCCTCCCGCTCCAGGGTGCTCTTGCGCTCCCGCAGGTTGTGGAGGGCGGTGCGGTATTCCGACTGGATGCGACGGGCGTGGGTCCACTCGATGGCCTTCCGGCAGGCGTGAAGCAGCCGCGGTGCAGACAGGGGCAGGGAGAGCCAGTCCGCCACGCCCGCCTGGAGCAGCTCCACTTGGGCCGCTTCCTCCTTCACCTGACCCACCAGGATGGCGTAGACGCCGGGGTCCGCCTCTCGGAGGTGGGTGAGGATCGCCACGGCCCCCTTCGCGCCGCCGGCCGACAGCCCCAGGAGGACCACTGGGGCACGGAGGGTCAGCTGCAGCTTGGCAGCCTCCCGGCGGGGGGCGGCGTGGACCTCCATGCCGCAGGCCTGCAGGATGGACTGAGCCTGCTGGGCCTGGCTGTCCAAGAGGCCCGTGGCCAGCACCGGCAGGCGCAGGCCGCTGTCCTGGGAGGGCCCGTCGGAGAGCAGCGGGTCCAGCAGCTCCTGCAGCTCCTGGACCGTGCTCCTGGCATCCAGGAAGCCATCCGCTTCCGACTCCCGCAGGCTCAGGCGGTCCGCTTCGCTGGGCTCCTGGCTGGTCACCAGGAAGATGGGCAGGTTGCGGAAGAGCACGCGGGCCTCGCCCCGCAGGAGACGGCAGAGGCGGAAGCCATCCATGGGGTCCCCGGTGGTGTCCACCAGCAGCGCATGGACATCGGTCCAGGCATCCTGCGCCAGCGCCTCCAGGGGATCCACGATGTGGCGCACCTCGTGCCCGGCCTCCTCGAACGCCAGGCGGAGGCGTTCAACGAGGTCGCCATGACAGGTGATGGCGAGGAGGTTCATGGGTGGGTGGTTCCGAGGTTCAGCATGGCAGGATCGGGGCCCGGGGCCGAAAGAGGCATGGGGGGCAGCCCAGGGTTGGTTCCCTACTCGGCCAGACCCGCTTCCACCAGCCAACGCTCGGCATCGATGGCGGCCATGCAGCCGCTCCCGGCGGCAGTGATGGCCTGCCGGTAGGTGTGGTCCTGCACGTCGCCGCAGGCGAAGACACCGGCGATAGGCGTCCGGGTGGAGCCCTTCTCCACCTGGAGATAGCCGGTCTCGTCCATGGGCAGCTGACCCGCAAAGAGGCCGGTGTTGGGCTGGTGGCCGATGGCCACGAAGAGGCCCGTCACGGGCAGCTCCGACAGGGAGCCGTCCACGGTGTTCTGGAGCTTGAGGGCGCGGATCTTCTCGATCTTGTCCCCGAGGGGGGTCTCAATGACCGAGGTGAGGATCTCCACCACGGCCTGGTTCCAGACGGGGTGGATCTTCTCGTTGGCCAGGGCCCGATCCTGCATGGCCTTGGAGGCCCGGAGGCGGTCCCGGCGGTGGATCAGGTGCACCTTGCTGGCGAACTTGGTGAGGAAGACGGCCTCCTCAACGGCCGTGTCGCCGCCGCCCACCACGGCGATCTCCTTGCCGCGGTAGAAGAAGCCATCACAGGTGGCGCAAGCACTGACGCCGCCGCCGGAGCGGGAGAGCTCCTCGTCCCGGCCCAGGCCCAGCCAGCGGGCCGAGGCGCCGGTGGCGATGATCAGGGCGTCGCAGGTGTAGTCCCCCTTGTCCGAAGACAGGGCAAAGGGCTGGACACCCAGGTTGGCGCTGAGGACGGTCTCGGCCTTGATCTCGGTGCCGAAGCGGAGGACCTGCTCGCGCATCTCGTCCATCAGGGCCGGCCCGGCAATGCCGTGCTTGAAGCCGGGGTAGTTCTCGACCTCGGTGGTGATGGTCAGCTGACCGCCGGGTTGTACACCCTCGAAGACCAGGGGGGCGAGGTTGGCTCGGGAGGCATAGAGGGCGGCCGTATAGCCTGCGGGGCCGGTTCCGATCACGATGACTTTGTGGTGGCTCACGGGGTCTCCTGCGGACGATGGGGGCTCCCGTCCGGACCCCAAGTCTACCGTGCCAGGCCACGCTCCCGAAGGAGGGCCTCGGCGGCGGCGACATCCCCCGGCACGTCCACGCCGAGGCTCAGGTGGGGCGTGCGGGCCACGCCGATGGGTATGCCCGCCGCCAGGGCCCGCAGCTGCTCCAGCATCTCCAGCTGCTCCAGGGGGTGGGGCGGCAGCCGGGTGAAGGCCCGCAGGGCCTCCGGCCGGTAGGCATAGAGGCCCAGGTGGCGCTGGAAGTGGGCCAGCTGCTCCGGGGCCAGCCAGGGCCTGAAGTCCGCTGCGAAGATGGTCGAGTTGCGCAGGTAGGGGATGGGGCTGCGGCTGAAGTAGAGGGCCCGCTGGCGGTCGTCCACCACCACCTTCACGGCATTGGGGTTGAACAGCTCGTCGGCGTGGAGGAAGGGGCAGGCAGCGGTGGCCATGGGCAGGTCGGGCTGGGCCACCATGAGGGCCACCACGGCGGCGATGGTGCCCGGATGCATCGCAGGCTCGTCGCCCTGGATGTTCAGCACGCAGTCGAAGGGTTCCCCCAGGGCCTCCAGGGCGGCGGCGGTGCGGTCCGTGCCGGAGGGCAGGGCGGGGTCGGTCAGGACGGCCTCGCCGCCAAAGCCTCGGACGGCAGCGGCGATCCGGTCGTCGTCCGTGGCCACCACCACCCGGTCCACCCCCTCGGCCCGGCTCGCAGCCTCGTAGACCCACTGGATCATGGGCCGGCCGGCGATGAGGGCCAGGGGTTTCCCGGGGAAGCGGGAGGCCTGGTAGCGGGACGGGAGAACGGCCAGGGTGCGCATGTTCCCAGTGTAGGGCAGGGGGCAGGCGGGCTCGCGGGATTCCAGACCGGGGCTGTCGCTGCCGATGGGGGAGTGGGGGAGGCCCAGGCGTGAATCAGTCCTTTGAGGGTGTCTGGACCGAGTGCGAGGAGCTCTTCGCCCAGGCGCGGACTGCACTCAAGGACCTGCAGACACCCCAGGCGTCCCACCTGGCCCGGGCCCATCTCAATGCCCTGTTCCGGGCCACCCACACCCTCAAGGGGATGGCGGCGATGCTGGGGTTTCCGGCCCTGAGCCAGGCGGCCCACCGCCTGGAGGATCTCTTCGACCTGGTGCGCCAGGGCCGCCTGAGTGTCACAGAGACCTTCCTGGAGACCCTGGCGAGCGGAATCCAGGCCTTGGAGGACGGCCTGGAGGGCCTGAAGCGTGGGCGGCCGGAGCCAACGGACCACCTGCAGGCCATCCGCCGCCAAATGGGCGAGCTGGAGGCTCTGGCCCTGCCCTTGGAGGGCGCTGCCCCGAACCTCTGTGCCCTCCTGGACCTGCCAGCCTCTGCTCGAGAGGCCCTCAGCGCCCAGGAGCGCCTGCGGACGACGGCCGTGCTGCTGGAGGGCCTGCCCGTCCGGGGCCTGCTGCTGAACCTGGACCTGGCCACCTTTGATGCCCGCCTGCGGGCTGTCTCCGCGGCCCTGGCGGCCCAGGGGGAGATCCTCTCCACCCTGCCCTGGGAGGCCCCGGCGGGGACGGACGGCATCACCTTCCTGGTCCTGGCGGCCTCCGCCGATCTGGACCTGGAGGCCCTGGGGCTGCTGCCAGGGGAGCTGGGCTCCTGCCGCCTCCTGGCGGAGCCGTCCCAGGTCCCCCTCGGTCTGCGCAAGCCCGCAGCGCTGGCCCCGGCTCCGCGGGAGGCTGCTGCGCCGGAGGTGGCTTTCCTCCGCCTGCCCGTGCAGTGGGTGGATGACCTGGAGGTGCGTCTGCAGGGCGTCGAGCAGCTGCGGGATCAGGCGAGCCACCTCCTTGGCCCGGGTCAGGCCGGACCTGCCGAGGCCCCCCTGGCCCTGCTGGCGGACATGGAGGAAGGGCTGATGGAGGTCCAGCACGCCCTCCTCCAGATGCGCATGGTCCGGGTGGAGACCCTGTTCAGCCGCCTGGAGGCCCTCGCCAAGAGCCTGGCCCGGGATAGCGGAAAGCCCCTGGCCATCACCTTCCGTGGCGGCGATCTGGCGGTGGAGCGGGACCTCCTGGGGCGGCTGGCGGAGCCCTTCCTGCACCTCCTCCGTAACGCCCTGGATCACGGCCTGGAGGGACCGGCTGCGCGCCGGTCTGCCGGGAAGCCGGAAGCCGGCACCCTGGGCATCTCTGCCGCCCAGCAGGGGCGCCACCTGTGCTTTCAGCTGCAGGACGACGGGCGGGGCTTTGACCTGGCCCGCATCGCAGCTAGGGGTCGGACCCTGGGCCTCCTGGGGGAGGAGCCGTCCTCGCCAGAGGCCCTCCTGCGCCTCGTTCTTGAGCCCGGCTTTTCCACCCGGGAGGAGGTCACCGAGCTCTCCGGCCGGGGTGTTGGGCTGGATGTGGTGCGAAGCCAGGTGGAGGCCTTGGGCGGGGAGCTGCACCTGAGCAGCGAAGCCGGCCGGGGCAGCCTGATCAGCCTCCTGTTGCCCCTCCACCGGGTGGTGCTGGCCTGCCTGAAGGTCCGCTGCGGGCAGCATACCTTTGGGCTGCCCCTGGAGAGCGTCCTGCGGGTTCGGGCCGGTCGGATCCCCCTGGTCTGCGGGGCACCTGTCCAGGAGCTGGGGCGCGTCGTGCCCATGACCTCTCTGCTCGCTTGTCTGGGGTTGCCGGCCCCCGAGACCCACCCCGCCTTTGTGCTGGTGGAAGATGGCCACGAGGGAATCGCCCTGGGGGTGGACGAGGTGCTGGGCAAGGGCAATGTGCTCCTGCGCAGCCTGCCAGAGCTGGCTAGGGTCCCGGGCATCATGGGGGGCGCCCACCGGGAGGACGGGATCCTGTGGGTGCTGGACCCCCGAGAGGCAATGGAACTTGCCGGGCTGGCCCAGGCCAGGCGGTTGACCCATGTCTGACTCCGGCTTTTGGCTTCAGGTGGAGGCCGCAGGGCAGCACCTCCTGCTGCCACCCACTGCTGTGGTGGAGGTCCTGCCTCTGGTGGCAAGCCAGCCCCTGCCTGGCGCCCCCCGGGGCATCGAGGGGGTGGTGCTCCACGCCGGAGGCTTCCTGCCTGTGCTGGCCTGGCGGGACCTGCCCGCTTGCGGGGCTTCTTCTGCGCCGCCCACCCTGCTGGTGGTGCTGCGCCGCTTCGGCCTGCCGGTGGTCCGGGTGGTGGGCATGGTCTCCCTGCGGGAGGACGCCTGGGAGCCCGAGCCTGAGGGCCTTCCCAAAGGTTGGAGTGGGGGGCGGGTCCACCTTGCTCAGGGGTGGGGTCGGATGCTGGATCCAGAGCGGATGCTGGGGCTGCTCAGGGAGCTACGGATCCAGGCCTGACGGGCTCTGCCGTTCATGCGATGATAAGGGTTTATTCCGGAGGACCCTTGACCCGTCGCCTTGTTGCCCCTGTCGGAATCACCGCCACCGGTGAGTGCTATCCCGAACGGGTGGTCACCAACGACGACCTGTCCAAGTTCATGGAGACCAACGACGAGTGGATCAGGACCCGCACGGGTATTCGGGAGCGCCGCTGGGCGGAGCCTGGCACGGGTGCCTCCGACCTGGGGGCGCCCGCCCTGCAGATGGCCCTGGACAACCGGGGGATGAAGGCCTCGGAGCTGGACCTGATCATCGTCGCCACCGTGACCCCCGACACGCAGTTTCCTTCCACTGCCTGCCGGATCCAGAACAAGCTTGGGGCCACTGGTGCCTACGGGTATGACGTCAACGCCGCCTGCTCCGGGTTCCTCTATGCCCTCACCACCGCTGCAGCCATGGTGGCCGGCGGGGCCGTCAGCCGGGTGGGCGTGGTCGGGGCCGATATCATGACCTCCGTCCTGAACCTGGAGGACCGGACCACCTCCGTTCTCTTCGGGGACGGCGCTGGTGCCGTCATCGTGGAGCGGGTGGAGGAGGGCCTCGGGATCCTCGATTTCCACCACCGGGTGGATGGCTCCGGGGGCGAGTTTCTCCACATGCCGGCCGGGGGCAGCCTGCGCCCTGCCACGGCCGAGACCGTCGCCGCCAAGGAGCACTGCATCCACCAGTCCGGGAGCGAGGTCTTCAAGAACGCCGTCCGGGAGATGGCCGACAACAGCAAGTCGCTCCTGGACCGGAATGGCTTCACGGGCGACCAGCTCAAGCTGTTCGTGCCCCACCAGGCCAATATCCGCATCATGGATGCCGCCGCCCGGCGCCTGGAGCTCGACCCCGCCCGGATGATGGTGAACATCGACCGCTTTGGCAACACGACGGCCGCCACCATCCCCACCGCCCTCCACCAGGCTGTGGGCGAGGGGCGGCTGGAAAAGGGAGACCTCGTGGCCCTGGCGGCCTTCGGTGCCGGGTTCACCTGGGGCGCCACCCTGCTCCGCTGGGCCTACTGAACCGCCCCATGCGGGTGGTGGCCGGAACCCTGAAGGGCCGTCGCCTGGTGGCGCCGCCCCCGGGGGACCTGCGGGTGCGCCCCACCGCTGACCGGGCCCGGGAGGCCCTCTTCTCCATCCTCCAGCGCTGGCCCACCGGTCCCTTCCTGGACCTGTGCGCAGGCACCGGTGCGGTGGGCCTGGAAGCCCATTCCCGAGGCTATGCGCCGGTCGCCTGCGTGGAGTCGGCAGAGCCGGCCTGGGGCTGCCTGGAGCGGAACCTGAAGGGCACCCCCGTGGCGGCCCTCCGAGTGGATGTCCGTCGCTTGGACGCTACTGCCTTCAAGGATCAGGCCGTGATCTTCCTGGATCCACCCTATGAACTCGCAACCGAATTCTGGACCAGGCTGGCTTTACCCATGAGGAGCTGGCTCTCTCGGGAGGGGATTTTGGTGTTCGAAACCGCCCGGGCCACTGCGCTGGAACTACAGCCCGGCTGGGACCTGGCCGAAACACGCGAGTATGGCGCCGCCCGATTCCACTTCTGGAAGCCTGCCTGAGTACGGGTCGGGGACCTCTTTCCGTGCCCACCCATCCAGGGCGCTCATCCTCGGTCGCCTGAAGACGGGCACCCTGCTGGTCTGGGCCATCCTCGGGGTCGTGAGTGGGGTGCTCTGGGCCTTCACCGCCCCCCTCGGCTTTCGCTTCACCCTCCAAGGCTTCCTGGCCGGAGCCGGACTCTTTGCTGTCTCTGCCACCCTCTCGCTGCTCCAGGTGCTCCGCCTGGGCCGCGTCCTGGATACCCGGGGGTTGGGTCCCACGAGCGCCCGCCTCCTCACCCGCTTCCCGCAGGCCTGCTCGGCCTTGTTCTTCTACCTGGGCCTCTGCCTGAGTGGGGGGGGCTACCTGTGGGTGAAGGTGTACCTTGAGCGGAGCCTCTGGGCCAGCTTCATCACCCTGGCCATGTTCCTCGTGCTCTCGACCCTGGGGGCCATCAGCCTCTACTTTGTGGCCAAGCAGAACCTCATGCGGGCCTTCCGGGCGCTGGCGGAGACGCCGGGCTTCGAGGAGCTGGACGACCGCTTCACCACCAGCCTGAGGGCCAAGTTCGGCTTCGGGATGCTGGGCATCGCCGGGGGTGTGCTGCTGCTGTCCATCCTGGTCTCGGGGCTGACCCTCCAGTCCTCCATCCAGACCAAGGTGACGGGCTTTGCCACCTACGAGGTGGGGCACCTGGTGGATGTGGTCGAAGCCGCCCTGGCCTTCCCGGGCTCCCAGGAAGACCTGGAAGGGTTCATCAACACCCTCAAGCTGGGGGCCGGCGGGGGCCTCTCGCTTCACCTGTCCCCAGCCCGAGGCGGGGCCGTCCTGGGGGCCCGCCTCGCACGTTCAGGGAGCGGCGATGTGGAAGTTGTCATGCGTCTGTCCGACGGCTCCCACCTCCAGGTGGTGATTCCGGAGGCCGAGTACTCCGAGACCGTCTGGATGGCGCTCCGGCCCAACCTGGTCATCCTCCTCCTGGCGGGGGCCTTCCTGGCCTACTTCATCCCGCTCCTCCTCCGGGATGTCCAGCACCCGCTGCTCCTGCTCAGCCGCAACGCCCAGCAGGTGAGCGAGGGCCGCATCGACCGCCTGACGGCGGTCTACAGCGATGACGAAGTGTCCTCCCTGGTGGGGGGGTTCGGGCGGATGGTGGCGAGCCTCCGGGGGATGGTGGTCCAGATCCGTACGGCCAGCCGGGAGCTCTCTAAGGCCTCAGCCCTCATCCGGGAGTCCGGGGATGCGGTGCGCCAGTCCAACCAGGGCCAGCGGGTCCTGATCGATGGGTTCCACCGCGAGATCAACCAGCTGACCGAGACCTCCGTCGGGATCAGCGCCAGCTCAGCCGAGCTGAGTCTGGCTTCGGAGAGCACCACGGCCACCATCACCGAGATGGCGGCCAGCGGGCAGCAGATCAACCGCAGCATGGACGAGCTGCTGGTCGTGGTGGAGGGCATCACCGCGGCCCTTCGGGACTTCGACGTGACCATCAAGGATGTGGGCCGCAACATTGACCATCTCGCCGGCCACGCTGAACACACCCGGGAGTTCGCCGAGAACCTGGAGCAGAGCACTTCCGCCATCGATGACAGCGTGAAGATCGCCCAGCGCTACACCAAGAAGGTCATCCACAACGCCGGCCGGGGGATGGAGCTGGTGGCTCGGAACCGGGAGAAGATCCAGGTCATCGAGCGGGTGGTGAAGGACTTCCACGGGACCACCCGGAGCCTCCTCCAGATGGGCTCGGAGATCGCCAAGATCCTGGACTACATCGGAGACCATGCCCAGCAGACCAACATGCTGGCCCTGAACGCAGCGATCATCGCCTCCCAGGGCGGGACGGGAGAGGGACAGGCCCGGGGCTTCTCCGTGGTGGCCGACGAGATCAAGCACCTGGCGGAGCAGACTGGGCGCTCCACCCAGGAGATCCAGCAGATCATCGGGGCCCTCCAGACGGAGATCCGTAAGGCCTACCAGCAGGTGGAGCTCGGGCTGGACGCCGTGCGGGACGGGGCCGACTCCGTGGCCCAGAGCGAGGTGGCCCTCCAGGCCATCCTGGAGTCCGTCAGCGAGACCGACAGCGTGGTGGCCGGCATCCGCAGCGAGGCCCTCCAGCAGGCGGGCCAGGCCTCCTTGATCCACGAGGCGAACCGCAACATCCACCGGCAGGCAGGGGCCATCCGCTCGGTCATCGAAGAACAGCAGCAGACCAGCAACTACATCCTGTCCCTGGCCATGAACGTCCAGCAGGCCACTGCCGTGGTGCGGGACTCCACCCGGGAGCAGGGCATCGGCAGCGACGAGATTGCCTCGGCCACGGAGCAGGTGAGCGCCTTGGCCGGCCACCTCCACGAGATCCTGGGCCGCCAGGAGGCCCATGTGCACGCCCTGAAGGAAACCATCAACCGGGTCCTGGGGAAGGCCATCGAGAGCGAAGGCGCCCTTGAGGTGGCCCGCGGGGCCGTTGATCAGCTCGGTGTGCGGGTGCACCTGCTCAACCGAGAGGTCAACCTCTTCAAGCTCTAGCGGAGGGCCGCCCACGCAAATGGGAACGGGACCCGGCCGCCACTGCTAGGCTGGGAGACGGTTCCCAGGGTCCCCCGTATGTTCCGTGTCTCCATCAAGACCAAGCTGAGCACTGTCATCAGCATCCTGGTCCTCTCGTTCATCGCCTTCAATCTGCTGTACTACCCCCGCTGGGCGGAACGGCAGATCCAGTCCCAGGCTGAACTGAGTGCCCGCCAGGTGGCCGAGACGGCGAGCTATGCTCTGGGCCCGGCGGTGAGCATGGGGAACACCCGGGACATCGCCAAGGTCCTCCAGGGCGTGCAGAACATCCCGGCCTTCCGCTTCAGCGCCGTCTATGGTCCCAAGGGCGAGCCCCTGGACAGCACCCCCACCACCCCGGAGTGGGCGGTAGGGCAGGTGGCTCGGGAGGGGGTCTCTCACACCTACACCCGGCGGGAGGACAGCATGCTCGTGGCTGTGGCGCCGGTGTTCTACGAGGAGCCCCGGGCTGACAAGGTCGGGACGCTGGTGATTGGCTTCACCACGGAGGGGACCCAACGGGCGATCCGGGAGAACATCCGGGCCAGCCTCGCCGTGGGCCTTGTCACCCTGGTGCTGGGCATCGGCGCCGCGGTCTTCCTGTCCAACATCTACCTCCGGCCCGTGATCCAGCTCACGGAAGCAGCCCAACAGGTGGCCCAGGGCAACCTGGAGGGGGTGTCCGTGAGGGTGAACACCCGGGACGAGGTGCAGGACCTGAGCCAGTCCTTTGCGGTGATGACCGAGCGCCTCAAGGTCTCCCGGGATGAGATCGAGCGCCAGAACCGTCTGCTGGAATACCGGGTGGAAGAGCGCACCCGCCAGCTCATGGAGACCATCTGGGAGCTGGAGGAGATCCGGGCCAACCTGGAGGGGCTGGTCACCGAGCGGACCCGGGGCCTGGAGCAGAGCCGGGGGGAGCTGAAAGCCTGGGCCAGCACCTTGGAGGAGAAGGTCCAGGAGAAGACCCGGGAGCTGCGGGATGTGAACGACAACCTGCTCACCAGCTACCGGAAGCTGAAGGAGGTGGACCGCCTCAAGGACGACTTCCTGGCCAACATGAGCCACGAGCTGAGGACGCCCCTGAACTCCATCATCGGGTTTTCCGGGATGCTCATGCAGGATCCCCGGGGCACCCTGGAGCCCGAGGCCCGGGAGGACCTGGGGATCATCTACCAGAGCGGGAAGTCCCTGCTGGGGCTCATCGACTCGATCCTGGACCTCTCCAAGATCGAGGCAGGCAAGATGGAGCTGGAACTCAAGGAGATCGACCCCGTGCAGCTGCTGGACGAAGTCAGGGCCATGGCCGCAGGGCTCATCCAGGGGCGGCCCATTGCCATCGACTATGAGCGCCCCGTCGGCGAGGTCCGCGTGATGGGCGACCCCACCCGCTTGCGGCAGGTCTTCACGAACCTGGCGGGCAATGCGGTGAAGTTCACCGAGGCCGGCACCGTCTCCATCCAGGGCACCGTTGCCGACGGCTGCTTCCGGGTGCGCATCGAAGACACGGGCATCGGGATGAACCAGGAGGAACTGGGTCGCCTCTTCAAGCCCTTCCAGCAGGTGGACGGCAGCATCACCCGGCAGTTCGGTGGCACGGGCCTCGGGCTGGCCATCAGCCAGCGCTTCATGGGCCTCATGAATGGCCGGATCACCGCCGCCAGCGTGAAGGGCGAGGGCAGCACCTTCGTGGTGGAAATGCCCCTGGCGAAGGGAGGCTCCGCATGAGCGCCGCCCCGCTCCGGATCCTCTGCATTGAGGACAACCCCATGAACTGGCGTCTCGTCCAGCGGCTCCTGTCCCAGGCCGGCTATGAGATGCACTGGGCCGAGGACGGCTTTCGGGGCTGTGAGCTGGCCCTGAGCCTGCGGCCTCCCCTCATCCTGCTGGACATCAACCTGCCGGGCCTCTCAGGCTTCGAGGTGGCCACCAAGCTGCGGCAGGAGCCCTCCCTCCAGGACACCCTCATTGTGGCCCTCACGGCCAAGACCATGCGCAGCGACCGGGAGACCGCCCTGGTCACTGGCTGCGATGGCTTTATCCCCAAGCCCATTGACCCCTTCCTGTTTGTGGGGCAGGTCGAGGCCTATTTTCACGGCCAGCGGGACCGTCTGGAGGAGGGCCGAGAGGGGCTAGCCCTCCGGCAGTTCAGCCGGCAGGTGGTGGGGCACCTGGAGGCCCAGCTGCTCGAGTCCCGCCAGGGGGCCATCAAGCTCCAGACCGCCCAGGCGGAACTGGAGCAGCGCAGCCGCAACATGAGCCGCCTGCTGTCCCTGGGGCGGGAGCTGGCTTCCCTTCAGGACGGTCAGGAGATCCTGGTCCGGGTGCTCCGCCAGCTCCAGGGGGAGCTGGGGCTGGGGCGTCTGCGGTCGTATCAGCTGCACACCAGTGGGGCCTACCACACGGGCTTGGAGTGGCGGAATGGAGCCCTGGAACAGGCCCCCGTGCTGGCGGCGGACCACCCGATGATGCTTGCCATGGCTGAGCTGTCGGGAGGCGTCGTCACTGCCGGGGCCGAGCTGGCTGACTCCCCTTGCTGGCATGCGGGCATCGGCCTGGGGCTCTGGTCCCCCAGCACCCAGCCCCTCTTGCTACCCCTGCGGAGCCGGATCGCCGAAGGCAGTCTCTGGGGCTTTCTGGCGGCGGATCGGGCTGGGGCGCCGTTCCTCCCGCTCGAGACCGAACTGGCTGCCCTCCACGGCGGACTCCTACAGGTAAGCCTTGAGAACGCAGGCCTCGTTCACCGGATCGACTCCACCAGTCAGGCCCTGGGCACCAGCTACGAGGGCCTGGAGGAGGCCTACGAGGCCCTGCTGGAAGCCCAGGAGGCGCTCCGAGCTCGGGACCGGGGGGCCCCTCTCGAGGCCCTCCTCCCCTCCCTGCTGCTTAAATTTGCCCACCCCCTCGCCATTCTGCGGGAGGAGGCCGGCCCTGCTGAGGACGCCGCCGGAGTCCCCGAGCCTTTGCCCCCCAGCCGGGAGCGGATCCGCCTGGCGCTGGACGAGGTGGAAAGCCTGATCGAGGCCCTGCGTCGGCGAAGCGGGGCTGCGGAGACGGGGTCCCCCCACTGGCTGCGGATCCACACCCTCCTGCGGGCCGAGATCGCCATCGCCCGGGCCGAGGGCCGCATCCGGGAGGGCGTGCAGATCGAGCTGCAGTTCCAGGCCACGACAGACCGGATCTTTGGCGTCAGGGCCGACTTCGAGGAGCTGTTCAGCCACCTGCTGGATCATGCCCATGCGGGGGAGGGCAGCCACCTCGCCTTCCAGACGTCGGGAGGACCTGAGGTGCTGCAGCTGGACGTCTTTGACGACGGGGCGTCCATCGACCCGGCCTTTATAACCGGGTCCAGGATGCCCTTCCCGGACCAGCGGCCTGGGTCGGTGGGCAGGGCCCCTGGTCCCGGGCTGGCCATCTGCTCCCAGTTGCTGACGGCCTATGGCGGGGCCCTGGAGGTCCTGCTGACCGAGCGGGGCTCCAACCTGCGGATTCGCCTGCCCCTGGTCTGACCTCTGCAGCGGCCGGGAAGGGCCTGGGAGGCGGGCAGGGGGCTTTGATGTCCCAACAGGCGGCCAAGTCTGGCATCCTGCTGAAGTCCGGACTCGGCCGGATTCGGAGCTCTGATGAATCGGAAAATTCTGGCCTTTCTCTGCCCCCTGCTGCTCCTGGCCCAGGCGCCAGCGTCGGTTCCGGCATCCAATCCCCTGCTGGACACCCGCGAGGTCCACCTGCGGGCCGTGAAGAAACTCACCGCCACGGGGTCCAACGCCGAGGCCTACTGGTCCAACGACGGGAAACGGATCATCTTCCAGAGCACCCGGGACGGCTACCCCTGCGATCAGCTCTTCGTGATGAACGCCGATGGCTCTGACCAGAAGCGGGTCAGCACCGGTAGCGGGCGGGTCACCTGCGGCTGGTTCCTGCCCGGTGACAAGCGCATCATCTTCGCCAGCACCCACGGGGCCGGCGCCGCCTGCCCGGAGGGTCCGCCCTACACCCCCGGCAAGTATCAGTGGCCGGTGTTCCAGGACTTCGAGCTCTACACGGCCAACGTGGACGGCAGCGATCTCAAGCCCTTCCTCCCGGCCGCCGGCTATGATGCCGAGGCCACGGCTTCCCCCAATGGGCGGTGGATCATCTTCACCAGCCAGCGGGGCGGCGACGTGGACATCTGGCGGGTGGATGTGGACGGCCGGAACCCGGTACGCCTCACCGACCGCCTGGGCTATGACGGCGGCGCCGTCTTCAGCCCCGACTCCAAGCTCATCGCCTGGCGCACCAACTACCCCCAGGGCGAGGCCGCCACGGTCAAGTACCAGGAGCTGCTCAAGCAGAACCTGGTGGAGCCCATGGCCATGGACATCTGGGTGATGAACGCCGACGGCACCGGCAAGCGACAGGTCACGCGCCTGCCCGGCGCGGCATTTGCGCCCATCTTTACCCCGGACGGGAAGGGCATCGTCTTCGCTTCGAACCACCACGACGACCAGGGCCGGGGCCGAGGCTTCGACCTCTTCCGCGTGAACCTGGATGGCACGGGCCTGGAGCGCATCACCTGGACCGGTGTGTTCAACAGCTTCCCCCACTTCAGCCCAGATGGCCGCAAGCTGCTCTGGGTCAGTGGCCGCGCCCCGCGCGGTTCCCGCCAGTTCGATGTCTGCGTGGCTGAGTGGCTGCCTTGAGACCCGCCATCTTCCTGGACCGGGACGGCACCCTCAACCAGGAAGTGGACCACTTATCCGACCCTGAGCAGCTGGTCCTCATTCCGGGGGCCGCCGCTGCTGTGGCCCGTCTTAACGCCCTGGGCCATCCCGTTGTGGTGGTCACCAACCAGAGCGGCATCGGCCGGGGCCGCTTCCAGTGGTCGGACTTCGATGCCGTCATGGAGCGCATGGCCGAGCTGCTGGCCGCCGAGGGGGCCCGCATGGATGCCATCTACGTGGCTCCCCATCACAAGGAAGGGCAGGGGGAGTACGCCGTGGCCGATCACCCGGACCGCAAGCCCAACCCTGGCATGCTCCAGCGGGCTGCGGAAGACCATGGCCTGGACCTCTCCCGGTCCTGGATGATCGGGGACAAGGCCATCGACCTGGAGGCGGGCCGCCGGGCTGGGTGCAAGGTAGCCCTGGTCCTCACAGGCTATGGCGCCAATGTGGATGGCTCCGGCGCCGATCTGGTGGCTGCCGACCTGCCCGAGGCCCTGGAATGCATCCTGGCCCAGTGGCCGTGAGCCTAGTCGAGCGCACCGGCCTGGTGGTGGGGACTCTCGTCACCCGGTACAAGCGCTTCCTGGCGGATGTACACCTCGAGGATGGGACCCTGGTCACGGCCCACACCACCAACACCGGCTCCATGAAGACCTGCTGGGAACCGGGAGACCGGGTGCTCCTGGAGCGGGCGGCCAACCCCAAGCGCAAACTAGGGTTCACCTGGCTCGCCGTCGAGCGCCCGGGGGGCTGGGTGGGCGTGGAGACCGGCATGCCCAATCGCGTGGTGGCCGAGGCCGCACGCCGGAATGTCCTGCCGGGCCTGCCGGGCCTCCGCAATGTCCGCACCGAGGTGCGCTATGGGGCCGAGAACAGCCGCATCGATGTGCTGGCAGCGGATGCCGAGGGCCGCGAGGTCTACATCGAGGTGAAAAACACCACGCTCAAGGAGGGGGACTGGGCGCTCTTTCCCGATGCGGTGACCCTGCGCGGGGCCAAGCACCTCCGGGAGCTGGAGGCCATGGTGGCGGCCGGGCACCGGGGGGCCATCGCCTTCTTCGTGCACCGCCAGGATGTGACCTGCTTTGATGCAGCCCGAGAGGTGGACCCAGCCTACGGCGAGGCCCTCGGCCAGGCCGCCCGGGCGGGGGTTGAGGTCCTGCCGCTGGATGTGCGCCTCGTCACAAAGTGTGGTCAGGACGGCACCTGGAGCCTGGGCTGGGAGCTGGCTGGCCTTCTGCCCTGGGTGGTGCGGGGCTAGACTGGGGCTTCTGGAGCCCCCGATGTCCGAGCTGATGAAGACCCCCCTCAACGTAGCCCATCGCGCCCTGAACGCCAAGATGGTCGACTTCGGCGGCTGGGACATGCCGGTGCAGTACCCGGCGGGCATCCTCGCGGAGCACGAGGCGGTGCGCACCCGGGCCGGGCTGTTCGATGTCAGTCACATGGGTGAGATCCGGGTGAAGGGCCCCGGGGCCCTGGCCCTGATCGAGCACCTCACGCCCAACGCCGTCTCCCAGCTGGTCATCGGGCAGATCCACTACACGGCCTTCCTCTATGAAAACGGCACCTTTGTCGATGACCTCCTGGTGTACCGGGAGGGCGACGAGGAGTTCCTGCTGGTGGTCAATGCCGGCAACTGCGACAAGGACTTCGCCTGGGTCCAGACCCACGCCCCCGCCTTCGACTGCACCGTGGTGAATGAGAGTCCCGCCACCGGACAGATCGCCCTGCAGGGCCCCCGCTCCCTGGCCATCCTCCAGCCCCTCACCGAGACCCCGCTGGAGCCCATCGGCTACTACTTCTTCACCCACGGCCAGGTGGCCGGTGTGCCTTGCCTCATCAGCCGCACGGGCTACACCGGCGAGGACGGGTTTGAGCTCTACTGCGCCGCCGCCGATGCCCCCAAGGTGTGGGATGCCGTGATGGCGGCTGGCACGCCCCACGGCCTGCTGCCGGCGGGCCTGGGCTGCCGCAACACCCTTCGCCTGGAGTGCAAGATGGCCCTCTACGGCCACGAGATCGATGACACCATCCATGCCCTGGAAGCCGGTCTGGGCTGGATCGTGAAGCTCGACAAGGGCTCCTTCATCGGCCGCGACGCCCTGCTGGCTGCCAAGGCTGCCCCGGCCCATCGCAAGCTGGTGGGCTTCAAGACCCTCGAGAAGCGCGACATCGCCCGGGACCACATGCCCGTGGTGAAGGACGGGGCCACCGTGGGCTTCGTTACCAGCGGCGCCCCCTCGCCTACCTGCGGCATCAACCTGGGCCTGGCCTACGTTCCCACCGATCAGGCGGTCCTGGGCGGCCGCATCCAGATCGAGATCCGGGGCCGCGCAGTGGAGGCGGAGATCATCAAGACGCCGTTCTATAAGAGGCAAAAGTAATAAATGGCTGTCGGCTATCGGCTGTCAGCTCTCAGCTAAAGCAACAAAAAGAACCCCGCTCATCCAACTTTTTCCGGAGGCCCCATGTTCCCTGCCGACCTGCTGTACACCAAGGACCACGAGTGGATCCGCGCCGCTGCGGATGGCACCGCTGTTGTGGGCATCACCCACTACGCCCAGGAGGCCCTGGGGGATGTGGTGTTCGTGGACCTGCCCGAGGTGGGCGCCGCCATCGGCCAGGGCGAAGAGTTCGGCACGGTGGAGTCCGTGAAGACGGTGTCCGAGCTGAACCTGCCGGCGGCCGGCGAGGTGCTGGCGGTCAACGACACGCTGGCCGACCACCCGGAGGCCGTGAACGAGGACCCCTACGGTGCGGGCTGGATGGTCAAGATCCGCCTCACTGGAGGCCTCGACGGCCTGCTGGATCCCACGGCCTATGCGGCCCTGGTAAGCGCCGAAAGCCACTAGTGCCGGTCCGCCTCCTGGCCTCGCTCCTCCTGGGGATCCCGTCAGTGGAACCGCCGGCGCCCCAGGCCCCGGTGGCCCAGGCCAGCCCGGCGGTGCGTCCGCCGGAGTCGGACCCGCAGCGGATCCAGCGCCTCCGCCTCCTGGTGGAAGCCGCCGAGAAGGCTCTGGAGGAAGAGGACGATGAGGCCCTCGCCCGCCTGGGTGAAGAAGCCGATACCCTCACGGCGGACTGGTCTCCGGACCTGCTCCGCCAGCCTGAGGTACAGGCCCTCCTGCAGCGCATGAAGGATGCCCAGGAGCCCGAAGCCGGGGATGAGCCTGCCGAGCCGGAGCCCGGCCTCAAGGCCCAGGACGAGGTCGTCAGCATCACCGGCGATGAGTTGCGGGCCGAGCTGGAGCGGGTGCGGGCAGCAGAGCAGGGGGCGAGTTATGACTACCCCATCGACCTGAATGACAAGGTGCTGACCTGGGTGAACCTGTTCACCACCTCCCGCAAAGGCTTCATGGAAAACGCCCTGGGGCGCGCGTCCATGTACCTGCCCATGGTGCGCCAGGTCTTTGCGGAGGAGGGCGTGCCCTCCGACCTGGCCTACCTCGCCCTCATCGAATCGGGCTACCGCAACGATGCCAACAGCCGGGCCAAGGCTGTGGGCATGTGGCAGTTCATCCGCTCCACCGGGCGCATCTACGGGCTCAACGGCACCGCCTGGGTGGAAGAGCGGCGCGACCCCATCAAGGCGACCCGGGCCGCGGCCCGTTACCTCAAGCGGCTCTATCAGATCAGCGGCGACTGGTACCTGGCAGCCTCCAGCTACAACGCTGGCCCACTCACCCTGGAGCGCGCCATCCAGAACGTGGGCAGCCGCAACTTCTGGGACCTCCACCGCAGCCGCTGGCTGCGCACCGAGACCAAGAACTATGTGCCGGAGCTCTGCGCCGCCATCCTGATCGGCCATAACCCCGAGCGCTACGGGCTCCACGTCCTGCCCCTCACGCCCTACGCCTACGAGACCGTCACCGTCTCCAGCATGACCAGCCTGACCGTCCTGGCCCGCTGTGCGGGGACCGATGCGGCCACGCTGCGGGCTCTCAACCCGGAGCTGCTCCGGGGCTCCACCCCGCCCGGCACCTATGCCCTGCGGGTGCCTCCGGGCCAGGCCGTGGACTGCCTGCGTCAGCTGGCCCGCATGCCCGCCGGGCAGCGCCTGGACTTCAAGAACTACACCGTCCGCAAGGGGGACACCCTCGCCAAGGTGGCCAAAAAATTCAAGCTCAGCCCGGAGGACCTGCTGGCGGCCAACGACATGGAGGCCCGCACCTTCAAGGTTGGTAAGCGCCTGCTCGTGCCGCCGCCGCCGTCCCAGACTCTGGACGACCGGGACCTGGCCAGCCGCACCTCGGGCACGAAGGCCCTGGGCGACCGCCCCCTGAAGCCCCTGCCGTCTCTGCCTGCGGAGCTGGACCGCCAGACTCCTCCCGCTGGGACACCCGTGGCAGAACCACCCCCAGCCCGGGACCCTGCTGCGACGGCAGCGCCTGCACCTCTCGCTGTGTCGTCTGAACCTGCCGCTTCACCCATCCAGGTGTCTGCCAAGCCCGCTCCCGTGCCTAAGGTGAAGGCTCCTGCAAAGGAAGCAGCCCCGGCGCCCTCTGCCAAGGTGATCCACGCCAAGGCCGGGGATACCCTGGCCAAGCTGGCTCGGGAAAACGAGGTCTCCTTGGGTGATCTTGTGCGCCTGAATCCAGAAGCGGCCAAGGTGCTGCACCCGGGTGACCGCATTCAGCTGCCTGAGGGACCGAGCACCCCCGCCCCCCGTCCCCCAAAGGCCCCGGCCACCCATGTGGTCCAGAAGGGGGATACCCTCTCCTCCATTGCCAGGAAACACGCTCTGGATATGGCGGATCTCCGTACCTGGAACCACCTCAAGGGCGACCGGATTGTCCTCGGCCAGAAGCTTCGCCTGACTCCCTAGCAACTGTTCCGGCTTCCCCGCTTGCACAAGCCAGGATGGAGTGGGATACTGGGTCTTCCCGAATGGGGCCATAGCTCAGCTGGGAGAGCGCTTGCATGGCATGCAAGAGGTCGTCGGTTCGATCCCGATTGGCTCCACCAACCAGAAGGCCACCTCACGGTGGCCTTTTTGCTGAAAGCATCCATGCTCGCTTCCCTCAACCACGTTGACCTGCGCTTCGGCCCCCAAGAGGTGCTGAAGGACGTCACATGGGCCATCCAGGAGGGCGAGTGCTGGGGCGTCATCGGGCGCAATGGGGCCGGCAAGAGCACGGTCTTTAAGCTCCTATTGGCCCAGCTTGAGGCTGACGCGGGCACGGTGGTGCGGCCCACCAAGGAGCGGGGCATCCGCATGGGCCACTATGCCCAGGACCTCATCCCCGAGACCCAGGGCAGCGTGCTGGAAGAGACCCTGGCGGCCTTCGGCGATGTGGAGCGCCTGCAGCATGAGATGCGGGAGCTTGAACACCGCATGGGCGAAGCCGGTGCGGACCTGACGGAGGTCATGGACCGCTACCAGAAGGTGACGGAGACCTTTGAGCACCTGGATGGCTTCACGATCCGGGCCCGCGCCGAGAGCATCCTCCAGTCCCTGGGTTTCAGCGCCGCCGACTTCGAGCGGCCCGTAGAGACCCTCTCCGGTGGCCAGAAGAGCCGGGTCATGCTGGCCAAGGCCGTCCTGCAGGGCCTCGACCTGCTGCTGCTGGACGAGCCCACCAACCACCTGGACCTGCCCAGCCTGCGCTGGCTGGAGGGCTTCATCCAGGACACCGACGCCACCGTGGCCGTCATCAGCCATGACCGCTACTTCCTGGACAAGATCGCCACCGAAATCCTGGAGCTGGAGCAGGGCCGCTCCCGCGCCTACGAGGGCAACTACTCGGAGTTCATGCAGAAGAAGGAGCAGGAGCTGGAGCTGCTCGAGCGCCACTACGAGCAGCAGCAGGCCTATATCAAGAACCAGGAAGAGTACATCCGCCGCAACATTGCGGGCCAGAACACCAAGCAGGCGCGGGGACGCCGCACGCACCTGGCCCGCCTGGACCGCATCCAGAGCCCGCTGCGGGACCGCCGCAAGGTGAAGTTCAGCTTTCCCGAAACCCAGCGCTGCGGCGACATCGCCCTGGTGCTGGAGAACGCCAGCGTGGGCTGGGACGGCCAGGCTCTCTTCAAGCCCCTGGAGCAGCTGCAGCTCAAGCGCGGGCAGAAGATGGGCATCGTGGGCCTGAACGGCACAGGCAAATCGACCATGCTCAAGGCCATCGCCGAGGAGATCCCCTTCATCACCGGCCAGGCCCGCTTGGGTAGCCAGGTGAAGCTGGGCTACTTCGACCAGCACCACCGGAACCTCGACCCGCGCAACACCGTCTTCCAGCAGATCCATGCGGTCACGCCCAATGCTGTGAAGCAGGACATCCTGGGCTTCCTGGCCAAGTTCCAGTTCCGGGGCGATGAGGTGGACAAGCCCGTCACAGCCCTCTCTGGCGGTGAGCGGGCCCGCCTCAGCATCGCCACCCTCATCCGCAACGGCGTGAACCTGCTGCTACTGGATGAGCCCACCAACCACATGGACATCCCCAGCATGGAGGCCATGGAGGACACCATCCTGAGCTTCACCGGGGCGGCCATTGTGGTGACCCATGACCGCTACCTCCTGGGCCGCGTGGCGGACTCGCTGCTGCGCGTCCACGAAGGCCGGGCCGAGTTCCGCGAGGGCGGCTACGAAGAACACCAGGCCTGGGTGGACCTGGATCTGGGCAGCGAAGATGAAGCGGGCAGCAAGGACCCTGAGCCCCTGAAGAAGGCCGACAAGAAGCCTGAGCCACCCCAGGCCAAGGTGCAGCCTGCTCACAGGGCCGCCGCCAAGCCCCACGCCCCCATCGACAAGGACAAGCAGCGCGCCCTCAAGCGCGCCGAGCGCCTGGTGGGCGAAGCTGAAGCGAAGGTCGCCGCCCTGGAAGCCAAGCTCACGGGCCATCAGCTGGTGCTGGCCGCCATGGACCCCGCCGACTGGCAGGCCTTCAGCGAACGCCTCGATGAGCAGAAGGCCCTGGAAGCGGACCTCGCCTACGCCATGAGCGACTGGGAAGCCGCCCAGGGGGCCCTGGAAGAGCTCCAGCGCTGACTTAGCCGCCCGCGGCGGCCTTGAGGAAGCTCACCCGGTCCCCGTCTTGCAGGGGGGTGTCCTGGCTGTGGGTGCGGCTCGCTAGGACGCCGTTCACCACCAGGGCGGTCACCCGGGTCAGCTGGTCGAAGGTTGCCCCCTCGGCTCCGAAGCGCTCCCGGGTCAGAGCCAACACCTGCCGCAGCGTGGGCGTTCCCTCCAGCTCGAGGCGGCGGTTTCCCAGCGCCTTGGCCAGGTCGTAGGTCAGCTCGACGGTGATGCTCATGTGCGCACCTGCAGGCGGTCAAGGGTGCGCTGGAGGGGCACGCCCTGCGGATCCCAGCCCCGGATCTCGTAGTAGCGAGGCAGGAGCTGATCCAGGGGATGCCCGGAGTCCAGATGCGGGAAGGTGGACTCGTGCAGCATCCGGTGGGGCAGGGTGTCCTCGGCGCCGCCGATCCCCTCCCGCAGGTTGTACATGCGCTCCAGGTTGAAGATCCGCGCGCCGATCTCCTGCAGGTGGCCCGAGGTGAAGGTCTGGCCCGTGATGTAGGTGAGCCACTTCTCAAACCAGGTCACGGGTGCGAGCTTCAGCTTCGTGAGCAGGCGATACATGGGGCCGCTGCGCTCGAAGAGGAAGGTGATCGTGCGGTGCAGTCGGCCCTTGGGGTCCAGCTCGTGGACCTGCTTGGGGATCATGCCGTAGGTGGTGAAGATGCAGAGCACCATGGAGTTGATGGCGCAGGCCAGGTTCTGCTGCACCACCGGGATCTCCGCCTTGAGGCGCAGGCTCTGGGGGTCGATGGTGAGGGGACCGGTGGACTCGAAATACATGCTGGCCCCCTGGACATGGCAGCCGCCCCGGTTGGTGGTCGCATATTCGACACCCTGGGCGTAGGAGCCCCGGGGGTCGTAGGCCGAGAGCTCCAGGCCCTTCACGTGCATGGCGAAGCCGGCGCCCCCGTGCCGCTCACTCATGCGCTTCACGCCGTCCGCCAGGTCATTGCCCAGGCCCCGCCGGTGGGCGATGTCCTGGATCATGGCGCTGATGCCGGTGGCATCGCCGAAGGTCAGCCCGCTCTGGAGGAGGCCCCGCTCCTGCAGCTCCATGGCGAAGCCCAAGGTCACGCCCAGGCTGATGCTGTCCATGCCCAGGTCATCCGCCAGGAAGTTCCACTCATTGACCCAGCGGAGGTCCGTGATCTCGAGGTTCGGGCCCAGCAAGGCCGCCGTCTCGTACTCGGGGCCCTTCACCCGGCCCACCCCTTCCACCGTCACCTCCCGCCCGCAGGCCACGGGGCAGTGGATGCAGCTGGACTTTACGCCGACCAGGCCGTGGTCCTCCAGGTACTCGCCGGACACGCTCATGGCGTCGTCGTGGTGCCCGTACTTGAAGTTGCGGGTGGGGAGGATGTTCCGGGCATTGGTGGTGTTGACGATGCCCATGGTGCCGTAGCGCCGCAGCTTCTCCCCCAGCACCGGGTGAGACCGGAAGAGTTTTCGGAGCCACTTGGTGTAGTCGTTGAACTTCTCCTGATCCTCCAGCTCCAGCTTGCGGGTGCCGGTGACAGAGATGGCCTTGAGGCACTTGGAGCCCATCACGGCGCCCACCCCGGTGCGCCCGGCGATGCGCTCGTCCGAGACGATGCCGGCGTAGAGGACTTTGTTCTCACCGGCTGGTCCAATCACAGCGTGGTTCCGCCCCTTGCCCAGGGCCTCCTGGGTGGCCCGGGTGCCCTGCCCCCAGAGGTCGGTGGCCTCCAGGAAAGTCACGCTGTCCTTATCGCCGTCGATCTCCAGGCGCAGGGGGGTGGGCGACTGATTGCGCACGATCAGGATGTCGATGCCTGCCTTCTTGAGGCCGAAGGCGAAGGAGCCCCCGCAGGCAGCGCTGCCGATACCCCCCGTGAGAGGGCTCTTGCAGACCACGGCAAAGCGGTTGGACTGGGGCGCCAGGGAGCCGTTCAGGGGCCCCGTGGCGAAGATCAGGGGATTTTCAGGGCCCAGCGGGTCAATGCCCGCCGGGGTCAGGTCGTAGAGCAGGCGGGTGCCATAGCCCTTGCCGCCCAGGTAGAGGCGGGCCGTGGCTTCGTCCAGGGGGCGAAAGCCAAAGGTGCGACTGGCGAGGTCCACGTCCAGGATGCGACCGGCATAACCCTTCATCACGACGGCTCCGGGTTGCGATCCCTCAACATACCCGCAGCCATTCAAGATCAAAAGCGGAACCACAGGTGTGGTTGCCAACCCAATCAGACCCAGGCCAATTCTGCGGTGAAGTGGCGCAGATACGGGCTCTGCTTGACGATCTTCACGCCGCGGATCTCCCGGGCCTTGGCCTTGACCTCGGCGAGAACCTCACCGGCGAAGTCGAAGTGGCTCTGGGTGTACATGCGGCGGGGGAAGGCCAGCCGCACCAGCTCCATGCTGTGGTAGGTCTCGGTGCCGTCGGGCTGGCGCTTGCCGAACATCACGGAGCCGATCTCCACGCCGCGAATCCCGCCTTCCAGGTAGAGGGCGTTGCAGAGGGCCCAGGCCGGGTAGTGGGCCACGGGCATGTCTGGCAGGACGGTGCGGGCGTCGATGTAGACCGCATGCCCACCGGTGGGCTTCACAAAGCCGATCCCCTCGGCCTCCATTTTTTCGCCCAGGTACTCGGCGGTGCGGAGGCGGTAGCGCAGGTAGCTCTCGTCCATGCCCTCTTCCAGGCCCACGGCGAGGGCCTCCAGGTCCCGGCCCGCCAGGCCCCCGTAGGTAGGGAAGCCCTCGGTGAGGATGAGCATGTTGCGGACGGGGTCGAGCCACTCATCGCTGCGCAGCATGATGAAGCCACCCATGTTCACCATGCCGTCCTTCTTGGCGCTCATGGTGCAGCCGTCGGCGTAGCTGAACAGCTCCTGGCAGATGGCCCGGATGGGGGTGTCCTGGTAGCCGTCCTCCCGCAGCTTGATGAACATGGCGTTCTCGGCGAAGCGGCAGACATCCATGATGAAGGGCTTGCCGTGGCGCTTCAGGAGCGCGGCGTAGGCCCGGATGTTGGCCATGGAGACAGGTTGGCCGCCCCCGGTGTTGTTGGTCACGGTGATCATGCCGAAGGGGATTCGAGCCTCTTCCTGGGCCAGCAGGGCCTCGGCACGGGCCAGGTCGATGTTGCCCTTGAAGGGGTGGAGGAGGGCGGGCTGGAGCCCCTCCGGGATCACCAGATCCACGGCCTCCACGCCATTGAACTCGAGGTTGGCCCGGGTGGTGTCGAAGTGGGAGTTGTTGGGCACCAGGTCGCCCTTCTTGCACACGGCGCTGAAGAGCACCTTCTCCGCCGCCCGGCCCTGGTGAGTGGGGATGAAGTGCCGCATGCCCGTGATGTCCTGCAGGACAGCCTCCAGGCGGTAGAAGCTCTTGGCCCCGGCGTAGCTCTCGTCGCCGAGCATGATGGCGCCCCACTGGGCGGAGCTCATGGCCCCCGTGCCAGAGTCTGTGAGCCAGTCCAGCAGCACGTCCTCGGCCCGCAGCTTGAAGACGTTAAGCTTGGCCGCTTCCAGCATGCCCAGGCGCTCGGCCGGGGTGGTCATGCGGATGGGCTCTACGGATTTGATGCGGAAGGGCTCGATCAGGGTGCGGGGCATGGCGGCTCCAGGCGAAGGTCCAGGCTACCGGATGCGCCGGGGCGGGAGATCACAAGGGGGGTGGCGGCGCAGACCACCCCCGGCGATCCTAGAGGTTCTGCACCTTTCCTGGAGCATCCATGAGTCTTCTGCTGGCCATTGATGTGGGCAACACCAATGTGGTGCTGGGGATCTTCGACCTCACCCAGGGTCCGGACTCGCCCCTGGTGTGCTCCTGGCGCCTGGCCACCAGTCGCGAGCGCACCGTGGACGAGTACGGCCTCTCGGCCCTGGCCCTCATGCGCCACCAGGGCATCGAGGCGGGCCAGATCCAGCATGTCGCCATCTCCTGCGTGGTGCCGCCCCTGCACCCGGTGCTCATGAGCCTCTCCCGGAACTACTTCGGCGTGGAAGCCTTCTACGTGGAGCCGGGGGTCCGCACCGGCATGAAGGTGCTCATCGACAACCCGGCGGAGCTGGGCGCGGACCGCCTGGTGAATGCCGTGGCTGGCATCGAGAAGTTCGGTGCGCCGCTCATCATCGTGGACTTCGGTACCGCCACCAGCTACGACGTGGTGAACGCCAAGAAGGAATACCTGGGCGGCCTCATCAGCCCCGGCCTGAAGATCAGCGCCGAGGCCCTCTTCCAGCGCGCCAGCCGGCTGCCTCGGGTGGAGATCGCCGAGCCCGAGCGGCTCGTGGGACGCAACACCATCCAGGCCATGCAGTCCGGCATCTTCTACGGCTACGTCGGCATGGTGGAGGGCATCCTGGGCCGCCTGCTGGTGGAGTGCCCGGGCTCCAAGGTGGCTGCCACCGGTGGCCTGGCCCGGGTGGTGGCCCCGCACTGCTCCCACATCACCCACATCGCCCCGGATCTCACCCTGGACGGCCTCCGCATCCTCTGGTTCCGCAACCAGGGCAGCCGGAAGTAGGCCATGGCTCCGGCCCAGGCATCCCCGGAGCCCCTGCCCATCCTCCTGCTGGCCGAGGTGGACTCCACCCAGGCCTTCCTGAAGCGCCAGCCCCACCTGGGCTACTGCGCCGTCGTGGCGCACACCCAGACTGGGGGCCATGGTCGTCAGGGCAACCGCTGGGAGAGCCTCCCCGGTGCCGGCTTGTGGATGTCAGCGGCCCTCCCCATCCCGGTGGAGGTCAGTCCGGGCCTGGTGCTACAGCGGGCCATGGCCGCCGCGGCGGGGGTGCTGGATCCGGAACGCCGAGTCCTGGGCCTCAAGTGGCCCAACGACTTGGTGGCCTGGAAGGATGGTCGCCTGGTGAAGGTGGGCGGGATCCTGGGAGAGCAGGGCGGGGGCCGCCTGCTGCTGGGTCTGGGGGTCAACCTCCGCAGCGCCCCGGTGCTGCCGGAGCGGGCCATCCCCCCCGCCTGCCTGCTTGAACTGGGCCTGGAGGTTCCAGGCATCGAAGCACTGGCAAAGTCCATCCTCCACGTCTGGAATAAATTATCAGAGGAACCTCAAGTGCTCTTCCGCTGGCCTGAAGCGGGGGACCCCCTGCGCTGGGAGGAGGGTCAGGGCACCTGCCTGGGCTGGGAGGCCGATGGCCGGCTGCGGGTGACCACGGCCCGGGGGGTGGTCCGCCTCAGCTCCGGAGAGGTCCAGGGCCTCAGAGGACCGAGCGGATCTCCGCTTCCGTGAGGATCCTGGGGCTGTCCTTGGCCGCTCGGAGGATCCGCTCCACCCGGGCCGGGTTGGGATCGAAGCCGTTCAGCTCGAGCCAAAAGATCACATTGCTGTGGCCCGCCATGGGGCCGATCTCGATCTCCTGGCGCCGTCCCACCAGGGCTGCGGGCACGCCGGAGTACACGGCATCCGCCAGCTTCACATCGCCCCGGTGGAGGGCCTTGGCGATGGCTGCCGCATGGACCCCGGTGCCTGTGCGGAAGGCGTCGCGCCCAAGCACCGGGTAGTTGGCGGGGATGGAGGTCCCGCAGAGCTCGGCCACCCGGGAGGCCAGCGCCGGCAGGTGGGTCAGGTTGCCCTTGGGGAAGCCCATGAGGTGGAGGTTGATCATCAGCTGATCGAGGGCCACATTCCCGCAGCGCTCCCCGATCCCCAGGATGGTGCCGTGCAGGCGGTCCGCCCCGGCCTCGAAGGCGGCGATGGCGTTGGCCAGGGCCAGGCCCCGGTCATTGTGTCCGTGCCAGTCGATGCGCACCGGGCGGGTGCCCACCACCTCCTCGCGGATGAACCGGACCAGGCGGCGTACGCCGTCCGGGGTGGCATGGCCGCAGGTGTCTGAGAGGCAGATGGAGCTGGCCCCTTCATCCATGGCAGCGGTATAGATGGCCTTGAGGACCTCGGGCCGGGCCCGGGTGGTGTCTTCGGTGACCATCATGACGGGCACCTGGTGGCGGTGGCAGAAGGCCACGGCCTGCCGGGCGGTGTCCACGAGAAAGGCCAGGTCCCAGCCTTCGACGTCCATGCGCACCGGGCTGGAACCCAGGAAGGCGCCCGCCTCCAGGGGCAGTCCTGCCCGCTGCTGGATCTCGGCCACCTGCTCCAGGTCCGACTCTAGAGTCCGCACAGCCACATTGGGGCTGAGGGGCAGGCGGTGGTCCCGGATCTCCACCATGAGGGCGCGCACCGCAGCGAGAGCCTTGGGGCCGGCGCCGGGGCAGCCCAGGTTGAGGGCGTCCACCCCCAGGCGGGCCAGGCGGTGGGTGAGGTCCCGCTTGTCGGCGATCTCGGGGTCCCGCACGGAGGGGCTCTGCAGGCCGTCCCGCAGGGTCTCATCGTTCAGGAGGGGGACCCGGCCACCGTCCGAGGGCGGGCCGTTCCAGTCGTTGATGAGGTCGTCGAGGGTCATGCCGCGCCACCCTTTCCCGCCATCCCAGAGGGGCAGGGGATGCGGTGGGACCGGAGCGCATGGATGGGCATGTGACAATTGTCACCACAGGGGGCGTTCCAGCCAAGTCCGGAGCCGGATTTTCTGATGCGAGTGCGGGTCAGGGCCGAATCCCGTAACTGACTCCTGGTAGCCGTTGCACGGGATCGCCAGGCCCGGCCATGCTCATGGCCTGTGAGCGAGGTGATTCCATGACCCTGACGGTGGACGGCATTTTCTCGTTGATGCCCGAGTTGTTCCTGCCGGAAAAGGCCCAGGGCCTCACGGTCTCGGTCTATTACCAGGTGACCGGCGAAGGCGGCGGTGACTATGCCTGCCTCATTGAGAACGGCGCCTTCACGCTGAAGCGCGAGGCCAAGCCGGACGCCACCTCTGTGGTGGTCATCGGCGCCGAGGACTGGATCGCCCTCAGCGAGGGCAAGCTCGATCCCATGCAGGCCTTCATGACCGGCAAGCTCAAGGGCACCGGCGACCTGGGCCTGCTGCAGAAGTTCCCCAAGTTCTTCAAGAAGCCCCAGAAGCAGGGCGGGGCCGTGAAGGCCCTCAAGGAGCTGGTGCCGGCGCGCCTGGCCGCCGCTGGTGCGGCGCTGAAGGTCACCGTCGGCAGTGACTCCTGGGGCGAGGGCGCTGAGCTGACCGGGGAGGAAGCTGCGCTGCGCGCCCTCCTCTGCGGGCTCTCGGATCCAGGCCCGGCGCTGCTGGGTGGCCAGCTGCGCTTCTCTGGCGACATGGCCGTTCTGCGTGCGGCCTGGAAAGCCTGGGCGGCGGAGCCCGAGATCACCTTCCCCTCGACCCCCGGCGGCAAGGCCCTCGCCACCCTGCGCAAGCGCTACAAAGGCGGTGCGGCCGGCAGCCTGGAGCTGAAGGTGGACGGCGTGCCCTACCGCCTGGACTTCAGCCCCGAGGGTCTGGCCATCCGCCCCGGCGAGCTGGAAGGGGGCCCCTCCCTGGGCATCTCCGATGCGGACTTCGCCGCCCTGAACGTGGGCAAGCTGAACCTGGTGGCTGCCCTCCTGGCCGGCAGCCTCAGCCTCAAGGGCGACCTCAGCCGGATCGCCGCCTACACGGCCCACTTCGATGCGGACGTGAACCCGGCCCAGGGCCTCCTGGAGTCCATGCCCGAGCGCTTCCTGCCGGAAAAGGCGGGGGACCTCGAAGCCTGTGTTGGCTACCAGATCGACGACCTGGGCTACACCCTGCTTATCCGCCATGGCGCGTGCATGGTCTATCCGCGCCTGCTGAAGCCTTGTGATACGATGCTGAAAGCGAAGGGCGACGACTTCGTGGCACTGAACACCGGAACGCTGAACGCCCAGGAGGCTTTCATGACCGGCAAGATCCAGATCGAGGGTGATCCCCTGCTCATGCAGCGGGTGTCCAAGAGCTTCAAGCGGCCCCAGTCCTAGGATCCCCATGCCCCGGTCGACGGTCCAGAAAGCCCCTGTCGAACCCGCACCGCTGCGGGCTCCTGGGGTGGTTCGGATGTCGCGCCCCATCCCTGTGATGGAGCCCGTGGTGAAGCCGGTGCTCGAAGCGCCCAAGGCCCTGGTCTGTATGGGCCGATGCGGCCACTGCGACGTCCACCCTTGCCAGCTGCACACCACGGTATAAAGAAGAAAAGAAGAGACCGCGGAGGACAGCCGAGGCGCGGAGGAAAGCGGAGAACTGAACAGGCAGGGTCTTTCTCTGCTTTCCTCTGCTTCTCCGTTTTCCTCTGCGTTCCAGTTCCTTTTTCTGGGACTTCAACCCTCTTCCCAGAGCTCCCGCAGGCGCTGGTAGCCGGCTCGGCTGACGGGGAGACGGGCGCCGTCGCGCAGCACGGCCTCCCGGTGCTCCTTGCCGTCCTGCTCCACCCGCACGAGGCGGTCGAGGTTCAGGATGAAGCTGCGGTGAATGCGGATGAAGCGGCCGGGATCCAGCTGGGTCTCGAGGCTGGCCAGGGTCTGCTGCTTGAGGAGGTTCCGGCCCTCGGTGCGGAGCAGCACATAGTCGTCCTGGGCCTGTACCCAGTCCAGGCGGTCCAGGTGGACCACCGTGATCTTCGGGCCGTCCTTGACGACGATGCGCACCAGGGGGCGGCCCTGCCGGGCGGCGGCGGCCAGCTCGGCAGCGGCAGGCGGGACAACCAGGGGTGCCTCCTTGGCCGCCAGCAGGGCCCGGGTCTTGGCCAGGGCGGCGTCAAAGCGCTCCCTGGGAAAGGGCTTGAGCAGGTAGTCCACCGCGTGGGCCTCGAAGGCCCTCATGGCGTGCTGGTCGAAGGCCGTGACGAAGATGACGGCGGGACGCCGTCCTTCCGCTTCCAGCAGCTCCAGCACCTCGAAGCCGTCCAGCTTGGGCATCTGGATGTCCAGGAAGATGAGGTCTGGCTCGTGCTGGGCCGCGGCCTTGAGGGCCTCGAAGCCATTGGCGCACTCGGCAGCCACGGTCACATCTGGATGGGCGGCCAGGTGCTGGCGCACCACGGCCCGGGCCAGTTCTTCGTCGTCGATGATCAGGGCCTTCATAAGATCTCCAGGGGGAAGACAAGGAGGGCGCGGTGGTGGCCGTCCCGCAGGCTGGACTCGAAGCGGGCCCGGGCGCCGAAGCGCCCCAGCAGGCGCTGGCGCACCTGGCGGAGACCCAGTCCCAGGCCCACGGGAGGCGGGGCATCGGCATCCACCGGATTGTCCACGGACAGCACCACATGGCCCTCGGTAACGGCGGCATCCACCGTGAGGACCCCGCCCTCGGTGAGGGTGGCGATGCCATGTTTGATGGAGTTCTCCACCAAGGGCTGAAGGAGCAGGGTGGGCAGGAGGGCTGGCTCGGCGGCGGGGTCGATGCGCCAGGCCAGCTGCAGGCGGCTGCCGAAGCGGATCTGCTCGATGGCCAGGTAGGCCCGCGCCAGCTCGAGCTCTTCGCCCAGGGTCACGAGACGGCGCTCCCCGAGGCCCAGGCTGCGGCGGAGGAACTCCGACAGGAGCACGCACATCTCCTGGGCCCGGGCGGGGTCCACGGCGGTGAGGGCCGAGATGGAGTTCAGGCTGTTGAAGAGGAAGTGGGGGTTCAGCTGGGCGCGCAGGGCCTTGAGCTCGGACTCCTGGGCCGCCAGCTGCAGCTCGGCGCCCCTGCGCTCGGCCTCCAAGCTGCGCGCCTGGGCCAGCAGGAGGTAGCTGAGGGCCACCGAGCCCAGGTAGAGCAGTGTGCCGAGGCCCGTGAGGACGGGCAGGGCCATCCGCACCTTGAAGGGCAGGCCGCCCAGGGCCGGCAGCCAGGCTAGGCCCCGGGCCAGGAACCAGGCCAGGCCGGACCAGAGCCCGCCCATGAGGAGGGCCGCCGTCCCCCAGGCTGCGCCGCGGTTGGCCAGGCCCTCCGTACCCTGGCCCAGGGGCAGGGCCCGGCAGAGGGTCCAGGCACTGAGGAAGAGGAAGGCCCCCAGCAGGCAGAGGGGCAGGCTGAGGGCCCCGGCTTCAGCCCAGGTCCAGCCCTGCGTACGGGCCATGCCTGCCAGCAGCGCGGCGATGGGGAGCCACCCAAGCAGGTAGCTCCCCAGGCGCGCCCGGCTGGCCAGGAGGGGGTGCATCAGCTCTTGACCTCGGTGCCGCCGAAGAGGATCAGCCCGGTGATGATAAGGCGTGGGCGGGCCTCGCCCCCTTGGGGTCCGTGGTGGGTGTTGTCGTTGATGGCCCCGGCGATGGCCGTGGCGCGGGAGACGATCTCCCAGCCCTCGGGTACGCGAATCTCGCCTCCACCGAAGAGCACGAAGATGTCGAGGCGGGCCTGGCCGCCTTCCAGCGCGCACTGGCGCAGGTCCACCTCGTAGCCGCCGAAGATGGCCGTCAGCTGGCCGCCCTTGAAGGTGGGGGTGGCCACCCGCCGCTTGAAGCCACCCATGATGGCGGTGCCCTGCAGGAAGTCATCGGAGTGGGACAGCTCCGCCGGAATGCCGCGGTTCTGCTTGAGGGCCTTGGTGACGATGAAGATGCCCAGGGCCACGATCAGCAGGGGGCCCAGGGTGACGGAGTGGTCGCCATCCACCAGGGCGATGACCAGAAAGGTGCCCACCACCACCAGGGCCCAGCCGGCGGTGGAGCCGGTGCCCTCCTGGCGCAGCTTGGCGATGCCCATGGCCACCAGGGCGAGGGGCCAAAGGCGCAGGATGGCGTGGGAGTTGACCAGGCCGAGGGTGTCGAGGGTCAGGACCAGGCCGACCACGATGATGGCCACACCCACCACCAGCTTGGGGGTGAAGGCGCTGGCAGGGGTCGGGGTTTCGGGGCTGGTCATGGGGTCACCTGCGGCAAGTCTGGGGTTGTTTCGGGTTGGCCGGAAGGGGGTGCGAGCTGGGCCGCCTGAGGGAAGAGGGCCCGGAGGGTGACCACGAGGCCCAGCCACACCAGGGCGAGGGGCCACCAGCGCTCCAGGAGCCCCCAGGGTCCAAACTGGGAAATGAAGCCGGCCGCACCCAGAGCCAGCCACACGTGGCCCCGAAAGCTGAGCGGGCCGCCCTGGACCAAGCGTGACAGGCCGTATGCCACCAGGGCGGCGGGCCACCACTCCAACAGCCGCCAGGCGTCATACCAGCCCAGGTTATCCAGGAGCAGGATGGCCCCGAGGGCGATGACCACGAGGCCCAGGACCAGCCTGGGTGCCAAGTCGGATAAAGGTGTGGGGCGGCTCATGGGCGGACCTCCTGCGGGCCGCCCGAGGTGAAGGGCACAGCCAGGACCAGGGTGGGGAGCCACAGGAGGCACCAGAGGTAATCGACGAGCCAGGCAGTCTGGGGCATGGGGTTCTCCTTCCACATGCCCAGGCTACGGCTCCCGGGAGAAGCGTTCAGCCCAGGATCGGTGAGTGGTGGCTCAGCACCGGCGAAAGGTCAGCCGAGGGTGCTGCGCACGGCCTCCACGGGCACGTCATTGGCCTCGCCCCAGGCCTGCCAGTGGGCCGAGGTCTGGCCGGCGAAGGCTCGCCGGTACTCCTCGGCGGTGCTTATCTGCAGGAGCGCCTCCAGCTTCTTCTTGAAGTGCGGCTCCAGGGCGGCCACAGCGATCCACCCGTCGGTGGTGGGGTAGAGGCTGTACTGGGGCAGGCCGCCCCCCAGGAGGGCCCCAGGGGCCGTGAGGCCATGGCGGAGCGGAGCGGCGAAGGCCTCCGCGGCCTCCGAAAGGGCCACCGTAGCCTGGCCAGCCTTGCCGGTGCGGGCGCGCTCCAGCAGGAGGGCCAGGGCAGCGCTGATGGCCTGCTCAGCCCCGGCCAGGTCCGAGAGGAGGGTGAGTGGCAGGCCCGGAGGTGCCACCAGCCCCATGGAGGCCTGATAGGTCAGGTCGTGGCCAGCCTCCTCCGCCCGAGGTGCAGGGAAGCCCACGATGGCGACCTGGCAGAGGTCTGGATGGGCGGCCGCCAGGGTGTCGGGGTCCAGGCCAAGGCGCGCCAGGGCCGAGGGTCGGAAGGAGGTGATGAGCAGGTCCGCCTCCGCCAGGAGGGCGTGGAGGTGAGTCCGGCCTTCGGGGGTCTTGAGGTCCAGCACCACTCTGATCTGGCCCGTGGCCATCTCCGCATACCAGGCCGGACTGTAGGTGGCCATGGGATCCCCAGCCGGGGGCTCCACCTTGATGACCTCAGCGCCCATGGCCAGTAGCCGGCGCGCTGCGGCTGGCCCCGGCAGGTTGAGGGCGAGGTTGATGACCTTGATTCCGTCGAGGCAGGACATGGCAGGCTCCTCCTAGTGCTTCACGACCCCATCCACGTACACCCACTTGCCCTGATCCCGGGCGAAGGTGCTGGTCTCGATGTGCAGGCTGCGGCGGCCCTGGGCCTGCAGGCTGGCGTGGAAGGTGACGACCCCGGTGTCATCGTCCTTGCCGCCCTTTTCCTTGGCGACGATCTTCAGGCCCACGCACACCACGGACTTGCAGTACTCCTTCAGTTCCTCCCGGTTTTCGCCAGCGCGCACGGCCTCGGGGCGGGTGTTGATGAGGTAGTCCACCTTGGCCATCGCGTAGGCGGCATAGCGGGAGCGCATGAGCAGCTCTGCCGTCGCCGGCAGGGCCGTCCCGGCGTGAAAGGGGCCACAGCAGTGGTCGTAGGACTTCTTGGAGGCGCAGGGGCAGGGTCGGGACATGGGTATTCCTCTCGGTTAGCCGGGCATTGGGATATGCAGACCAATGGCGTCAGCGTGCTCGCGGGCGGTGTCGTAGCCGGCGTCGGCGTGGCGGAAGACGCCCATGGCGGGGTCGTTCCAGAGCACCCGGGTGATGCAGCGGTCGGCCCGCTCCGTGCCATCGGCCACGATGACCACGCCGCTGTGCTGGCTGTAGCCCATGCCCACCCCGCCGCCGTGGTGGAAGCTCACCCAGGAGGCACCGCCGCTGGCTGCGGTGAGGGCATTGAGCAGGGGCCAGTCCGAGACTGCATCACTGCCGTCCCTCATGGCCTCGGTCTCGCGGTTGGGGCTGGCCACGCTGCCGCTATCCAGGTGGTCGCGGCCGATGACGATGGGCGCCTTCACCTTCCCGGTGCGCACCAGCTCGTTGAACTTGAGGCCCGCCAGGTGGCGCTCGCCGGCGCCGATCCAGCAGATGCGGGCGGGCAGACCCTGGAAGGCGATCTTCTCCTGGGCGGCCTTCAGCCAGCGGTGGAGGCCTTCGTTAGCCGGGAACAGCTCCATCATGGCGGCATCGGTGACAGCGATGTCGGCCGGGTCCCCGGAGAGGGCCACCCAGCGGAAGGGGCCGATGCCCTTGCAGAAGAGGGGCCGGATGAAGGCCGGCACGAAGCCGGGGAAGCCGAAGGCGTTTTCGCAGCCCGCGCGCTGGGCCTGGGCGCGGAGGTTGTTGCCGTAGTCGAAGGTGACGGCGCCGCCCGCCTGGAAGCCGAGCATGGCCTCCACGTGGGCGCGCATGGAGGCCAGAGCCCGCTGGACATAGGTCTCCGGCTGCTCCTGACGCAGCACGGCGGCCTGCTCCAGGCCGAGGCCCGCCGGGATGTAGCCGTTGTACTCGTCGTGGGCCGAGGTCTGGTCCGTGACCAGGTGGGGCTTCAGGCCCCGCTTCAGGAGCTCCGGCAGGACCTCGGCGGCGTTGCCCAGGAGCCCGATGCTGCGGGGCTCCCGGCGGGCCACGTACCGCTCCAACCGAGCCACGGCCTCGTCAATGCTGTCGGTCCACTCGTCCAGGTAGCGGGTGTCTAGGCGCTTCTGGATGCGGGTCTGATCCACCTCGACCGCAAGGCAGACGCCGCCGTTCATGGTCACGGCCAGAGGCTGCGCCCCACCCATGCCGCCCAGGCCTGCGGTGAGGGTCCAGGTGCCCGCCAGGGTGCCACCAAAGTGCTGGCGGGCGGCCTCGGCGAAGGTCTCGTAGGTGCCCTGGACGATGCCCTGGCTGCCGATGTAGATCCAGCTGCCGGCGGTCATCTGGCCGTACATCATCAGGCCCTTCTGATCCAGCTCGCGGAAGACCTCCCAGGTGGCCCACTTCGGCACCAGGTTGGAGTTGGCGAGGAGCACCCGGGGGGCGTCCTCGTGGGTCTTCACCACGCCCACGGGCTTGCCGCTCTGGATCAGCAGCGTCTCGTCCTTCCCCAGGTGCTTCAGCTCTTTCACGATGGCGTGGAAGCAGTCCCAGTTGCGCGCCGCCTTGCCCAGGCCGCCATAGACCACCAGGTCTTCGGGACGCTCAGCCACTTCGGGATCGAGGTTGTTCATGAGCATGCGCAGCGCCGCCTCCTGCACCCAGCCCTTGCAGTGCAGGTGGGTGCCCCGGGGGGCGGTCACGATAGGTACGGGCGAGGCATCGCTCATGGGGAACTCCGGTGGGACGCCCCAGTTTCCCATGGCCTGCACAGGTCGCGGGGTCCGGATGTGTCCTGCCTAGCGATGCTCGACCACATCCTCGGTGCGGAAGCGGACCTTGGGGACGCTGGCGTACTTGTCGTCAGCGGAGCGGTAGCCCATGGGGCAAGCGCAGACAGTGTGGAAGCCCGTGCCAGCCAGGCCCAGGATGGCATCGTACTTGTCGGGTTCCAGGCCCTCGAAGGGACAGGCGTCCACGCCCAGCACGGCCGCGGAGGTCATGAGGTTGCCCAGGGCGATGTAGGCCTGGCGGGCCGCCCACTCCCCGATGATGGCGTGGCGCGGGCCATGCACCAGGTCCCCGATGAGATACTTTTTGTACCCGGCGAGGCTCTCGAGGGTCACGCCACGGACCTCTGCCGTCCGGGCCAGGAAGCGGTCGGCGTCGGCCTCGGTGATGTCGGTCTTGGCGGTGAAGACCACGTGATGGCTGCAGTCCTCCACCTGGGCCTGGTTCCAGCTGGCAGCCCGGAGGCTGGCCTTGAGGGCGGGGTCTGTCACCACGATGAACTTCCATGGCTGGAGGCCGTAGCTGGAGGGGGACAGGACCAACGCCTCCTCGATGACCGCCCAGTCTGCCGCGGAGATCTTCTTGGTGGGATCAAATTTCTTGGTGGCGTAGCGCCAGTTCAGCTGCTGCAGGAGGCTCGCGCCGGAGAGGGTGGTCATGGGTGCCTCGGGAGAAGTCTAGAGGGAGCGGGAAATTCGGGTCCGGAGCTGGTCGAGGGGCATGGAACCGACGATGCGATCCACCAGCTGACCCTCTTTGAAGACCAGGAGCGAGGGCATGCTCAGGACGTCGTATTCCTCGGAAAGGGGCGTGAAGTCATCCACATTGAGCTTGGCGAAGATGACTTGATCCTTGAGCTCCGCGGCGAGTAGCTCGGTCACGGGTGCCAGCTCTCGGCAAGGCGCGCACCAGGGGGCCCAGAAGTCCACCACGGTGATGCCCTGGGCGATGGCTTCGGCAAAGGATTTGTCGGTGAGGTCATGGATGAGGTCGGACATGGGAGATCTCCTGGGGAGGCCCTCAGGGTAACGGATTCTGGCAGGCAACGCCGTCACGACACCTACAGCGGTCTGTGGGGCCGTCACCAAGCGGCTCCCGCAAGGCTTCAACGGGGATGATTGGCCAAGTCGCCGGGAGTATCCAGATCGTCCTCGCCGGCGGGGAAGGGCAGGGTCGCCGTGGTCTCCCGCAGGAGGATGCCCTTGGCACCCCGGTCACCGACGAGGGCCAGGAGGTCTGGAAAGAGGCGGCGGGGCAGCACGGCGGGGATGCCCAGGGTGTCCCCATAGGCGCAGGCCGTTGGGTGCTCCGGGGCCAGGGCCGCCAAGGCGAGGAGGCGGCGGAGCAGGGGCGCATCCACGGCAGGCTGATCCACCGTCAGGAACAGGGCCGCCGGCGCATCGGCCGGCAGGGCCCGGACGCCGGCCCGAATGGAGCTGGCCATGCCCTCGGCGGCATCGGGGTTGGGCACCCGGACAGCGTCCAAGGGGCCCGGGTCCCAGTCCCCCACCACGGCAAGGACGGGGTCGCACCCGGCGGCGCGGACGACCCGCACCGCCCGCTGAAGGAGGGTCTCCCCGTCCAGGGCCAGGAGGGCTTTGGGTCCGCCCATGCGGATGCCAGCTCCGGCGGCCAGGATCACCGCCGGCAGGGGGGGCTTCATACCGCCTCGGAGGTGCGGAGGTGGCCGTTCACAGAGCGGCGGGATACGGGCATCGGA
The DNA here is from genome assembly GCA_903880675.1 of uncultured Holophagaceae bacterium. Classification (GTDB taxonomy): domain Bacteria; phylum Acidobacteriota; class Holophagae; order Holophagales; family Holophagaceae; genus Geothrix. The sequence continues at coordinate 1,623 of CAIRQL010000195.1, read as the reverse complement.
GGCTCCATCATGAGACGAGGTTTCAAAGCTACGCTCCGGGCGGGGACACCGCAACCGGGTTGGCATCCCTCTCGCCATTCTCCCGTGCTGTGTCGGGAGTTTGTCGTGATGCGACGCCTTTGTTTGTGCCTTGGAATGCTGATGGGGCTTGGCCTTGGGGCCCAGGGGGCGGATCGCCCGGCCCCCCCGGCGACGGCCTCGGAGAAGGAACTGCAGGCTCCCTTGACGCTCGAGGACGGAAAACCGACGCCCGGCCAGGCCTCCGAACCTGCCCCCTCCGGCCTCCGGACCTTCGGTTCCCTGGTTCTGGTCGTTGGCCTGGCCGGGGCCAGCCTCTGGGCCCTGCGGAAGTACGGCCGGCGTCGCCTCCCCGGTGGTGGCGGGGGCCGTCTCAAGGTGGACGAGACCCTGGCCCTGGGCGATCGCCGGTACATCTCCATCATCCAGGCCGACGGGGAGCGCTTCCTCATCGCCTTGACCCCCCAGAGCATCACCCTGCTCTCCCGCATGGAACCGGACCTGGACGAGGATGCCGGGGGCTTTGACGAGGCCCTTGGCCGCCAGGTGGACCTGGGCCGGCCGGTGCCGGTAAAGGAGATGGAGGCCCTCCTCCGCCAGGGTGGGGGCGGTCAGTGAGCCGCCGGACTTGGCTGCTACCGCTCATCCTCCTGCTGGCAGGGGTGGCCCTCGCCGCCCAGCAGCCGGCTGGCGCCCTGCCGTCCGTGACGGTGGACTTCGGGAAGACCCCCTCGGGTCCGGCCCTCAGCTCCAGCCTGCAGGCCATGCTGCTGCTCACGGTCCTCAGCCTGGCCCCCACCATTCTCATGACGGCCACCAGCTTCACCCGCATCGTGGTGGTGATGCACTTCCTGCGGCAGGGCCTGGGGACCCAGCAGACCCCGTCCAATCAGGTGCTCATCAGCCTCTCGCTGGTGCTGACCTTCTTCATCATGGCGCCCACGGCCCGGGAGATTAACACCACCGTGCTCCAGCCCCTCCAGCGCAACGAGCTCACGACCGATCAGGCCCTGGACCGCACCGCCGCGCCCATGAAGGTGTTCATGCTGCGGCACACCCGAAAGAAGGACCTGTCCCTCTTCCTGCGCATTGCCAAGGCCCCGGCGCCCAAGACCAAGGCCGATGTGCCCATGGAGTGCCTGCTCCCGGCCTTCCTCATCAGCGAGCTGAAGACCGCCTTCGAGATCGGCTTCATGATCTTCCTGCCGTTCCTGGTGCTGGACATGGTGGTGGCCAGCATCCTGCTGAGCATGGGCATGATGATGCTGCCACCGGTGGTGATCTCGCTGCCCTTCAAGGTGCTGCTCTTCGTGCTGGTGGATGGGTGGTACCTCATCATCGGGTCCCTGGTGAAGGGGTATACGGGATGAGTATTTGGGCTATCAGCTGTCAGCTATCGGCTATCAGCTATCGGCTGGGGGGGTGAGCTTTGAATGAGCTGCTGATCGCTCAGATCGGGAAGGATGCCCTCAGGACGGCTCTGCTGGTGGCGGGTCCGGCGCTGCTGGTCGCCCTGGTGGTGGGCCTCATCGTCTCGGTGTTCCAGGTGGTCACCAGCCTCCAGGACCAGACCATCGCCTTCGTGCCCAAGGTCATCGCCGTGAT
>CAIRQL010000194.1 GCA_903880675.1 uncultured Holophagaceae bacterium | reverse complement strand
GGTCGGACAGCGACGGCGAGCGTGGCGGGCGTGACGGACGGCGTGGGCGTGACGGGTGTGGGAGTGAGCGGGCCAGTGGTAACGATCGTGACGCAGGCGTCGAACCAGGCGCCGGTGGCGACGTTGGTGAGTGCACCGGCGGTGGCAGCGGGAACGAATGCGACGTGGCAGAACGTGAACGTGGTGTTCACGGGGACGGCAACGGATGCAGACAGCGATCCATTGACGTACACGTGGGATTTCGACGACGGGACGGTACTGACGAATTTGACGGGAGCTTCGGCACTGGTGCAGACGCACAAGTTCACGAGCGCAGGGAACTATTCGGTGAAGCTGACGGTGGATGACGGGCGTACGGGGGGCACGAAGATCGCGGATTTGACGATGAACGTGCTGGCGAACGCAGCGCCGACGGTGTCTGTTAGCAAGACCTCTCCGGGTGGGAACCCGACGAAGTACCAGCGTGTGGAGCTGAGTGCAGGGGATGCAGACACTGATGGCGACGCCCGGACGGTGACATGGAACTTCGGTGATGGCTCGGCCGCAGGGTCGGGCAGCCCGGTCACGCACCAGTTCCTGGCGGCAGGACTGACGACGGTGACGGCGACAGCCGATGACGGCAAGGGCGGCGTGACGACGGGGACGCTGGTGCTGACGGTGGTGGAGAACAATCCACCGGTAGCAGCGGTGACGACGGCGGCAGCGAGCTTGTATCAGACCAAGAGCTACACGTTCACGGCCACGGGCTCGGATCCGGATGTGGGCGACACGGTCGCCAGTTACGAGTGGGACTTCGGTGACGGGACGGCCATTCAGACTTCAACACCCCTGACAGCCACGACAACCAGCAAGAGTCACACATTCGCTGCGACCTTTACCGGGGTAGCGAGGGTCAAGCTCCGCGCCATCGACAGTCGCGGCGCCGTGGGCGACTGGAGCCCGGCGGTGAACTTCACCGTGGTGGCGACCTCGCTGCCAGTGGTGACGTTCACCAGTCCCGCTGCAACCACCAAGAACATTGAGGTGAGTCCTGGCACCGTGGATCAGGCCTTCACCCTCTCCGTGACCAACCCCCAGAAGGCCTCGGGAGCGACGGATCCGCTGCCCATGGGCAACATTTCCTTCCTGGCCAACGATGCCCTGGCGACGGTGCTGCCGAGTCCCGTGGACCACGGAGACGGCACCTACACCTATACGGTCCGCTACACCGGGGCCGCCACGGCGGGCACCCGGACTGCCACAGCCACGGCCCAGGCCACGGACAGCTTCGGCATCGTGGGCTTGGCCGCCAGCGGCCCCCTCATGACCCTCACCACCCTCGGCGCCAACCATGCGCCGAGCATCACCCTGACGTCCCCCGCAACCGACGGTACGGTGGCCTACACCAGCAAGGTCTTCACCCTGGGCTTCACCCTGACGGACGCTGACAACGATGCGGTGGCCTACACCGTGAACTGGGGCGATGGGACAGCCACCACCACCGGCGCGCCCACGGGGGACTTCACCGCCGGGGTCGCGGTCACAGCCACCCACACCTACGCCGATGCTTTCACGGCCACCAGCACTTCCGTGTCAGTGACCGTGACGGCCACGGACAACCGCTCCGCCAGTGCCACCGCCACCCCCCGCACCCGCCTGGTGACGGTGACCTACAACACCCTGCCCACGGCCACCATCACCTCGCCCCAGGCCAGCGGCAGTGCTCCCACCGGCTTGCCGGTGGGCATCACGCCACCCTATGTGGTGGTGCCTCTCAACGGCAAGCTGTCCTTCGCCGGGAGTCCCACCAAGCCGGGCAGCCAGGACACCATTGTCACCACCTGGACCTTCCCCGGTGGGGTGCCCAGCACCGGCACCGGCGACGCTCCCGGAGAGGTGCTCTTTGCCGGCACGGCGGGGGTCATCACCCCGCGGACGGTCACCTACACCGTCACGGACGCCCTGGGTCGTGCTGTTTCCGCCACCAAGCAGGTCCTGGTGGATGGCCTCAACACCCAGGCCTTCAACCTCTCCTTCCTGTACCGCCTCAAGAGCGACGGCAATGGCACCAGCAGCACCGCCCTGGTGACCACGGCCGCCAACGGCCTGGGCGCCTCGGTGCAGGTCTTCCAGGACGGCCAGTCCAGCACCTATGCCGTGCAGAACCAGGCCAGCCTCTCGGGGGCCCAGGCCAGCGTGGCCATCCCGGTGCGCTCGGACCTGCCCTTCTGGGTGCAGCTTCCGTCCATCGGCACGGACACCCGCAGCTACCTGCTGCGGATCCCCAACGCGCCCACCGGGGCCTACGCCGATACCAGCCTGGCGGCCACCTTGCCGGTGGGCAGCTCCACCTTCGGCTTTGCCAGTGCCAGCGCCCCCTGGGAGCCCACCCTTCAGCTTGTGACGGCCCAGGGCTTCGCCGCGGAAACGGGTGCGGCCGCTCAGCGCACGCTCACGGGCTTCACGGACCTGTACCTCTCCACCACCCCCTCCATCGCCAACGAGCGCTGGCTGGACCGCCTGTCGGTGCCCACCACCGATGCCACCCCGGCCATCACCTGGAACCAGAGCTCGAACATGGTGGGTCAGCTCAGCGGCATCGCCGCCTACCAGCGGTTCGCGGAGTGGCCCACCCTGCTGCTGACCCGGGCCACCAAGGACCTGGCGGAGGCGACCCCGGATCCCACCGCGGCGGCCGGGACCTCCTCTGACCTGGGCTTCGTGCTGGACTACGAAACCTATTCAGCGACGGCTGCCGCGAGCAAGACCTTCGCCGCCTTTTCCCTGCAGGCCTTCCGGGTGCCCGCCGGTAGCACGGATCCCTACAACCTGTCCCCGGCATGGCAGGCCTCCACGGCTGAGCTCAACAGCACCTCGACGGATCCCCACGCGGGGCTCAACCCCCTGCCCGTGGGTGCCGGCGTGCAGACCTTCCTAAGCAATCTGGTGAATGGGGCGCCTGGGAGCTCCCCCCTGGCGGGTGGCATCAGCAGCCTGCCGGTGCCCTACCAACCCAACGATCCGGACCGGGTCCCCCTCAGCCTGGCGGCCACCGCGGCCAATGTCCGCGGCTATTCAGGCATCCGCCAGGTCTTCAGCTACTCCGAGTACCTCTGGTCCACAGTGTGGGCTCGGACCCTGGTGCTCAACAGCGCCCAGCCCGCCTACAACACGGCCCTGGGGACCTTCCCCTACTTCCGCTACAGCAACCCGACAGCCTGGCCCAAGGCCTCGGGCATCCTCCCCAGCCCCCTCAGCGCCTTCGACCTCACGGTTCGGGGTGGCGGCGCCTTCACCGCCGCGGCCCCGGTGGGGCTGGCCGGCGCAGCGGCCCCTGCCACAGGAGTGGGCCGGTTCTTCTGGACGGCCTTCACCCCCAGTTATGAGGCCAGCTCCGGCGCCGCCATCGCCCGCACCTGGCTGGCGGACGACACCTCCAAGCAGGTGCCGACCACCTTCTCCGGTACTGCCGCCGGGGATGCCACCGTGGCCCTGGGCTTCATGGTTCCCCAGGACACCATGGTGGACAAGCGTGGCCGGAACGCCGACGGCACCCTCAATGGCAACGCCCTGGGGGGCTACCGGGTCACCTGGTACAACCCCACCAAGGACGCCAGTGGCGCTCCGGTGCCGCCGGACTTCTGGGTGGTGGAGCTGGATACGGGCAGCAAGAAGCACTTCATGCTGCCGGGGAGTTTCCCGGTGGGCACCCAGAGCGTGACGGACGCCATCCTCACGGATGCCCGGGCCTACCTGCCCTCCGGCAATGCGCCTTCCGTGGGACCAGCCCCGCCGGTGGCCCCGGCGACGGAGACCGCCGATCGGGTGGCCCCAGGCTACTGCTGGTTTGACATCCCTCTGGAGCTGCGGCCTGCCGCAGACGCCACCCTCACGGTCTTCGCCGTGAAGGCGGTCCTGAAGAACAACCCCATCGCCGCAGCCCGGGCCCTCAACCGCACGGACTGGATGGACGCCATCAAGACCGCCACAGCCACCCTCAAGATGCAGGTCTCTGGCGGGGCCGACCTCAGCTACGCCTACAAGGTCCCCTTCAACTACGCCTGGGACATTGTCATTGCCAATGGTCCGATCACCACGGTGGCCCCCTAGGCACCGCCGCACGCCTTCTCCCTGGGCCCCTTCGGGCCTTCCCATCCCTTCCTTCCCTCTCCGGGAGTCTCCGTGAAAGCCTCGATCTTCCTGTTGGCCATCTCCCTCTCCATGCCCCTCTCCGCCCAGGGGCGGGGCACGGAGGGCGTGGGCCGGATCATCCTGTTTGGCGAAGCCATCCAGACCCAGGGCATCCTCCTGGGCCAGGGCATCAAGGACCAGGCCGACCGCCAGGTGGGGCCCGGCTTTCGCCTTCAGATCAGCCCGTCCATGGACTCCCGCTGGTTCGGGGAGGTGTCAGCCCGCTTCCAGAGTGGTGCCGCCATGGCCACGAACCGGGACATCAGCGTGGTTCCCCCCGCCAACATCCTGGATGTCACCAAGGTCCAGGTGGACTACAGCTACTGGGCCGTGGGCGCTGCCTACCTGATTCCCCTGGGGGCCTCGGGAGGCTTCGGTGTGCACCTGGAGGGTCGGGCTGAGACGATCAACCCCAAAGGCAGCTACTCCACCACCAATGGGGGTACGGCCCAGATCGATGCCATGTCCGTCTACTTCCGGCCCTGGGTGCGCCTGAGCCTCGAAGGCCGCATCAAGACCTGGAGCCTGGTCACCCTGGTGGGCGCAGATCTCGGCGTTGCCGCCACCAAGGCCAGCCAGCGGAGCATCGTGCCCATGTCGCAGATTGATGCACCGACCTTGCGGGCTCTGGCCCCCACCTGGTCCGGCGCCCTCTATGCGGGCATCCAGTTCTAGGATGGGTCCCAAATAGGACTACTGCCCCACGCTCCAGGCCATCTGGGCCTGATAGTCCGTGACGAAGGCCTTCTTCTCGGCGGAGTCGTTGCAGCCGCCACCGGTGCTGGCGTCCTCATCCCCCGATGCGGGACATCTCCACCTTGGGGAGGCCGGGGGTCTGCTCTCGGCGCTGTTCCGAGTAGCGGTCGCCCCGGCGGGTCCAGCGGGCGGCGATGAGGGCGGCGAGCCCGGCATCATCGTGGCCGGCGCGGAGGAAGGCCTTCAGGTCCATGCCATCGGAGGCGAAGAGGCAGGTGTAGAGGTGGCCGTCCGCCGAGAGGCGGGCCCGGTCGCAGCCCCCGCAGAACGGTGCCGTGACGGAAGCGATGAGGCCCACCTCGCCCTTCCCGTCCTGGTAGCGCCACTCCCGGGCCACAGCCCCCTCCGGGTGGGGCAGGGCCTCCAGGGGCCAGCGGCTGGCCAGGACCGAGTGCACCTCTGCGGCAGGGACGACGGCATCCATGCGCCAGCCGTTGGTGGTGCCCACATCCATGAACTCGATGAAGCGCAGGGTGTGCCCCCCCTCCCGAGCGAAGGCGGCGAGGTCCAGGACCTCGTCCTCATTGACCCCGCGCTGGAGCACGCAGTTCACCTTGACGGGGCCGAACCCGGCCGCCCGAGCGGCCTCCAGGCCCTGCAGCACCCGGCTGAGGGGCAGGTCCGTGTCGGAGAGGACCTGGAAGCGGTCCTGGCGGAGGGTGTCCAGGCTCACGGTCAGCCGGCGGAGCCCTGCGGCGCGGAGGTCGCGAGCCAGCTCCGGCAACAGCACGCCATTGGTCGTGAGGGCCAGATCGGCCAGGTCCGGCAGCCCGGTGAGCATGCGGACCAGGACCGGCAGCTCCTTCCGGAGGAGGGGCTCGCCGCCGGTGAGCCGGAGCTTGGCGACCCCCAGCCCCACGAAGATACGGGCCAGGCGGGTGATCTCCTCGAAGCTCAGCAGGGCCTCACGCTCCAGGAAGGCGTGGTCCGGGCCGAAGGACTCCCGGGGCATGCAGTAGGTGCAACGGAAATTGCACCGGTCGGTGACGGAGATGCGCAGGGCCTGGAGGGGACGACCCAGGGTGTCGGTGGGCTTCATATCTCCCCAGCATAAATCCCCCGGAGCAGTCACAATGAATTGTTTGGATGGACTTGCACATATGGGCTTTTTTGACCGATTCCTGTCCCGCGCCGAGGAGGCGCCCCTGCCAGGCCTGGAAGGGCTGCTGGAGGCCCGGGGTGTCCCTGGCGACCTGCCAGGGCTGGGTCCCCTGCTCCCGAGCTTTGAGGCCCATCGGAAGCCGCAGGAGCGAGAGGCCTGGGCCGATGCCCTGGCCGAGGTTCACGCCCTGGGCCTGCCTCTGCCCGAGCCCTGGATCGAGGCGCAGGATCACCTCCTCCCCGAGCTGGTCCCGGCCTGGGTGGCCGAGCGCGAGACCCCCTGGAGCCGGGGGTTCATCGACGGCTTGAGCCAGCGCATCTGCATCGGCGGGGTGGCCATTCCCGGGGCCTGGATCCGCCTCTGGGACCAGCCCGAGGATGATGTCCTCGACCTGGCCCTGGACCACCTCCGCCAGCGCAGCGATGGCACCTTCGAACGCCTCCCCTCCGGGATCTACCGCAGTCCCTGGCGGGATGGCCATGACGCTGCCCGGCTCCTGCTCCCCGAGGTCTGGCAGGGACTGTTCAAGGATCAGCACCCCTTCCTGGCCATACCCTCCGCCGACACCCTGCTGGCCTCCCCCCAGATCCTGCTGCCCAAGCTCATGGAGGAAGTGAACAAGAGCATCCAGTCCTCTGCCCACCCGCTGCAGCTGGCCCTCCTGGAGCGCATCGGGGACCGCCTGGTGACGGCCCGCCTGCAGGATCCCCACCCCATGTCCTCCCCCCAGCGGGAGCTCAAGCAGATGGACCTCCTGGAGGCCCTCCGCCAACAGGAAGCGGATCTGGATCCCACCCTGGGCCGGCCCGCCGTTGTGGCCATGGTCAAGACCCCCCAGGGGAAGCCCATGACCCTGGCGGTGTGGACCGAGGGGGCGCCGGTGCTGCTGCCGGAGACCGATCTCATCGGCTTCACGGGCGCCGGGGGCGCTTCCCTGGGCATCTACACCCGCCAGACCCTCCCCCGCATGAACGAGATCCGGGGTGAGACAGTGGCCATCTGGGGCCCGCGCCGCATCCGCTATACCGGCTTCCCCACCGCTGAGCAGATCAGTCGCCTGGAGTGCTTTGCCACGGCCGAACAGATGAAGGCCCTCATGGCCCCCGGTGGCAACCGCCCGGCGGCACCGAGGCCCGGGGCCCCGTCCGGGCCAGCCCTCGGCTCCCAGGGCGCGCCGCCCCTCCCGCGCCACCTCCAGGGAGCGGGCCTGGGCGTCCAGGACGCCGAGTAGGGCCTCCCTGCTTATCGGCCTTGATCCGCCAAATCGGACCTTCAAAGATCTCCACCAAGTTCACGAAGAACTGCCACAAAGGGACACGAAGGCACAGCCTGCGCGCCGACAGGGCGTCTTGGTGTCCTTCGTGGAGATCCATTTTTTGCGGGACCTGCCCGATAACCAGATATGCCCTTTGTTGGACTGAGCCCTGCAACTCCTGCATAACCAGCAGCGGCGACGGCCCCCTGAAGGAACCATCGCCGCTGTGGAGCATTGTTCGTTGTTTGCTGCCGCTTAGGCGCCGACGGCCTTCATGCCCAGGCGCTCACGGATGAGGGTTTCGATCTCATCCGCCAGCTCGGGATTGTCGGTGAGGAGCTTCTTCACATTCTCGGCGCCCTGGCCCAGGCGGCTGTCCTTGTAGCTGTACCAGGAGCCGCTCTTCTGGATGATCTCCAGCTGGGTGCCCAGCTCCACCAGCTCGCTGGTGCGGCTGATGCCCTCGCCGTACATGATGTCGAAGGTGGCCACCTTGAGGGGCGGCGCGACCTTGTTCTTCACGACCTTGACCTTGGTTTTTTTGCCGATGACGGAGGAGTCCTCGTCCTTGGCGGCCACCAGGGGGTCGTTGGTGTTGCCCTTGATGCTCTGGATGCTGCGCACATCGAGGCGCACAGAGGCGTAGAACTTGAGGGCGTTGCCGCCGGTGGTGGTCTCGGGGCTGCCGAACATCACGCCGATCTTCATGCGGATCTGGTTGATGAACACCACGCAGGTGTGGGTCTTGCTGATGGTGCCGGTCATCTTGCGCAGGGCCTGGCTCATGAGCCGGGCCTGCAGGCCCACATGACTGTCGCCCATCTCGCCGTCGATCTCGGCCTTGGGCACCAGGGCCGCCACGGAGTCGATGACGATGATGTCGAGGGCGCCGCTGCGCACCAGCTGATCGCAGATCTCCAGGGCCTGCTCGCCGCTGTCCGGCTGGCTGATGAAGAGGTTTTCAATGTCCACGCCAAGCTTTTTGGCGTACTCGGGGTCGAGGGCGTGCTCGGCGTCGATGAAGGCGGCCAGGCCGCCCGCCTTCTGGGCCTGGGCCACCATGTGGAGGGCCAGGGTGGTCTTGCCGCTGGCCTCGGGGCCGTAGACCTCGACCACGCGGCCCTTGGGCACCCCCCCGACGCCCAGAGCGGAGTCCAGGGCGATGGAGCCGGTGCTGATGACCTCGATGCCTTCGGCGGAGCCCATGCGGTCGCCCAGCTTCATGATGGAGCCCTTGCCGAAGGCCCTTTCGATGTCGGCCAGGGTGCGGGTAAGGGCTTTGAGGCGATCGTCTTGCTCGGTGCTGGCCATGGGTCCTCCAAGGGGATGCAGTTCAATATGGGGGGAAAAGCGAAAAAAACAAGAAATCTTTTTTTAGGATTCTGGACGAACCGGCCGAAGAGGGGTGGACATGCCGAGCGACCCCCGCCTCCCCGCCGCCCCCGGGGACCTCTCCCTGGAGGTCCGGTTGGCGATGGCCCAGGCCGAGGCCGACCGCTACCGAACCCTGGTGGAAGATCTGAAGGAAGTGGTCTTCCGCATCGATCGGGAGGGCCACTGGTCCTTCCTGAACCCCGCCTGGACGGAGCTCACGGGCATCCCGGTGGCCGAGAGCTTGGAGCAGGCCTTCCTGGACAGCCTCCATCCCTCGGACCACTCCCGCTACCTGAATATGCTCACCTACGCGGTGGACACGGGGCAGGCCCTCTTCGAGGGGGAGTTCCGCGTTCCCACCCGGGCGGGGGACGTGAAGTGGGTGCAGGCCCACCAGCGCATCACCTACGACGAGGCCGGGGTGGTCCAGGGGGTGTCCGGCACCCTGTACGACATCACTGCCCGGAAGCACGCCGAGATTGTCCTCCGCATCGCCACGGGTCGCCTCCGCGCCCTCATCGAGAACATGCAGGCCGGGATCCTGGTGGAGACCGAGAGCGGCCGCGTGGCCCTGCTGAATGAGACCTTCTGCCAGATGTTTCAGGTCCCGGTGCCCGCCCACGTGCTGGTGGACACCGAGAGCCGGGACCTCCTGGCGGAGTGCCTCCCCTTGCTGGTGGAACCCGAGACCTTCCTGCCCCGGCAGGAGGCCGTGGCCCTGGCCCGCACGCTGGAACTGGGGGAGGAGCTGACGCTACTGGATGGCCGCATCCTGTCCCGGGACTTCGTGCCGATCCTGGTGGGGGACGAGTACCTGGGCCACCTCTGGCAGTACCACGACATCACGGAGCGGCGTCGGGCGGAGCTGAGGCTGGAGGAAGCCGCTCTGGAGCTGGCCGAGGCCCGGGACCGGGCCGTGGCCGCCTCGGGGCTTAAGAGCGAGTTCCTGGCCAACATGAGCCACGAGATCCGCACCCCCATGAACGGCATCATTGGCATGACCGGGCTCCTCCTGGACACGCCCCTGGGGGACGAGCAGCGGCAGTATGCCGAGACCGTCCGCTCCTGCGGCGAGGCCCTGCTGACCCTCATCAACGACATCCTCGACTTCTCTAAGATCGAGGCCGGGAAGCTGGTCTTCGAGACCCTGGACTTCGATCTGCTGTCCGTGGTGGAGGATGTGCAGGCGGTGCTGGGCTTCAAGGCCCGGGCCAAGGGCTTGGAGCTGGGCCTGTATGTGGACCCCGCGACCCCGCTGGCGGTGGTTGGCGATCCCACCCGGCTCCGCCAGATCCTCACCAACCTGGTGGACAACGCCCTGAAGTTCACCCACCAGGGCTCCGTGGAGGTGCGGGTCCGCACCGAGTCCGAGGCCGGGGACACGGCCCTGGTGCGGGTGGAGGTGCGGGACACGGGCATCGGCATGCGCCCCGAGGTGGTCGACCAGCTCTTCACGTCCTTCTTCCAGGGCGACAACACCACCAGCCGCAAGTACGGGGGCACGGGCCTGGGCCTCACCATCAGCAAGCGCCTGGCGGAGCTCATGGGGGGCAGCATCGGGGTCCGCAGCGCGCCGGGCGAAGGCAGCGCCTTCTGGTTCACCCTCCGCCTGGGGGTCCGCAGCCGCCCCGGGCCCCTGCCTTCGGCCCGGCCCCAGGTGTTCCTCGCCGGGCTCCCGCCCCTGGCCACCCGGCTGGCGATGGCTCAGCTGCGGGCCTGGGGCCTGCAGCCTGAGGCCCTCCCTGAGGGGGGCGATGCCGCCAGCTGGCTGCCCCTCCATCCCGCCCCGGGGTGCCTGGTGCTGGCCGGGGCCGAGTCCCTGGACGCCGCCCTGGCCGCCGCCGGAGATGGCGCCGTGGTGGCCGTGGGCCCGCTCTTCCAGCCCGAGCTGCGGGAGGCGGCCTCCCGGAAGGGGGTGCAGGGCTTCCTGACCCTGCCCCTCCGGCCCAGCCAGCTGCGCAGCCTCTTCGAGCCGGCCCAGGCCACGGCCACCGGGGTCCAGAGCCCCGCCTCCCCGGCAGCGGCGGCCCCCCTGAAGGTCCGGGTGCTGCTGGCCGAGGACAACCTCGTGAACCAGAAGGTGGCCCTCGCCATGCTGCGAAAGCTGGGCATTGACGCCGACCTGGCCGCCACTGGGATCGAGGCGCTGGATGCCCTGGTGGGGGTTGCCTACGACCTGGTGCTCATGGACTGCCAGATGCCCGCCATGGATGGCTTCGAGGCCACCCGCCGCATCCGGGAGCGGGAGCGGGGAACCCGGCGCCTGCCCGTGGTGGCCATGACCGCCAATGCCATGGTGGGAGACCGGGAGCGTTGCCTCGAGGCTGGTATGGACGATCACATCCCGAAACCTGTTCGCCTGGAGGTCCTGCAGCGGGCCCTCCACCGCTGGCTCCCGGCCGGGGCTCTGCCCCCCGTGGGCGGGGAGGGCTGATGGCCCGGAGCGCAGCCCTCCTGGAAGACGCCACGGAGATCCGCATGGCCCTGCAGCGGCTCTGTGCGGAGGGGGCCCGCCTGGAGGTGGCCTACCGGGATCGGCGTGCCGCCTACCCGATCCTCACAGAGGATGGGGACCGCCTGGCCTTCCGCATGCCCTTCGAGGAGATCCAGGCCTGGGGGCTGAAGCCGGGCGAGCACCTGGCCCTCAAGCTCAAGGACCGCGGCCTGGAGTACGACTGCGTGGTGCCCCATGCCGGCCAGGAACTGGTGGATGGCGTGGAGCTCTGCCTGGCGGGCATTCCCCGGGTGCTGCGCCGGGCGGACCTGCACCGGCTGGCAGACTTCATCCCGGACCGGGCCCACACCTCGGTGCACCCGGCGACCTTCACCAACGAGCGCAACGCCCTCATCGACGGCATCGTCCAGAGCTTCGGCGAAGAGGGCCTGGAGCTGGTGCTGCGCAACACCCGCCAGGATGTGCGGGAGCTGATGCGGATGGGCGAGTCCTCGCTCCTGGATGTCCCCCTCGAGGCGGACTTCCGCCTGCGGGCCCCCGCCACCGTCGCCTACTTCGGGGAGAACCTGGTGGGCCTTCGCTTCACCCGGGAAGCCGACGCAGACATGCTGGGCCAGTACCGCGAGTGGGTGCAGGGCCAGCAGGCGATCCAGGCCACTCAGGACCGGGCGGACTTTTCCCCCCGGGGCTTCCAGGAGGCCACGGCGCGGCTCAGCCGGGCGGCGGCCCTGCCGGGGCTGAAGATCATCGTGGACCGGGAGCCCATGCTGCTGCTGCTCACGGAGCGGGAGGACTTTGCCCGCCGCCTGGGGGAGGCCCTCAGCCGCCGCTTTGGCCTGGCCACCCTGGACCCCGTGAAAGGCCCCTTAAAGCCGCGGCTCGAAGCGCTCGGGGTCTCCGACCAGGGCTGGGGCCGGGTGCGCATGGTGCTGGTCCACAACCAGCAGCGCCTGCTGAGCCCCTTGGAGCTGTGCCGTCAGCTGGTCGAGGAGGAAGGCTGCCCTGTGCCCCTCATCGTCGCCGGCACCGAGGAGGACGAGGACAAGAAGCGCCACCACGCCATCGCCGCCGGCGCCGTGGACTTCGTGGCCGTGGAGCCCTTCCGCATCCTCGCCATCCTCAAGCGCCTGGATGGGACGCTGAGGTTGTTTGAGGGGGAGTAGTGCACGGGCTCATCCACCCAACCTCACATTCCTCCCCCGCCAGTGATTCACGCCTCTGAGGCGGTCCCAAAAGGCCCAGGTGGCGCCGGCGGCGAAGGCGAGCACGGCTGCGGGCCACAGGGCCCAGAGGACATCCATGGGGCGCCCGGTGAAGCGCTGCTGGACGTCCCCTGCCACCGCCGGCACCAGCAGCCAGATCAGGAGGGCCAGGCCCGGATGGCCGGCCCAGGGCAGCCAGAGGGGGGCGAGGCCCAGACCCATCAGCAGGGGCAGCAAGGGCGGCAGTAGCCACCAGAAGGGCAGGGCGGCGGTGTTCTTCCGCATGGCCCGCACCAGCTCGCCCAGGCCGTGGTACATGCGCAGGTGCAGGTCGGGCCCGCCCTTGGCCACCCGGTTGATGAAGCCTGCGGCCTTCACCCGGCGTGCCAGCATCATGTCGTCGATGGCCTCCAGGGGCACGGCCGCATGGCCACCCACGGCGTCATAGGCCGCCCGGCGCAGCAGGGTGAAGGCCCCGATCCCGCAGAAGGCCGGGCTGCGGGGATCGGGCACCCGGTGCGGGGGCACCGTGAGCAGGAAGGCGCAGGCTGCTATGGGCAGGATGATCCGCTCGGCAGGCCCCACCGCATCCACCGCCGGGACCAGGGCCAGGATGTCGGTGGGCTGGGCCAGGGCATGGGCCAAGGCCCGGCGCAGCAGGTCCGGGGTGGCCTGAACATCCGCATCCGCGAAGAGCAGCCACTGGGCTGCCAGGGCCTCCGGTTCCCGGGTAGCCAGGTCCAGGGCGTGGTTCTTCCCCAGCCAACCCGGGGGCAGGTGGTCGTTGCGGAGGACCCGCAGGCGGTCCGGCCGGGCGGCGGCCCGAGCGTGGAGGAGCTCCGTGCTGCCGTCCGTCGAGCCATCGTCCACCACCAGGATTCGCAGGGCTGGGTGGTCCTGGGCCAGCCAGGAGTCCAGGGCCGCGGCCAGCTCCGCCGCCTCGTCCCGTACCGGGATGCACAGGCAGACCGTGGGCGGATCGGACAGTGGGCCCGGGTCGGCTCCCAGGGCGGGCATGCGGGCTGCGTGGCGCCTCAGCACGCCCAGGGCGGCCAGGATTCCGCCCACCGTCCCCCAGGATGCCGCTTCCAGCCAGACCATTCTTCAGCCTAGCCTGGAGCCTGACCCCGAGGTGAGCATGCTCCTGGCCTTCCTGGCCCACGACCCCCTGGCGGGAACCCTGATGCTGCTGGCCCTGCTCTGGGCGGCGGCCAAGGTGGGCGGGGAGCTGGCCCTGCGGTTGGGTCTGCCCGTGGTCACCGGGGAGTTGGCCGCCGGTCTGGCGCTCACCGCCCTGCACCGGGCCTGGCCCCTGCTGCCCGATGCGGGGGCTTCCCCTGCGGCGGAGCTCCTGGGCAGCCTCGGCGTGGTGGTCCTGATGTTCGCTGTGGGGCTGGAGTCCACGGTGCCCCAGATGCTGAAGGTGGGGGCGGCCTCCCTGCGGGTGGCGGTGGTCGGTGTGGTGGCACCCATGGCCGCGGGCCTAGCCGGGGCCTGGGTCCTGCTGCCCAAGGGCACGCCCTTCGTGGTGGATCTCTTCATCGGGGCCTGCCTCTGTGCCACCAGCATCGGCATCTCTGCCCAGGTGCTGCGGGAGAAGGGGGCTGCGGCCTCCCTGGAGGGCCGCGTCATCGTGGGTGCGGCGGTGGTGGATGACGTGCTGGGGCTGCTGGTCCTGGTGGCCGTTACGGGCATGGTCAGCGGCGCCCCGGGGGCTACGCCGGGCTTGGGCCTGGCCGGGACGCTGGCTCTGGCCCTGGGCTTCCTTGCCCTCGCCCTCACCCTGGGACGCCAGGCCACACCTCGCCTCTTCCGCCTGGTCTCGCGCTTCCGCAGCGAGCAGGTGCTCCTCCCCCTGAGCCTGGGCTTCGCCTTCTTCCTGGCCTGGCTGGGCAGCCTGGCCGGGCTGGCTTCCATCGTCGGGGCCTATGCGGCGGGCCTGATCCTGGAGCCCGCCCACATCGAGGATCTGGAGCGCCGGGAGGAACACACCCTCGAGGAGCTGGTGCGGCCCCTGGTGACGGTTCTGTCGCCGCTGTTCTTCGTGCTGATGGGGGCCAAGGTGGATCCTGTTGCCCTGCTGAGTCCATCCACCCTGGCCTTCGCTGGGGTCCTGGCCGCCCTCGGGGTGGCCGGGAAGTTCGTAGCGGGCTATGCCGGTGGCCAGGGACTGCGATCGGCTGTCGTGGGCTGGGGGATGGTGCCCCGGGGCGAGGTGGGCCTCATCTTTGTGGCCGCCGGGGCTCAGCTGCGCCTGGATGGGGCCCCACTCCTGTCCGCCGGCGTGCAGGCCGGGATCATCGGGGCGCTGCTGCTCACCACCGTGGCCGGGCCCGTGGGCCTGGGCTGGGTGCTGGGACCACGGAAGCCCTAGCCGGGTCAGTTGCTGGCGGGGGTTCCCGGAACCTTGGGAGCGGCGCCTTGGAAGGGGGCGACGATGACCATGATGGTGCTGCCTGTGAACAGGCGACCTTCGATCTGGATGGAGGCCACCCGATCTCCCCGCAGGAAGGTCAGGATGCTGATCTTCGCCTGGGTGGCGCTGATCAGGCGCCAGCCGGAGCCGTCCATGCGCTCCTGAAAGAACGTGCAGGCCTCGGCGGAAGAGAGGCTCGTGGTCATGACCAGGCGGCCCGTCCAGGCCTCGCCCTGGCCCATGATGAGGGTCTTGTCGGCATCCACCTTGGCGTCGGGAGGCATCGGGATGTCTTTCACCATGCGGGGACTGGTGGCCACCGTGGTGGCCATGACCGGCCCGGCGGGCGGCGCCTCCGAAGGCGCGGGCTGGGGGGCCTTCATGCAGCCCACCAGGGCCAGAAGGCTCGCCAGGGGCAGGGTCAGTTGGCGTGGGGCAGGGTGGTTTCGCATGGTTTTCATGATTCGGGCTCCCGGCCGGAACGCAAAAAGAAATCATCAATCTACATAATCAAGCGTATGGAGTGAGGAGCCCACCCGCAATAGCCTTCAGGTGTGGCCCTCGGCCTCCCGCCAGGGAGCCGGGGATTGGTTGCAAAAGGAGGCTCCGCGATGGGACAGACCCGCCCCCTGGGCATTCTGGTATTTGATGTGAACGGTTCTCTGCTTCGCTATAGCAAAGAGGCCCATGAGCTGACGGGTTACCCCTTCGAGCAAGTGGAAACCCAGGAACAGTGGTGCCAGAACCTGTTTCCGGATCCAGTGAGCCTCGGCATCGTCCAAGGCATCTTCCGGGAGATGGGGACCCTGTCGGGAGCCCAGGCCTCCCGCTCCTTTGAATTCGTCCTGCCCTTCCGAACGGCCTCCGGCGATCTCAAGGACGGCCAGTTCAGCATCGCCTTGACCGGCCAGTCCCAGGAATCCCCGGAGCCCCTCTTCCTGGTGAGCCTCATGGAAAAGGTGCCGGCGGTGGAAGTTGTGGCCCATTCCGAGTCCCGGGACCTGCTGGGCCAGGCCCTGAGCGTCCTGCAGAATGCGAGTGGAAACCTGTTGTCCATCCTCGATGAGAGCCAGCGGCGGGTCATCGCCTCCACCAACCGGATCCGGGGCGACCAGGTGGCCATGTCCCACCAGTGGGATGGGCTGTTCCAGGAGGCTTTTGCCCTGGCCCGCATCCGGGACTTGGTCACGGTCATACGCGATTCTACGGGCATCGCCCAGGATGCCTCCCGGGCCCAGGTCCGGCAGGCCGACCCGGACCGGCCCCTGGTGGGGGTCCCCGTGGGCAAGCCCGTGGCCCTGCCGCTGGGACTGAGCCTGCACAAGCTCGAACGGTTCTGGATCCTGAGCACCCTGCAGGCTCTCCAGGGCAACCGCAGCGACTGTGCCCGCCACCTCGACATCGCTCTGCGCACCGTTCGCAACAAGCTGGGCGAGTACAAACAGGCTGGCTTCAAGATTCCCTCCGCCAGTCGGGGTCGAAGGGTCAAGGCCCGCATCGTCGTCTGACCCTAAAATTCGAACTACATAAAACAACCTATGGATCTCGGGCAAGAGGCCCGCTCTGGGGTATAGTCGATCCGAAGTAGGAGTCCGGATGCGCGCCCACGACGATCCCTCGCCAGACGCCCATGGCCTGGAGAAGCGTCCCGAACGTCCGATCATCCTGTTCGTGGATGACGACCCCTTGATCCTCAGGAGCATGCGCCGCCTGTTCGGGGAAACCCACGACATCCAGACCGCCCAGTCAGGCGCAGAAGCCCTGGCCCTCCTGGCCAAGGGTCCCCTGCCGGCCGTGGCCCTCATCGACCACCAGATGCCTGGTATGACGGGCATCGACCTCCTGCATACGCTGCACCAGGACCATCCGGACATGGTGCGCATCATGCTCACCGGCCAGGCGGACCTGCCGCTGGCCATCGAGGCCGTGAACCGGGGTCAGGTCTTCCGGTTCCTCACCAAGCCCGTGGGGATGGAGAGCCTGCGGCAGGTCATGGCTGAGTCTGTCGAGCTGTACCAGCAGCGGGCTGCGGAGAACCGCCTCCTGGCCCAGGCCAAGGCCATGGCACCCGCCGAAGGGCCCGACTTCGAGACCTCCGCCCTCCAGCAGCTCATCGAGGCCCGCTTGACCGCCCGGGAGCTGGATGTGCTGCGCCTGATCGGGCAGGGACGGTCCTCGAAGGAGATCGGCCCCCGGCTGGGCATCAGCCCCCGCACCGTGGATGTCCACCGGAGCCATATTTTGGATAAGCTCGGTCTGCACAATTCCACTTCTTTGGTCCGAGTGGCGGTCAAGGCCGGATTTATCTGAGTGCGTAGGGGCCTCCTGGTCAGGCAGCCACGCTTTCTGAAGACCTGCTTTCGGCCTGCCGATGGGTTTAGGGTAGTGGGGTGGGGCTTTTATACCTCGGCCTTAATACGGCCCCCCTCCTTCCAATCGATTCAGCGTCCTGTGAGGTGAGTCTGTGAAAGCAAATCTGCGCCGCTTCCTGGGAGCCTCCTGCGTGGCGCTCCAGGCCCTGCTCCCGCTCCGTGCAGCGGAGGTCGCCGAGCCCTTCAAGATCGGCGTTGCCCCCCACACCAGTGCCCGGTTCATCCTCGAGCAGTACCAGCCCCTCCGCATGCACCTTGCCAAGGCTCTGGGGGTGGAGGTGGAGATCGTCACGGCCCCCGACTTCACCGACTATGCCCGACAGGCGATCGCCCAGAAGTTCGATCTGGCGGTCACCACGGGGCATCAGGCCCGGCTGCTCCAAGCCGACTTCCGCTACATCCCGCTGATCACCTACAAGGCCGCCTTCAAGTCGCTGGTCATCACCACCCAGAAGGGGGGAATTCGCACCGCGAAGGACCTCAACGGAACCACCGTCATCGGCCTCAGCCCCACTTCCCTGGTGACCCTCTGGGGGCAGCACTGGCTCGACCGCTCCGGATGCAAGGACGTGACCGTTCGCTATGTCAGCGCCGCGGACAGCGTGGCCCAACTGCTGTTGTCCGGAGAGGGCACGGCCGGTTTCGTTTCGCTGCCCAATTTCCAGAACCTCGCCCCAGAGGTCCAAACCGGGCTCCGGGTGCTGGCCGAGAGTCCCGCCCTGGCGGGGCGGGTCTATGTGCTTAATGCGCGCCAGCGGGCCCGCCGGGCCGCTGTGGAGGCGGCGCTCTGGTCCTTCGCCGGAAGTGCCGAGGGGAAACGCTACCTGGAGAAGAACAAGCTGGAGGGGTACCGCAAGCTGAAGAAGGGCGAGTTGGAAGCCATGGACCCCTTTGCTGATGAAGTCCGCCGGAACCTGGGCCTCAAATGAAGGCAGGCCTCATGGGGCGGTCCGTCCGCTCCCGAATGCTGGTGGCGGCCATCCTGGTCGAAGCCACGATGCTCACCCTCCTGGTGGTCAATAGCCTGCGGCTGCTTTCGGGCCAGATGACTGCCCAGGCGGCCCGCCATGCCTCCCAGATGACCCCGGTCCTCCATGCCGCCCTCATTGCGCCCCTGGCCCAGCGGGACACGGCGACAGTGCAGGCCATCCTGGACGAGTGCGTGGCCTCCCAGGGCATCGACTACCTGGCTGTCAAGGATGCCGCTGGCAAGGTGGTGGCCTCCAGCGGCTGGCCCAAGGACCGCCCCCTGCCGCCGCCGGACGAGTCTTTCCGCCTGTATTCGTCCAGTGATACCCCCCGCTACAACGTGGAGTCCCAGGTCAGCGTGGGTGGCCAGAAGCTGGGCACTGTCCACTTCGGCTTGGACCTCTCGCAGATCCTGCAGGCCCACCAGCAGCTCCTGACCCAGGGCGTACTCATCGCCCTGGGTGAGCTGTTGCTGTCGGCGGGTCTGCTGACGGTCCTTGGCTTCTGGCTGACCCGCCACCTCACGGCCCTCACCCGGGCCAGCGAGTCCGTCGCAGGAGGCAACCTCGCCCCGGCCCTGGTGGCCGAAGGAGACGACGATGTGGGCCGCCTGGGGGCAGCCTTCAACGCCATGTCCCTGGCTGTCCGGGAGCGTATCCAGGAGCTCACGGAGGCCCGGGACGGCCAAGCCACCCTCGCCCTGGGTCTGGCCGAGGCCCACCAGCGCATGGAGGAGATCACCCATGCCATGGGGGACGGCCTCTACGTGCTGGATGAGGCGGGCCACATTACCTACGTCAACCCCAGGGTCGAGGAGATCCTCCACTGGACCCGGGAGGAGCTCCTGGGCCGGTCCGCCCAGAGCCTCTTCCATCGGAGCCAGCAGGACCGGGGCCAGGGTCCCTTGGTTTCCCTGCAACCCGTCTCGGCCGCCCCCGAGGGCGCTATCTACCGCTCCAGTGACGAGATCTTCTGCCGGAAGGACGGGTCCCTGCTCCATGTCTCCCTGGTCAGCACGCCCATCATCCGGGACGGGAAAAACCTTGGTGCGGTGGTTTCCTTCCAGGATGTGACCGAGCTCCAGCGGAGCGCCCAGGCCCTGCGGGAGAGCGAGGCCCGCTTCGCCGCAGCGGTGGAGGGCACTGGGGATGGTCTGTGGGACTGGGACGTATCCCAGGGCCGGGTGTACTTCTCGAACACTTGGAAGTCCATGCTGGGCAACGCTCCTGAGGAAATCAGCGACGACCTGACCGAGTGGGAAAACCGGCTCCACCCGGACGACCGGGAGCGGGTCCTGCATGAAGTCCGGCAGCATCTGGTGGGTCTCACACCCCGCTACCAGTGCGAGCACCGACTGCGCCACAAGGATGGCAACTACATCTGGATCCTGGCCCGGGGTGCAGCCGTCGAGCGAGACGCTGCGGGGAATGCGCTCCGGATGGTGGGCACCCACGCCAACATCGACCTCCGGAAGTCCATGGAAAGAGCCCTGGTGCAGAGGGATCGGCTCCTTGAGGCTGTCAGCCGCTCCATCGCCGGTCTCCTGAACTCCGAGACCTGGGAGGCCGGGCTGGCCGAGTTCCTGGAAGCCCTGGGTCTGGCCACCGAGGTCAGCCGCGTGTACGTCTTCAGACTCCAGGAGGGCGCCCAGATCCAGGAAGAGGCCCCCATGGATCAGACCCACGAGTGGTGTGCACAGGGCATCGAGCCCCAGATCAACAACCCGGACCTGCTGGGGATCCCCATGCGGGCTGCGGGCTTCAGCCGCTGGGTCGACACCCTCGCCGCCGACCAGATGATCTCCGGGAATGTCCACAGCTTCCCCGAGGTGGAGCGGGCCCTGCTTCAGCCCCAGGGCATCCTATCGATCCTCGTCATGCCCATCCACGTGCGGGGGAAGTGGTGGGGGATGATCGGCTTCGACGAGTGCGCCCAGGCCCGCCACTGGACCACCTCGGAGCAGGAGATCCTGCGCATCGCCGCCCGGGCCCTGGGCGCCAAGGTCGAGCGCACCGAGTCCCTCCTGGAGCTCGAGCAGCGGGTGGCCGAGCGGACCCAGGAGTTGGACCAGAAGAACCTCGATCTGGTGGCCGAGATGGAAGTCCGCCAGCACATCGAGGCCGCCAATCAGGCGGTGATGGTGGAACTGGAGCAGTCCCGCAAGATGGAGTCCATCGGCCGCTTGGCTGCCGGAATCGCCCACGAGATCAACACCCCTATCCAGTTTCTGGGCAACAACCTCGAATTCATCAAAAAGGCCTCTGCCCAGGTGCGACGCCTCCTCGAGTCCTACGAGGCCGCCCGCAACGAGCTTCCCCCAGCCCGGGCTGCAACCCTGGCTCAGCTGGCCGAGGAGATGAACCTGACCTTCCTCCACGAGGAAGTTCCCCAGGCCATCTCCGAGTCCATCGAGGGGATCCAGCGGGTCACCAAGATCGTCCGCGCCATGAAGGAATTTAGCCACCCCGGGGGCACCGAAAAGGTGGCGGTGGACATCAACGAGTGCCTGATCACCACCTCCACCGTGGCCCGGAACGAGTGGAAGCACATCGCCGACCTGGTGCTGGACCTGGACCCCTCTGTGCCCACGATCCAGGGCCTGCCAGCGGAGCTGAACCAGGCCTTCCTGAATCTCATCGTCAATGCCAGCGACGCTGTCGCCGAGCGCAAGGCCGGGGACAGCCGGAAGGGCGTGATCACCCTCTCCACGCGCCGGCACCCGGCCGGGGTGGAGATCCGCATCACGGACAACGGCGTGGGCATCGATCCCAGCGTCCAGAAGAAGATCTTCGACCCCTTCTTCACCACGAAGAAGGTGGGCAAGGGCACGGGTCAGGGCCTCACCGTGTGCTATCAGGTCATCGTGAATCGGCATGGCGGCACCATCCAGTGCCAGTCGATGCCAGACGCCGGGACGACCTTCATTCTCCGCCTGCCCCTGGGGGCCGGGGGCGCTGGCCAAGACGCGCTGGAGGCCTAGCACCCATGCGCATCCTTATCGTCGACGACGACCCCCTGATCCTGAAGGCGCTCAACCGCACCTTCCGGATGCAGCGACCCCGCTGGACTGCCGAGGTGGTGGACTCCGGGGAGGAGGCTGTCCGGAGGCTGGACACAACCCCCTTTGATCTGGTGCTCACGGACATGCAGATGCCCGGCATGGACGGCTCCCATGTCCTGCGGCATGCCCGGCAGGTCCAGCCCTCAGCCGTGCGCGTCGTCCTCTCCGGTCACGCCCCCCTGCGCCGCATCCTGGAAGCAGAAGGCGACTATCACCGCTTCCTGGTGAAGCCCGTGGATCCCAATGATCTGCTTGCGATCATCGAAGGCTTTGTCCTGGATCCCCAGGAGGAGGGCGCTGCCCTTGCCCGGGGGTTGGTCGCGGGGCTCGACCACATTCCCAGCCTGCCTTATAACCTCGCGAAGCTAAGAAGCCTGCTCGCCCAGGCGGAGCCGGACGCCCAGGCTGTGGCAGCGGTCATCCTCCAGGACATCGGCTTCGCCTCCAAGGTGCTCAAGCTGGTGAACTCCGCCTACATGCCCTTCCGGCGGTCCATCACGGACCTGCGGCAGGCCATCGATTTCCTGGGGATGGAGCTGATCAAGGAAATGGTGATGGATCGGGGTGTGATGGTCTCGGCTCTGGATGAATCGCCCGAGGGCATGAGCCTCCAGTCGCTCTGGGCCCACTCCCGACAGGTGGCCCTGGTGGCCCGGGAGTTGATCCTGCAGGAGACGGGGGACCCCCATGCAGCCGGAGAGGCGTACTCGGTGGGTCTGTTGCACGACATTGGGCGGGTGGTCCTGGCCACCAACCCTGCCTGCGCCTACCGCACCATTCTGGAGGAAGCCCACGATCCCTGGGAGATGCTCACTCACCTGGAGCGCGCCCGCCTCGGGACGGACCACGTGCAGGTCGGCGCCCAGCTCCTGGGTCTCTGGGGACTGCCGGAACCCTTTGGCAGTGCCCTCCGGGAGCAGCACGGCACGGACCTGCGGCAGCACACCTCGCTGGTCTCCCTGGCCCTCCACATCGCGCACTTCCAGCCAGGTTCTGGCAGCGCTCCCGACCGGTTTGTCGAGGGCTCCTTCCTCGCCGGGGACCCCCTCACCTTTGTGGACTCTGCCCAGGCCCTCTGGCAGGGCGCCCTCGCCCGCTGGCGGGCCGGTTGACCGGCATGCCCAACTTTGTAGCAGACAGGAGCCAGCCATGAAGCCCCGCATTCTCCTCGTTGACGATGACACCCTGCTCCTCCGCTCCCTCATGCGGATCCTCCGCGATGAGTTCGAGGTCACCACCGCCGAGTCCGGCGAGGAGGCGCTGAAGGTCCTCTTCGGCGCCGAACCCTTTGCCGTGGTGGTGGCCGACATGATGATGCCGGGCATGGACGGGATCAAGTTCCTGGACCAGTGGCGCTTTCTGGCGCCGAACACCACCCGGGTGATGCTCACGGGGCAGGCCGATCTCGGCACGGCCATCGATGCGGTCAACCAGGGCCATGTCTTCCGCTTCCTGACCAAGCCCATCAAGGGGGACGACCTCCGCCTGGTGCTCGTGGACTCGGTGAACCAGCATGAGCTGATCGTGGCCGAGCGGACCCTCCTGGAGCAGACCCTCACCGGGAGCGTCCAGACCCTGGTAGAGCTGCTCTCCCTGTTCGATCCCCGGGGCTTCGGCAGGACGAAGGAGATGCGGGACCTGGCGGTGGAAATCGCTGGCAAGTTCAGCCTGGACGTGGGCTGGGACCTGGGCTTGGCGGCCCTGCTATCCCGGATTGGCTGGCTGGCCATCCCCATCGAGGTCCAGTCCAAGATCGTCCGCGGGGAGCGCCTGACCGTGCAGGAAAATGAGATGGCCCTGCGGGCACCGGAGGTGGGTGCCAACATCATTGCGAACATCCCCCGGCTTCAGTCTGTGGCCCAGCTCATCCGTTTCAGCACCAAGCACTTTGACGGCACCGGGTACCCCGCCGAGCACATCGCCGGAGAGGACATCCCCATCGGCTCCCGCATCCTCCTGGTGGTGCACGACTATGTCACCCGCCTCCAGGTCCGGCAATCGAAGGTGGTCGTCTTCAGCGAGATCGAGACCGGCAGCGGCACGAAGTACGACCCTGCGGTGGTGAAGATCCTGGGGGAGGTGGTGCACGCCGTGGGTGCCAACGAGGCCGAGAAGCACGTGATGCTGGCCCTCGAGGACCTCCAGCCGGGCATGGTGCTGGCCGACGATGTCTTCGTGAAGAACAACGAGGTGGTGATCCTCACCATGGGCACCCGGCTGAACCTGCTGCACATCGAGAAGCTACGGAACTACGCCGTGGGGACCTCCCTCGCCAACCCGATCCTGATCAACCGGATGGTCTAAGGCTGGCTGTCAGTCCTCCGGCAGCTCCGGGACCAGGGAGGTCACGAAGGTGGCTCGGACCTGGAAGACGTCTTGGAGCAGCTGGGCCGTGAGCACCTCATGGGGCCCGCCATCGCCCACCAGGCGGCCGCGATCCAGGGCCAGCACCCGGTCGAAGCGGTAGGCGGCGCGGAGGTCGTGGAGGCTCACCACGATGGTGCCCCCGGCCTCGGCCAGGCGGCGGGCGAGGCGCAGCACCTCCAGGGCGTGGCGCACGTCCAGCTGGGCCACGGGCTCATCCCACAGCTGGATGGGGGCGCCGGTGGCCAGGGCCCGGGCCAGGGCCACCCGGTGCCGCTCACCCCCGGAGAGGCGTGTCACGGGCCGGAGGGCCAGGTGGGTGAGATCCAGGGCCTCCAGGGCGGCTTCCACACCGGTCGGATCGTCGTTCCAGGCGAAGCGCCCCTGGGCCACCACCTCCCGCACCGGGAAGGCGAACTCGAACTGGGACTCCTGCCCCACCCAGGCCAGGCGGCGACCCCGCTCGGCGAAGGGGATCCGGGCCAGGGGTGCGTCGTCCCACGCCACGGCGCCCCGGCAGGGCAGGAGCCCGGCGAGGGCCTGGATCAGCGTGGACTTCCCTGAGCCATTGGGACCCACAACGGCCACCAGCTCGCCCGGACCCAGGCTGAGGGAGACGGGGTCCAGGCGGCCGGGGACCGCGACACCGAGGGCGCTCAGGGCCGGTGCTGTCATCGGGGCCGCCGCAGGAGCCACAGGAAGAAGGGGCCCCCGATGAGGGAGGTCACCACCCCCAGGCGCAGGCCCAGGGGGAAGGTGCGCGTCACCAGATCGCAGGCCAGCAGAAAGACGGCCCCGCCCAGCATGGAGTACGGCAGCAGCCGCTTGTGGCCCGGGCCGTAGGCCAGGCGCAGCACATGGGGCACCACCAGCCCCACGAAGCCCACGATGCCCGCCACCGCCGTGGCCAGGGCCGTGAGGGCCGTGGAGAGCACGATGAGGCGGATCTGGAGGCGCTTCACGTCCACACCGAGGCTCTGGGCGCTGCGCTCTCCGAGGCTCAGCAGGTCCATGCCTCGACCCAGGGGCAGGAGCAACACGCAGGCCGCGAGGATGGCCGGAACACCCATCCACACATGCTCCCAGGTGCGGCTCTCCAGGCCGCCCATGAGCCAGAAGAGGATCTGCGCATTGACCTCGAAGTGTCCCGCCGTGGCCGAGAGAAGGAAGCTGGTGCCCGCGCCCAGGAGGGCGCTGAGGGCGACCCCGCACAGCAGCAGCTGCTCGACGCCGGCTCCCCGCCGGGCCAGTAGCATCACCACGCCCGTGGCAGCGAAGGCCCCGGTGAGGGAGGCCACGGGCAGCAGCCAGAGGGTGGCCGCCGCCAGGCCCAGGGAGGGGCCGAGGGCCAGTACCGCCACGGCGGCGAGGGCCCCGCCGCTGCTCACACCCAGCAGGCCGGGGCTGGCCAGGGGGTTGCGGAAGAAGGACTGCATCACCACCCCGCTGGCCCCCAGGGCCGCGCCCACGGCCATGCCCACCAGGGCCCGGGGCAGGCGGAAGTCCCGGACCACGGTGCGGGCGCTCTCGTCGCCCCCGCCGCCCCGGGCTGCCGGCCCCTGGCTCGGGCTGAGCCGCATCTCTCCCAGCGCCAGGGCGGCCACAAAGGTCACCGCCAGCAGCGCCAGCAGGACCGGGAAGGCAGAGCGGTTGGTCACCGGAAGCGCTCCGGGTGGAGGGCCTTGGCCAGGGCCTCAAAGGCCTCCAGGCGGTGGTGGGAGACGCTGGAGACCAGCGGCTCCGGGAGCACCACCAGGCGGCCGGCCCGGAAGGCAGGGAGAACCCGGTAGTGGGGGATGGCCGCCAGGGTGGCCTGGGTGCTGCCGTCCCCCGTGGCCACCAGCACCTCCGCCTGCCAGAGGAGCAGGCGCTCCGAGGGCGTGGGCGCATGGCCCCGGAGGCCCGCTTCCGCCGCCACATTGAGGGCCCCGGCATGGTCGCAGATGTCTTGGAAGGTGGTGGCGAGGCCCGGCGTGAAGGGATAGATGCTTGCCCCCAGCACCCGCACCTTGCGCACGCCGGCGAGGCGCGCCGCCAGAGCCGCCGAGCGCTCCTGGCAGCGGAGGATGAGGGCCTCGGCCCGGGCCTCCTGACCCAGCTCCCGGCCCAGGGTGCGGAGGTTGGCGTAGACGTCCCCCAGCGTGTCGAAGCGGGACAGCACCACCATCCGCACGCCGGTCCGGCGCAGCAGGGCCAGGGTCTCGGGCTGGGTGTAGCTGGCGGCCAGCACCAGGTCCGGCCGGTGGCGCAGCACGCTCTCGACGCTGCTCTCGCGGATGGTGGGGAAGCGGGCGGCCTCGGCGGCCACCGGGCTGAAGCGGCGGTCGCCAGCCAGGTGGCTCAGGGCGGCGATCTGATCCGGATCCGCCAGGGCCAGCAGCAGCTCATCCGTGCCCACAGACTGGCTCACGACCCGCTGGGGCCGGGCGGCCTGGAGGACCGTCCCCAGCAGCAGCAGGGCGAGGAGGAGGCGGCGCATCACCACCGCCAGGTGGCACTCAGGGACCACCGGGGACCGGAGGCCGGGAAGCCGAAGACCAGAGCCGCATCGCCGTTGGTGTCGTAGCGCCCGCCGAGCCAGGTCTGGACCGACTGCCGGGGCTGTAGCAGGTGCTCGCCGCGCAGGGCCAGCACCAGGCCCGGCACGGGCTCGTAAGAGAGGCCCCCACTGAGGTCGCGGTAGGGCTCCCGGAGGGTGGTGACCTCGTAGGTGGTGTCGTTCAGGTCGTAGCGGGGACCGATGCGATCCAGGCGGAGGTCAGCCCGCCAGCGGGTGGACTGGGCGAAGGCCGCCAGCCCGCAGGTGAAGAAGGGATGGCGCAGGATGGCGCTGTTCTGCTGGCCGTAGCGCTGGCCACTGGTGTTGTGGTCCAGGTCGCGGGTCTCCTGGCTGCGGGCCAGCAGGTCCACGCCCCAGGCCCCTTCGGTGCCACCCCGCCAGCCCAGGGCGCCTTCGAGGCTTTGGGCCTGGATGGTGCCGCTGTTCTGGTAGTGCGAGGTGAACAGCGGGGGCCAGGCGAAGCTGGTGTCGTAGACATAGGCCAGCAGGTCACTGACGCGGGTGCGCTGGGCTTCCAAGCGGTACTCCACGTGCCCAGCAACCAGGCCCGTGGCGCCCACCTGGACGGTGCGGCTGCGCTCGGGGAGGAGGGCATAGGTCCGGGCGTCCTGGGCCTCGGCCTGGGCGTTGAGGGTGAACTCCGTGGTGTTGGGCATGCGGAAGCCCTGACCGGCGCTGGCGTAGAGGCGCAGCTCCGGGGCGACCACCCAGTTCAGGCCCGAGCGCCAGGTGCTGGCCTCGGCGCTGCCGGCGCGGCTGCGGGCGAAGATGTCCCCCCGCGTGAGGTCCCGGTGGCCAGCGTCCCGGCGCAAGCCGGCGATCCAGTCCAGGCCCCCGGCAAGGTTCCAGCGGGCCTCCAAGGCGGCGGCGAGGTCCCGGCCCTCGCCGCGGTAGGGCACGGCGGCGTAGGTGGCGGGGTCGTAGTAGTTCCGGGCGTGGCTGGTGTCCTCGCGGCCCTCCAGCCGACCCGAGAGGCGAAACCCGGCGCTGGGCGTCCAGTGCAGGGTCAGCTGGTCCTCCACCCGCTTGAAGTCCCGGTCCGTCTGCTGACGGCGGGGGCCGTCGGGATCGCTGGCGAGGCCGGAGAGGGCCTGCAGGGTGTTCTCCAGCACGAGGCCCGGTGCCAGGCGCCAGCGCAGGCTGGCGCCCCAGCTCTCCTGGCGGATGCGGGTCTCCCGGTCGGGATCGTAGGCGCGGGCGGCGGGCCAGCCTCCGGTGGCGAAGGGCACGGCGGCGGTCTGGCCACTGTTGCGGTAGAAGCCGGTGAGGTCCAGGGCCTCGGTGCGGGTGCCCAGGCGGAGGAAGCCGCCCGCTTGCCGGAAGCCGTCACTGGGGAAGGGACTCTCCTGCCGCTGGGCTTCCGCTCCGGCGGCCAGCCAGCCCCGGGCATCCGTCAGCTGCACCTGGGCGGCGCTGCCCACCAGGCCATCGGTGCCCGTCTTCAGGCCCGCCTGCCCGTGGAAGCCGGCGGCGCCCCGGCCCAGGCTGGTGAGGGCGATGACCCCGCCGATGGCATCGCTGCCGTAGAGCACCGACGCAGGGCCCAGCAGCAGCTCCACCCGGGCGATGCCCACCAGGCTGATGGCGCCGAGGTCCGGGCTGGTGGCAGTGGGGTCATTGAGGCGCAGGCCGTCCAGGAGCACCACCACATTCCGGCTGAGGGTGCCGTTGAGAAAGGCCGAGGCCTGCTTGCCCGTGCTCCCAGCGGCCATCACAGCCCCGGGCTGGAGCACGGCCAGCAGGTCCGCCAGGGTGCGGCTGCCCAGGCGGGCCAGCTCCTCGCCTTCGAGGATGCGCACGGGAGAGGGGGTGCGGGTGACCGCCACGGGCTGGGCTTCCGCATTCACCGTGACCGTGGCCTCGGGGGGCGTCGGCCCGCCCGGCCCATCGGCCGCAAACAAGCAGGTTCCCGGGACCGAGAGGGTCGCCAGGCTAAGGATCGTCCGGATGGAACCCATCATGCCTCCACGCATGAAGTCGCGGAGACTGGGCGGATCCACAAGGGACCATGGCCCGGCCCGTGCCCGCGACGGGGGGTGAGGTGCAGGACCGGTCTCCGGGCTCGCACACGACAGGAACTTGAGGCTCCCCCCGAGCCTTCCCGGGATTCCTCCCAGTGACTCGGGTCTGAGGTTCCGGGGGCGGCCAGCGTCGTGCTCCAGGCCGTTCTCGGGGTCTCAGGTCTCACGCGGATCAAGGTGCGAGGCGCGTGGTGCATACCGTTGCGGGGCAGCGCAGGATTCAAACCTGCTTCCCGAACATCCAACACAGGTTGTCAGAACCCCAAGAGAACCACGGCGGGGGGGCCGGGGCAAGTAGAATGGTCCGATGCGAGCACCCATCGGCATCATCGGCGGCAGTGGCCTCTATCGGATGGAGGGCCTGGTCCTGGACCGCCCGGTCGCGGTGGCGACCCCCTTCGGCGAGCCCTCGGGGCCGGTCCTCCTGGGCACCCTCGGCGGCGCTCCCGTGGCCTTCCTGTCCCGGCACGGCGAGGGCCACCGCTTCACCCCCAGCGAGGTGAACTACCGGGCCAACATCTGGGCCCTGAAGTCCCTGGGCGTCGAGCGCCTGGTCTGCGTCTCCGCCGTGGGCAGCTTGCAGGCCCGGCACCGACCCGGGGACCTGCGCCTGGCGGGCCAGTTCATCGACAAGACCCGCCACCGCCGGGACACCTTTTTTGGCGAGGGCCTGGTGGCCCATGTGAGCTTCGCCGAGCCCACCTGTAACCATCTGACGGGGGCTGTCCTGGCGGCGGGTCAGGAGCTGGCGCTGCCCATCGAGGCTGGATCACTCTATGTCTGCATGGAGGGCCCGGCCTTCTCGACGCGGGCCGAGAGCCGCCTGCATCAGAGCTGGGGCGCCGACCTCATCGGCATGACCCAGGTGACCGAGGCCCGCCTGGCCCGGGAGGCAGAGCTCTGCTACGCCTGCATCGCCCTGGTGACGGACTACGATGCCTGGCGCGAGGAAGAAGAGGGCGTGGACGCCGCCTCCGTGCTGGAGGTCATGCACGCCAATGTGGACAAGGCCCAGCGGCTGCTGCGCTGCGTGGTGCC
This sequence comes from uncultured Holophagaceae bacterium, assembly GCA_903880675.1. Classification (GTDB taxonomy): domain Bacteria; phylum Acidobacteriota; class Holophagae; order Holophagales; family Holophagaceae; genus Geothrix. The sequence continues at coordinate 3,722 of CAIRQL010000194.1, read as the reverse complement.
CCGGCTGGCCGGCACCGCCCGCCCCTGCACCTGCGGAGCGGCCCTGAAGGCGGCGCTCTTCACGGCCCCAGAGGTCGTGCCTCCGGCGGCCCGGGAGCGGCTGGCCCTGCTGGTGAACAAGTACGGGTACGGGACGCCCTGATGGCCCTGACCCAGCCCAGCCCCAAGCTGCAGGCCCTGCTGAAAGACTTCCAGCAGATCGCCAGCATGTCGGGCTACCTGAACCACTCCTTCGACCCCCCTCAGCTGCGCCTCTTCTTCACCCTCTACGGCCGGGTCATGGTGGCCTCGCCGGAAGTGGGTCTGGCCCTCACGCCCCAGCTGCAGGCCTGGTGCGAAGGCCAGTCCCTCCGCCTGCGGGAGGGCAGCTCCTCGGCCATCATGCCGCCCCAGATCCAGGTCAGCGCACCCCAGACCCTGCCGGATGGCCGGGACTATCTGGTGGCCACCCTCACCTTCAACACCAAGGTCACGGAGACCTCCTACCTGCGCGTCCGCACCGCCGTCCTCGCCGCCTATCAGGAGGCCCTGAAGATGCGGGAGGCAGGCTTCGAGGGGCTGCAGGAGGCGCCCGCCGCAGCCACCGAAGCGGGTCCCGCAGCAACCCCGGAGCCGCTGCCTGAAGCCGTTGCCGAGCCTGTTCCGGAAGCTGCGGCGGGGGTGGTTCCGGTAGCGCCAGAAGCAGCGCCGCCCACAGGGAGCGAGCCATGATCCGCCGACACTCCGAGCAGGTTGAGACCACTCGCACCAACATCCGGGGCGGGGTCGGCTCGGCCCAGGGCGCGGAGCTGCTCCAGGCTGGTGAGATGGCGGGCATCCTCAGCCTGGGTCGCACGACCCTGGCGCCGGGCACCACCATCGGCGAGCACCGCCATGTGGACACCGAGGACCTCTACCTGATCCTGGCGGGCCGGGGCACGGGCCTCCTCGATGGGGAGCGCTTTCCCGTGGTGGCCGGGGACCTGTTCCTGGTGAAGGCCGGCAGCACCCACGGCCTGAGCAACGACTCCGATGCTCCGCTGACCTTCCTGGGGATCCTCACCCAGTCGCCGGGCACCGGAGAGCCGGGATGAAGCGCTCGTCCCTCTCTTTCTGTGGCCTGCTGTTGGCGACCTGTACCCTTCGTGCGGCGGCCCCGGCCCTTCCCCTCAAGGGCTCGGCGGTCCCCGGTGGCGTGGCCCTCGTCGCTCTCCCGAAGCAGGACCTGGCACCCCGGGTGACCTCCCACGGCGAGCCGGTGCTGGTGCGGCGGAGTGCCACCGGCTGGACCGCGGTGGTGGGCATCCCCCTGAGTGCCAAGCCCGGCCAGGACACGGTGGAGGTGGACGGCCGTGCGGTGCCCTTCAGCCTCCGCCCCAAGCACTACCCGGAGCAGCACCTGCGCCTGGAGAATCCGCGCATGGTGAACCCGGCACCCGAGGACGAGGCCCGCATCGTTCGGGAGCAGGCCCTCATGGAGCCAGCCTGGAAGGCGTGGCCCGAGGGCCTGGTGCCGTCGCTGCGCTTCCGCCGACCCACGGCGGGGGCCCTCACCGCTTCCTTTGGCATGCGCCGCATCCTCAACGGCGAGCCCCGCTCTCCCCATGGGGGGCTGGACATCAAGGCCCCCACGGGCCAAGCGGTGCGGGCCCCGGCGGCGGGCGTGGTGGTGCTCACCGGCAACTTCTTCTTCAGCGGCAACGCCGTGTTCCTGGCCCACGGCGAGGGTGTGGTGAGCCTCTTCGCCCACCTCTCGAAGATCAAAGTGAAGCAGGGCCAGGTGCTGCAAGCCGGCGACCTGCTGGGTGAGGTGGGCCACACCGGCCGCTCCACCGGCCCCCACCTGCACTGGTCCGTGAGTTTGAACAACGCCCGCGTGGATCCGCGGCTGTTCTTGTAGTGATTTCAAAGATCACCACCAAGAACAACTCTCGCGGAGGGACGCTGAGATAGCGGCGGGGCGCAGAGAAAGGACAAGAAAGCGGAGGGCGTAGGGAGGCCCTGATTTCCTCCGCAGCCTCTGCAGTCTCGGCGCCCCTCTGCGAGAGTTTTTCCCCTAGGTGTCCCCAAGGGAGGCCGCCGCCGGGCGCTGGCCTCGGGTCTGGACGAGCACCACGCCCGCGATGGCGATGGCGCCGCCGAGGACGGTGAGGAAGGTGGGCACTTCGCCCAGCCAGACCCAGGCGATGGCGCTGGCGAGCACGGGGGACAGGTACAGGAAGCTTGACAGCACCGAGGCGGACATCCGGGTCAGGGCGAGGTTCCAGAGCAGGTAGGCGAGGGCGGCGGGAAAGATGCCCAGGTACACGACGGCCAGGGTGGCGGCGGGGGCGGCCGTATGGGTCTGCCGGACCAGACCCGGCAGAAAGAACAGCAGGGGCACGGTGCCCGCCCAGATGGAGTAGCAGGTGAAGGCCAGGGCCTCATGGCGCCGGAGCGCCTGCTTCGACAGGATCGAGAAGACCGCAGAGGCAGCGGCGGATAGCAGGATCAGCAGGGCCCCCGGCGTGAAGTGCAGGCCCTTGCCGCCGCTGAGGGCGATGAGGACGACGCCGCCGAAGGCCACCAGGATACCCAGCCACCCCGTGGCGGTCAGGCGCTCCCGGAGCACCAGCGACGAGAGGATCGCCGTGAAGACGGGGCCGGCGGAGATCAGCATGGAGGCGGCCCCGGACTGGACCGTCAGCTCGCCGAAGTTGAGGGTCACATGGTAGAGGCTGATGCCCAGAAAGCCGGCCAGGGCGATGTGCGGCAGGTCCCGCCGCGCCGGCAGCGGCATGCGGCGGGCCAGGGCATAGAGGGCCAGCACCACGGAGGCGGTGCCGAAGCGCAGCAGGGCCAGCTCACCGGGGCCGTAGCCATCGGCGCCGGGCAGGCCTGCCGGGGTGAGGCGCATGCCCGCCCGGATGCCGGCGAAGGCAGAGGCCCACAGCAGGAGCAAGCCAGCGATGGCCAGCCCAGTGCGGGGATCGCGCTGGCCGCTCATTCGCCCAGCTTGGCCCTGAGCGCAGCACAGGCCCTGGCCCGGTGGCTGAGGGTGTGCTTGACGGCGGCCGGCAGCTCGCCAAAGGTTTGATCGAAGCCCTCCGGGAGGAAGATCGGATCGTAGCCGAAGCCTTGGCTGCCCCGGTGCTCCAGGGCCAGGCTGCCCTCCACAGCGCCGCTGACGGTGAAGCGCTCCCCGGCCGTATCCAGCAGGGGCGCCCAGGCCAGCACGCACACAAAGCGGGCCGTGCGGGTCGCGTCTGTTGGCAGCAGGTCCAGCAGGCGCTGGTTGCGCTCGGCGTAGGAGCTCAGGTCCTGGGCGAAGCGGGCGCTGAGCACGCCGGGGCCGCCCCAGAGGGCGTCCACACAGAGGCCCGAGTCATCGGCCAGCACCGCATCCACGGACCCGGTGCCGTGGGCCAGCCACCAGGCCCGCGCGCCCTCGGCCTTCTGCAGGGCGTTGTCCTGGAAGAAGGCGCCAGTCTCCGGCAGCTCCGGCGCCTCAGCGGGCCAGGGCACCAGCGTCATGCCCGGGAGCAGGTCCGCAAACTCGCGCAGCTTGCCAGCATTGCGGGAGGCGAGCAGGACCCTCAGCATGGGGGGCGTCCAGAAATGAGAACGCCAACCGCAGAGGACGCAGAGAGCGCAGAGAAGGACAAGGGGATGCCAGGCACAGCCCAGCCATCGGTGCGGCTGCCAGCGGCCTGTGTTGCTTTTCCTCTGCGTCCTCTGTGTTCTCTGCGGTTAAACGTCTTTAT
>CAIRQL010000193.1 GCA_903880675.1 uncultured Holophagaceae bacterium | reverse complement strand
GCTGAAGGTGGGCAGCCGGGACGAGAAGCCCTTCCTGCGCATCGAGCACGCCGACCGGGCCGGGCGCTTCAGCCTGCGCTGGGCGGGCCCGGAGACCACCTTCCACGCGCTGCGCAAGGGCCACCACCTGGCGCTGCACATTCAGGGTGAGAGCCTGCTGGTGGAGGACCCGCTGTCCCTGCCACCGGTGGCCAAGGGCAGCACCGCCGCCGGTGTCCTCTGCGCCCCCATGGCCGGCAAGGTCCTGGAGTGCCGCGTGGCCCTGGGCGATGTGGTGGAGGAAGGCCAGGTGCTCTTCATCCTGGAGTCCATGAAGATGCAGATGGAGATCTGCGCCCCCGCCGCCGGCCAAGTCGCCGCCCTCTTCGCCGCCGCCGGCCAAGTCATGGAAGGCCCGGATCCCTTGGCGGAGCTCGTCGCCGTCACGGCCTGAAAAAGCCTTTTGACGGGGATAAGAGGGATGAATGGGATAAGAGCAAAAGCTCTTTTGCCACAGATTCCACAGATTGCACAGATTGTGCGCCGACCCACCCCACATGGGCCCGCCTGTGGCGGCTTCCGGCGTTGCCGGAAGTCATCCCGGGGCGCCACAGCCGCGCCCCCCAAAAGGCGCAGCCGCGGCTCCCCGGGATGGATCCCATGCGCCGCACGGCCCACCCTAACTAATCCTTATCCTCGTTTCTCCCCGTCCATCCCCGGCTAAGAAGCTTTTGCTTTGCAGCAGGGATGCGGTGGCGCTGGTTAGAAGGTCATCACCTTCATGGTGTTCGTGGTGCCGGTCTTCCAGAGGGGCAGGCCCATGGTCATCACGATGCGGTCGGTGCTCTTGGCGCCGTGCTGGGCGATGAGCAGCTCTCGCACCACCTCCACCATCTGATCCGTGTCGGCCACCTTGGGGATGACCAGGGCGGTCACGCCCCGCAGCAGGCCCATGAGCTTGGCGATCTGCAGGTCCACCGTGGCTGCCAGGATGGGCGTCCGCCCGGCCAGGCGGCTCACCATGCGGGCCATGCCTCCGCCTTCGGTGAAGGCCACGATCCAGAGGGCATTGATCTCGTCGGCGGTGCGGCAGGCGGCAAAGGCCACGGAGATGTCCGTGCGGGCCAGGGCCTGCTCCGACATGTCTTCGGGCAGGGTGGTCACCCGCTGCTTCACGTTGGCGTCGGCCTCCGTGGCGATGCGGGCCAGCCACTGCAGGGCCTCCACGGGATAGGCGCCAACGGCGCTCTCAGCGCTCAGCATCACGGCATCCGTGCCATCCCAGATGGCATTGGCCACATCGCTGGCTTCGGCGCGGGTGGGTTGGGGATGCTCGATCATGCTCTCCAGCATCTGGGTGGCGGTGATGACGGGCTTGAGGGCCTTCCGCGCCGCCCGGATGATCTGCTTCTGCAGGCTGGGCACCCGCTCCACGCCCAGCTCCAGGCCCAGGTCGCCGCGGGCCACCATGATGCCCCAGGAGACCTCCAGGATCTCCTCCAGGTGGGAGAGGGCGGTGGGATGCTCGATCTTGGCGATGACGTGCTGGCTCCCGCCCAGGTGGCGGATGATGGCCTGCAGCTGCTGCACATCCGAGGCCCGGCGCACGAAGCTCTGGGCGAAGAGGTCCACCTGGTGCTCCACGCCCCAGCGGATGTCGATGTGGTCCTTGTCCGTCAGGGGGCTCATGAGGACGTCCATGCCGATGGGGTGGACGCCCTTGCGGGACTTCAGCGGCCCACCCACGACCACCTCAGCCAGCACCACATCCGCGCTCCGGGAGAGGACCTTCACGGTGATGGCGCCGTCGTCCAGGAGCCAGATCTGGTCCTTCACTGCGCCCTCGAAGAGCTCCGGGTGGGGCAGGGGAGCGGTCCAGGCGAGGCCCGGCATGAGGGTGGCGCCCTGGGCGTAGAAGGCACCCACGCTGCGCTCGGCCAGGGTCACCGGGTTCTCCAGCGCGCCAATGCGCCACTTGGGGCCCTGCAGGTCGAGGAACACGGGGATCGCCCGCCCCAGCTCCGAGGCAATGGAACGCACCATGTTCAGGGTGTTGAGGCGAGCCTCCGGGTCCCCGTGGCTGGCGTTTAGGCGCACCGCATCGGCCTCCATCAGGGCTGCGCGGAGGCGGTCTTCCTGCATGAGGGCCGGGCCCATGGTCATGACGATCTTGGTCTTGCGCACGGGGACTCCAGCAGCAGGAATTGCAACGGACAGGTGCGGGCCAGCACCGAAAAAGCAAAAAGCACCCCTTCAGAGTACCCAAAACCCACGCCCGGCCAGCCTGATACGAAAATTTGTAGGGAAAAAGCGGGAATGGAAGCTCCTTGGCGGATGTTTCCGCAGAAGGCATACCCCGGTACCCTTGACCCAGCTTGAGGAGAGCCACCACCATGCCACGTGGCCGTCGTCGCTTCTCGCTTCAACTCACGGTGGCGAGCCTTGGCCTGAGTATCCTGTTGGGGATCGCCTGCGGCGGCGGCGAGCTCAGCCGGTTGCCGACCCTCGATGGCCGAGCCCCCATCGTGGTGGCTCACCGGGGTGCTTCCGGCTACCTGCCCGAAGAGACCCTGGAAGCTTACGTCAAGGCCATCGAGCTGGGCGCCGAGGTGGTGGAGATGGACCTCATCTCGACCCAGGATGGCGTCCTGATCTGCCGCCATGATCCCAACCTGGCCATCAGCACCGATGTGGCCAGCCACCCGGAGTTTGCCAGCCGCAGGAAGAGCACCCAGGTGGATGGCGAGCCCCAGACCGGCTGGTTTGCCAGCGACTTCACCCTGGCCGAGATCAAGACGCTGGGTGCGATCGCCACTGACGCAGAGCGCCCCCAGCAGTACAACGGCCTCTTCCGGATTGTCACCTTCCAGGAGGTCATCGACCTGGTCAAGGCCCGCACCGCCACGACCGGTCGAAGGATCTCGGTGTACCCCGAGACCAAGAACCCCACCTACCATCGCGACCTTGGCCTACCCCTGGAGGACACCCTCATTGCCTTGATTCGGGCAGCGGGTTGGAACAGCCGGAGCGCGCCGATCTACGTCCAGTCCTTTGAGCCGGGGAGTCTGAAGTACCTCCGTGCCAAGGGACTCGACACCAAGCTGATTCAGCTCATCGATGCCGATGATGTGGACCTGCGGACGGGTGCCCTCACCTTTGTCGCCCCCTACGACCGTCCCTACGACTGGACCCGGGCCGGCGATAACCGTCTCTTCAGTGCGATGGTCACGCCGGCTGGCCTGGCCGAGATCAAGACCTATGCGGATGGCATCGGTCCGTGGAAGCGCTACATCGTCACCGTCAAGGGCACCCTCGATGCCGGTGGCCACCTGGTGGATGTCAACGGGGACGGCCTGGTCAATGAAGCCGATGCCACGCTGCAGTCGCCCACCAGCCTCCTTGCCGACGCCCACCAGGCCGGCCTCTACGTCCATCCCTACACCTTCCGCAACGAGTCGCGCCGCCTGGCCCGGGAATACCAGGCCGATCCAAAAAACGAGTACCTCGCCTTTTACGCCCTGGGCGTCGACGGCGTTTTCACCGATCCGAAGTTTTTACTGTAGAACGCTGAAGATGCCCGTCAGCGTTGATTTTGGTGCAAAGTGCATGCCAAAACGTAGCCATGTAATGTGCAAATAGGCTATTGCATGCGCTGAAATGTAGCCTAAATTCATGGGCATGTTCATCGCCGTGGTGCCCAATCGAAAATCTAGACCCACGATTCTCCTTCGAGAGACCTACCGTGAGGACGGAAAAGTCCGCAATCGTACGCTGGCGAATCTGACGGATTGGGCGCCAGAGAAGATTGCAGCCCTTGCGTCAGCGCTGGATGCAGCCAGGTCCGGGAACGTGG
>CAIRQL010000192.1 GCA_903880675.1 uncultured Holophagaceae bacterium | reverse complement strand
GGGGGGCGCGGCCGTGGCACCCCGGGATGACTTCCGGCGACGCCGGAAGCCGCCTTCGGCGGGCCCATGCAGGTTGGGTCGGCGCGCCTCTGCGCTCTCTGCGTTCTCTGTGGTTGGCAGTTCTTTTTCCCGGAATTCCCGGATGAACCTTAAAAAAGTCCTTTCACGGTAAGCGACCACGCTTGGCCCCTTTCCTTGGCCCTTTCAATTTGAGGTTGCCCGAAAAGCAGGAAGACAATCCGGCTCTGCGGCATCTCAGTGTGTGACGACCCTCGTCCCGTCCCCGGAGTTGCCATGCCCAGTCCCCTGAAGGCCATCCTGCTTGTTCCCATCCTGTCGGCCGGGGTCGCCCGGGCGGTGGAAGAGCCCCGCTTCACCGTGGAGGCCCGCACCGCCACCTACGAGATCCGCCGCTACGAGCCGGTGCTGGTGGCGGAGACGCCTGTCATTGCTGCCTTTGATGAGGCCGGCAACGCTGGGTTTCGGGTGCTGGCGGGCTACATCTTCGGCAATAACCAGACCCGCGCTCGCATTGCCATGACGGCCCCGGTCATCCAGGAAGCCGCCGGCCCCACCGTCCTCAAGCCGGCAGCCGAGGGGTTTGTGGTGCAGTTCACCATGCCTGCGGGTTACGCCCTGGCCACCCTGCCGACCCCGAATGATCCCAGGGTGCGCCTGCGGGAGCTGCCGGCCCGCCGCGTTGCCGTGCTGGGCTACTCCGGCTCCTGGTCCGAGGCACGCTACCAGTCCAAGGCCGCGGCCCTGCTGGCAGCGCTGAAGACCGACGGCCTGCGCCCAGTCGGTGGCCCGGTGCTGGCGCGCTTCGACTCGCCCTTCCAGCTCTGGTTCCTGCGGCGCAACGAGGTCTGGGTCGAGCTGGATGCCTGAGGCCCTAGCCCGGGTCCACCCTGGCGGCCAGGTAGCCGTGGTGGGTGCTCAGGGTGACCGGAGCAGCGTAGAGCGCAGACAGGGTCTGATTTGTCAGCACCTCGGCCCTGGGCCCGTCGGCGAAGACCCGGCCTTCCCGCAGGAGGATGACCCGCTGGATCTCTGGCAGGATCTCCTCGATGTGGTGGGTCACCAGGATGAGGGTGCGGCCCTGCCGGGCGAGGGAGCCCAGCATCTCCAGGAAGTGCTGGCGGGCCACGAAGTCCAGTCCTGTGGTGGGCTCGTCCAGGAGAAGAGCCCGGGGTTCCGTCACCAGGGCGCGGGCAATGAGGATGCGGCGAGCCTCGCCCGTGGACAGCTCTTCCAGACGCTGGGCGGCCAGGTGGGTGGCGTTCACCAGTTCGAGGGCGTGGTCCGCCCGCTCCCGCATGTGGGCCGTGACCTGCTGGTGAGGAAAAATACCCTGGCTGGCGAAGAAGCCCGACAGGACGACCTCGCGGCCCGAGCGGGCACCACCGCCGCCGGCTTGGATGAAGGCCTGGTGGAGGTCCGCCGAGACGATGCCCAGCTGGGTGCGCAGCTCAGAGACATCCCAGCGGTCCTGGCCGAGGATCTGCATGGGGCCCGGACCATCCGGGTGGGCTACTGGGTAGTCCTGGCGGGTGATCAGGCGCATGAAGCTGGACTTCCCTGACCCGTTGGGCCCCAGGATGGCGGTGTGCTCACCCTCGCGGATGGCCAAGCTGAGGTCGGCCAGGACCCTCTTCCCGCCGCGCATCAGGCTGGCTTGGCACAGGGCCAGCAGCGGAGGGGCGCCGGTGCCGGGCGCGGTCAGGGGTGGCTCGGACATGCAGGCTTCCTTAAGGAGGTTCAGCACCTGAACTTACAGCAGAACCCAGCCCCGGCCGGAGAGAAATCCGGACCGGGGCTGGGGTTCATCGGGGATCTGGTTTAGCGCCGCCAGCCTGGGGAGAGGCTCCTGCCGCCACCACCGCCGGTGCCACCGCCGAAGCTGAAGTTCCCCCCGCGCCCGTAGGAGCCATGGCCGGGTGAGTAGGTTCCGCGGCCCACATGATGCCAGCGGCCGCTGCCCCAGTAGCTGCCACCCACGAAGCCCACATGGCCCCGGCCGGAGAAGCCATACCAATGGCCCAGGCCGACGCCCCACCAGCCGTAGAAGCGCGGGCCGACAACCCCGAAGTAGGGGCGCGGACCCCAGCCCCAGAGCCAGGGCGCCAGGACCCAGGTCCAGCCCACTTCCGGGTAGTAGAGGTACATGTGGGGGGTGCCGCCGCTGGGGGGCGTATGGGTGAAGCCATCCCCGTAGGGCATCCAAACCCAGCCGTACTGCTCCGTGTGGACCCACTGGCCGTCCTCCTGGCTGCGCTCCCGCTGGGCCTGGGGGGCTTCTGCGGGGGGCTTGGGCCGGGCGGCGGGCGGCGGCGGGGGAGGCGGCAGGTCCCGAGGGGCCAGCGCATCAGGGCGAACTTCCTGAGGGCCGGCCTCGGCGGGCGGAGGGGTCCGGTCCCGGGGGGTCTGGGGTGCGGCGGTGAGTAGCGGGCCTGCGACCAGGAACGAGATCAGGGCGAGGGAACCAGTCAGGGGCTTCATGGGGTACCTCCTACATGCTCTGACCCGGGGACGGGGAAATGGTTGCATGGCCAGGCCCCCCAGGGATGGGGCAAGCAGACCACAGGTTTCAGAGGGGGAAGCGAAGGGCTCGGTTGCCGCTGAGGTCCAGGGTCTCGGTGTGGATGCCCTTGGGGCCGCGGACGGTGAGGGTGTGGCGGCCATGGGCGAGCTGCAGGCTGCTGCCGTCGCTCTCAATGCCCGTGTCCTGGCCGTCCACGAAGACCTTCCCGGTGCCGGGGTAGGACTCTACTGGGATCGTGGCCAGCGCCGGCACGGTGAGGGTGGTCGCCTGCCCGGCAGTGACGCTGAGGGTCCGGGTGTCCCGGTAGAAGTGGGCGGTACTGCTCAGCTCCAGGCGATGCAGACCCGGCGGGAGGCTGACCTTGGCCCCGGGGGCCAGCTCCCCCAGGTCCTTGCCATCCGCCCGCAGGCGGACGCTGAAGCCACCCGTCAGGCGCAGGCTACCCGGGGCGGTAGGATCCAGAGCCGGTTCGGGCTGCGAGGTGGCGGTGCCGCCCTCTTTCAGGGCAAAGATGCGTCCGCCGGGCACCTCGCCCGGAGCGAAGTCGGAGGCGTGCCCCAGCTTGTCCAGGGTCAGGGTGAGGCGGTGCGGCAGCCCCTGGTTCCAGCTGACCTTCATGGGCGTGACGCCGGGGAGCGGTCTTTCGTCCAGCACCACGGTGGCACCGGGCGGCACAGAGTCCAGGGTTTCTTCGGTCACGATGGGGGCCAGGACAAAGGGAGCGGGCGTCGCCCCGGCCTTGAGGTCGTAGGTGATGGGCTGGAAGCCCTTCAGCTCCAGACGCAGGCGGTCCCCGGAGGCGAGGGTCTGGCGAGTGGGCGTGCCCCCGGCCGGGAGGCCGTTCACGGTGAGGGTGGCCCCAGGCGGGGTAGTCTCGATCTGGAAGTGAGCCTTCCGGGGGACCTTCAGGGCGTACCAGCCCCCGGCGCTGCCAGCGACCAGGAGGAGGGCTGCGAGCCAGGGCCAGACCTTCCGGCGGGGTCGGCTGGGCAGGGTTCGCACCGCGTCCAGGGTCTCCGGATTAATCTCCGTGCGCGGGGAATCTTCGTCGGGCTGGACCCGGGGTGGGGCGGCCTCCCGGTGTCCGGCGCCCAGATCCACCACGGCCTCGGCCAGGTCCCGCACAAAGGCTTCGCAGCTGGCATGGCGCTCCTCGGGGCGCTTGGCCAGGACCCGGTCGAAGACCCGCTTCCAGCCCTCTGGCAGGATGCCCGTCACCGGTGGCTGGATCTCCACCGGGGGCTCATTGACGATGCGGTAGAGGATGGTGTTGATGGAGGTCCCGGGAAACGGCGACTGCCCGCTCAGCAATTCAAAGACCAGGACGCCGAGGCTGAAGAGATCCGAGCGGGCGTCCGTGGTCCCCTCTCGGATCTGCTCGGGGCTGGCATAGCTGGGGGTGCCCAGGAAGGTCCCGGCCTGGGTTAGCTCCGCGTTGTCCCGGCGGGCGATGCCGAAGTCCATGAGCTTGGGGCGGCCGTCCTCACCGATCATCACATTCCCGGGTTTTACGTCCCGGTGGATGATGCCCTTGGCGTGAGCGTGGTCCAGAGCCGAAGCCAGGCCTGCGGCGATGAGCAGCTTTTCGGGGATGCCGAGGGCCGGTCCATCCTTGATGAGGCTGTCCAGGGGTCGTCCCGGCACAAACTCCATGGCCAGGAAGGGCCCCAGGTCTGGCTCCTCCCCCACGTCGTAGATGGCCACGATGCCCGGGTGGTTCAGCAGGCCCGAGACCTCGGCCTCCCGCTGGAAGCGCAGCAGGGTCTCGTGCCGCTCGGCCGGATCCCGCAGGCTGTCCATACGGAGCACTTTGATGGCCAGACGGCGCTTGATGCGGGGGTCTTCGGCCAGCAGCACCCGCCCCATGGCACCGGAGCCCAGGAGGCTCAGCACCTGGTAGCGTCCGATGGATCTGGGTTCGCTGGAATTGTCCGGTGCGGCCATGCCTGCCATCCTACCGGATGGATCGGACATCAGGCGCCGAATCGTTAGGATTCTGCTGGATTTTCCAAGCATCCATGACACAATAAACGGGTCCCGCGGACCGGGACCGTGGGAGATAGATCCGTGATGGAAATCGTCAGGACCGTCGTGCTGGCCACCTACTTCGTGTTGC
>CAIRQL010000191.1 GCA_903880675.1 uncultured Holophagaceae bacterium | reverse complement strand
GAGCAGGGCCACCAGCCAGAGCAGCGAACCCGCCAGGGTGTAGAGGAAGAACTTGGTGGCAGCGTAGCGGCGCTCATCGCCGCCCCAGACCCCGATCATGAAGTACATCGGGATGAGCATGGCCTCCCAGAACAGGTAGAAGAAGAACAGGTCCTGGGCCATGAGGGCGCCCAGCATGCCGGTCTCCAGCAGGAGGAAGAGCGCAGCAAAGGTGCCGATGCGGTCCTTCAGACTGTTCCAGGTGCCGAGCATGGTGAGGGGCACCAGGAAGGTGGTGAGCAGCACCAGCCAGAGGTTCAGACCATCGACGCTAAGGGAGTAGTCCACCGGGAGGCCCACGAGGGTGAACCAGGGGGCGCGCTCAGCCAGGATGGGGGACAGGGCGCCGCTGTGGCCCAGCAGCCAGGAGAGGCTCAGGGCGAAGACCGCCAAGGCGCCCATGAAAGCCACCATGCGAGCCAGGCGGGCCAGGGTCTGGGGGACCGCCAGGATGGCGAAGCCCAGCAGGGCCGGCGCGAAGACCAGGAAGGAGAGGGGATGGGAGTTCAGCCAGGTCATCGCCCCACCTACTTCAGGAAGACATAGAGGAGGACCGCGCCGCCCAGGGCCATGCTGAGTGCGTAGTTCCGCACCCGGCCGGTCTGGAAGAGGGCCGTGAAGTCCCCGGAGACCCGGGCCAGGGCACCCGGCAGGTTCACGCCCACGCCGTCGATGACGATGACGTCGAAGAGCTTCCACAGCAGGTTGCCAAACCAGCGGGTGGGGCCGAGCAGGAAGCGCTCCACGCCTTCGTCCACGTAGTACTTGTTGAGCAGCAGATCATGGATGAACGGGTGGCGACCGGCAAAGGCGATCTCCGCGGCGGGGCCATTCTTGTACTTGAACCAGCCGAGGAAGCCCATGAGGAGCCCCAGGCCGGTGGAGATGCAGGCCAGCAGGATCGCCGGGCCCTCGTGGTGGCCGTGGGCGCCGTGGACCTGGCCGTAGGTGAGGGCCGGCTTCAGGAACTCGCCGATGGCGAAGTGGCCGCCGAAGGCTTCGGGGATGCCCCAGACGCCCCAGAGCAGGGAGCCAGCGGCCAGGACCATCAAAGGCACGGTCATGGTCAGCGGGCTCTCGTGGGCATGGTCGTAGGCGTGGTGATCCCGGGGCTCGCCCCAGAAGGTGAGGGCCATGAGGCGCCACATGTAGAAGCTGGTGCAGGAGGCTCCAATGACGCCGATCACCCACAGCACCGGGGACTTGAGGTAGGCCAGGTAGAGGATCTCGTCCTTGCTGAAGAAGCCGCTGGTGCCGGGGAAGCCCATGATGGCCAGGGTGCCGCACAGCATGGTGATGAAGGTGATCTTCGTCTTGGCCTTGAGGCCGCCCATCTTGAAGAGGTCCTGCTCGTGGTGCATGGCGTGGATGACGCTGCCGGCGCCGAGGAAGAGGAGGGCCTTGAACCAAGCGTGGGTGAAGACATGGAAGAAGCCTGCCGCAAACCCCGAGGCGCCGAGGCCGAGGAACATGTAGCCCAGCTGGGAGACGGTGGAGTAGGCCAGCACCTTCTTGATATCGCGCTGCACCAGGCCGATGCTGGCGGCGAAGAGGGCGGTGGCAGCACCCACCCAGGCGACGACGTCCATGGTGATGGGGGCCAAGGCGAACACAGGCGCCAGGCGGCAGATCATGTAGATGCCGCTGGTGACCATGGTGGCCGCGTGGATGAGGGCGCTGACAGGGGTCGGGCCCGCCATGGCGTCCGGCAGCCAGAGGTAGAGGGGCAGCTGGGCGCTCTTGCCCGTGGCGCCCACGAAGAGCATCAGGGTGGCGAAGGTCAGCACGCCGAAGCCCACCTCGGGGGCAACATGCCCCGCCTGGGTGAGGATGTCCGAGACCGTGAGGGTTCCGAAGGCGGCGAACAGGGTCATCATGCCGATGGACACGCCCAGGTCACCCACCCGGTTGGTGAGGAAGGCCTTGAGGCCGGCGTCCGGTGCGAAGTCCGTCTCGAAGAAGTAGCCGATGAGCAGGTAGGAGCAGAGACCCACGCCCTCCCAGCCCACAAACATCAGCACCAGGCTGGAGCCCAGCACCAGGGTCAGCATGAAGAACACGAACAGGTTCAGGTAGCTGAAGAAGCGGCTGTAGCCCTCGTCTTCGTGCATGTAGCCCACGGAGTAGAGGTGGATCAGGAAGCCGATGCCGGTGATGACGAGCATCATGGTGCCGCTGAGGGGATCGATCACCAGGCCGAAGGGCACGCTCAGAGATCCGGTGGCCATCCACTCGCCGTAGTTGAGCACCAGGCGGTGGTCGGCGGTGGCCTTCATGGCCAGGAAGGCGGAGATTCCCAGGAGGAGGGAGCCGAAGATGACACCCAGGCCCACGAAGGTGGTGGCACTCTTGCCGGCACGCTTGCCCAGCAGGCCATTGAAGGCCGCACCCATCAGGGGGAGGATCGGAATGAGCCAGTAATACTTGTTCATCGCATCCTCACTGCTTCAGGCTGGCGGCCCGGTCCGAGTCCGTGGTGGACCGGTGGCGGAAGAGGCCGATGACCAGCGCCAGGCCGACGGCTGCCTCGCAGG
>CAIRQL010000190.1 GCA_903880675.1 uncultured Holophagaceae bacterium | reverse complement strand
CCCCGGAGGGTGCCGTGGCGCTGGATGCAGCCCAGGCCGTAGTGGCTGCAGGTGGGGGTGAACTTGCACTGGGTGGGCAGGTGTTCCGACAGCACGGCCTGATAGACCCGGATGGCCCCCCGGCAGACCCAGGCCGTGGGCTGGAAGCGCACCGGCAAGCAGGCCTCCAGGACCAGGAACAGGGCTCCAGCGGCCAGGGGATGGGCCAGCAGCCAGAGGAACACCCTAGGCCCCTGCAGCGGCATCGGCCTCGGCTTTCACCTTCCGGGCTTCTTCGAGGAAGGCGGGAACCAGGTCCTCCTCCTTCACCCGGCGGATCAGCTCGCCCTTGCGGTAGATGAGGCCTTCCCCGGCGCCGCCGGCCACACCGAGGTCGGCGTCTCGGGCTTCACCGGGCCCGTTCACCACGCAGCCCATGACGGCGTAGGTGATGTTCTCGTGGTTGATCAGCTTGAGGCCTTCCTCGATCTCGTTCGCTACCCGGTTGAGGTCGATCTGCACCCGGCCGCAGCTGGGGCAGCTCACCATGCGGAAGCCGCCGGTGCGCAGAGCCAGGGAGCGCAGCAGCTCGTGGCCCACGCGGCACTCATCCTCGCCTTCGCCCGTGAGGGAGACGCGGATGGTGTCACCCAGGCCCTCGGCCAGCAGGATGCCCATGCCTGCGCTGGACCGGATGGTGCCACCGAAGGGCGTGCCGGCCTCGGTGATGCCCAGGTGGAAGGGGTAGTCCACCTGCTTGGCCAGCAGGCGGTAGGCCTGCACCGTGCGTACCACATCGCTGGCCTTGAGGCTGATCTTGATGTCGTGGAAGCCCTCGCGCTCCAGCACGCCGATGTGGCGCAGGGCGCTCTCCACCATGGCTTCGGGCGTGGCGGAGCCGAACTTCTCCAGGAGGTCCTTTTCGAGGCTGCCGCCGTTGACGCCGATGCGGATGGGGATGCCCTTGGCGCCGGCCTTCTCCACCACGGCCCGCACGCGATCCTGGCCGCCAATGTTGCCCGGATTGATGCGCAGGCAGGCGGCGCCACCATCGGCCGCCACCAGGGCCAGGCGGTAGTCGAAGTGGATGTCGGCTACCACGGGGATTGGGCTGCGGTCGCAGATCTCGTGGAAGACCTCGCCCGCCTTGGTGGTGGGAACGCTGACCCGCACGATCTCGCAGCCGGCATTGGCGTAGGCGTAGATCTGGCTGAGGGTCGCTTCCACATCCCGGCTGTCGGTCTTGGTCATGCTCTGGACGGTGATGGGCGCGTCTCCGCCCACCGGCACCGGGCCCACCATGATCTGCCGGGTCTTCCGGCGGGGGGCGAGGGGCAGGCTTTCGTGTCCGGACATGGGGCCTCGATCAAAGGCCCAAGTCTACTCGCCCGTGGGTCCGGGAACCAAAAAGCGCGGCCCCGGGGGGCCGCGCTCACAGGCTGGGAGTGGCTTACTGCTTGAGGTTCAGGGTGACCTGGAGCAGCTCGTCGGTGGTGGTGACGATCTTGGCGTTGGCCTGGTAGCCGCGCTGGCTGACGATGAGCTTGGTGAACTCGCTGGCCACGTCAACGTTGGACAGCTCGAGGTTGGAGCCGAGGATGCCGCCGCGACCGGCCGCATTGGCCACGCCGATGGTGGGTGCACCGGAGGCCAGGCTCTGGCTCCAGTGGTTGTTGCCGGACTGCTGTAGGCCGTTGGTGTTGGTGAAGGAGGAGAGGGCCAGCTGCGCCAGGTTGAGGATCTGGCCATTGGTGAAGGTGCCGCTGATGATGCCGTCCTGGTCCACGGTCATGCTCTGCAGGGTGCCGGCGGGGTAGCCGTCCTGGGTGCTGCTGATCGTCGCATTGGCCGAGCTGAGGCCGGTGAAGTTGGACGTCCCCGTGGAACCCATGATGTCCAAGGTGATGGTGTTGGAGGTGCCGCTGAGCCAGGGGAGGGTGATGGCAGGGTTGTTGTTGGCGGTTGGGTTGTTGATCGGCGCTCCCGGGATGCCCATCTGGCTGAGGTTGCCGCTGGCATCGAAGCCCAGGATGCCGGTGTAGACGAAGGGGCGGGTCGAGCCGTCAGGGTTGAGGGCCGCATCCCGGACGGTGTAGGTCCAGGTGAGATTGCCAGTCTGATTTCCACCGGCCTGGGCGATGGTGCCCGGGGTGCTCGCCCCAACGCCGTTGGTGAAGGTCAGCGACGGATTGAAGGGAATGGTGTTGGAGACGCCGGTGGAGGTGGTGATGGTGAGGGGGGTGAATCCACCCTGCACATTGAAGGAGTTGGTGGTGGTGGACCAGTCAATGGTCCCGCTGCCGACGGTGGCCCCGGGGGTCGCTGCGTTGGCGTCGGTGATTGTGTAGTTCCAGCTGTCGGCCAAGTAGGTAGCGGGGGGGGTTGCAGCAGGGTCCGCAGGGTGGCCGGCCGTCTTATGGTAGAGGATGGTCAGGTTGTGCTGGACGCCCTGGCTGTCGTAGACGAACCCGGTCTGGGTCACGTCCGCAGCACCGGCAGCGGAGCTGAGGTTCACGCCAGAGAAGCCGAGGCTGGTGGTGGGTGACTGGGCCTCCGCCGTCTTGGTGTAGTCGATGACCATGTTCTGGACCTTCCCCAGGCTGTCGTAGACCTGGATGGGGGAGGAGTAGGTGCTGTTCAGGGCGGCCGAAGCGTTCAGGTTGACGCTCAGGCCGACGTTGGCGGTGGCCTGGG
Organism: uncultured Holophagaceae bacterium; assembly: GCA_903880675.1. Taxonomy (GTDB): domain Bacteria; phylum Acidobacteriota; class Holophagae; order Holophagales; family Holophagaceae; genus Geothrix. The sequence continues at coordinate 10,307 of CAIRQL010000190.1, read as the reverse complement.
CGCCGGCGGTGGCAGCGGAGACCTGGATGGGAACCGCCGCGCCCGTTGTTACGACGCTGCCGACGCCGTTGGTTACGGTGCGGTTCCAGCCCATGACGTTGGCGCCGTCACTGGCCACGAGGTAGCCGTCGCTGTTGCGGGTGAAGTTGCCTGCGCGGCTGAATACCTGGGTGCCGGCGGCGGTCTGCAGGGTGAAGAAGCCGTTGCCCTGGATGGCCATGTCCAGGGCGTTGCCCGTGGATTGGAAGGAGGACTGGGAGAAGTTCTGGTTCACGGAGTTCATCTGCACGCCCAGGCCAAACTGGATGGGGTTGCCGTTGCCCTGCGTGGCGGAGGCACCAGCGGTGCTGAAGATGTCCCGGAAGGTCATGTCCGAGCCCTTGAAACCCACGGTGTTGATGTTCGACAGGTTGTTGCCGATCACGTTCAGCGCGTTGGAGTTCGTGGAGAGGCCGGAGAGGCCGGAGTAGAACGCGGAGTAGAGGCTCATAAGGGCTCCTTGGTAGTAGGGGTTCGGTTCGAATCAGGCAACGATGCCGAGAACCTTGGACATGAGGAAGGTGCTGGTACCCGAGGTGAGAGAGATGGTGCCGCCGCTGGAGAAGGCCACCGAGTCGATCTTCATGATCAGGCTCGTCTGGAAGGGCACCGCCGTTCCGTTCGCGCCCGTGGCGCTGACGCTCACCGAGTAGGCGCCGTCGGCCAGCTGATTGCCATTGCTGTCCTTGCCGTCCCAGGCGACCACGGACTTGCCGGCCGCCAGCTGGCCGCGGGGGATCGTCGCCACGGTGTTGCCGCTGGCATCCTTCACGGTCAATGTGACGTTCGCTGGGGAGTTCATGTAGATGTTCATGGAGGCCTTGCCGGACTGCAGGTTGAAGCCCGTCCCGTCCACCTCGACGGTCCTGCCCACCATGGAGGCCGCCTGGGCCTGGAACAGCCCCAGGTTCTGGGTCTGCAGGCCCTGGAGCAGGGTGTTGGTCTGCTGCGCCTGCTCTAGGCTGGAGAAGCTGGTCATCTGCTGGACCATCTGATTGGGATCCTGGCCGGTGGCGGACGTCGGGTCCTGGTTCTTCAGCTGCGCCACCAGCAGCTTGAGGAAGCTGTCCTTGTCCAGGGCATTCTTGGCCGTGGCGGTGGTGGCTGACGAGCTGGCCTTCGTCGCCGAGGTGATCATTCCGGTCTCCATGGGGACCTCCGTGGCAGTGAGTCAATCAGGAAGCGTGCCGATCAGGCGTAGAGCTCGACGTGGTGCGGGTTTAGGATGGCTGGCCGGGCGATGACTGGTGCTTCTTGCCGGGTGCTCATGCGCTCCGGCAGGACGTGTTCGCGGACCACCGGGGTGACCGGGGCCTCCTGGAAGGGGCGGTGGCCCTGCTGGAGATCAAAACTGCCCAGCTGCAGCCCCTGCTCCTTAAGCGAAACGCCCAGATGTTCCCGCCCATCCCGCACGGCCTGCATGGAGGTGGGATCCGTGACCCAGAGGCGAACGTGGACCTCGCCGCCCTCCACCTTCAGGTGAATGGTTACTTGCCCGAGGGATTCCGGGTGGAGCTGGAGCTGGGCCTCTTGGGCCCCCCCTTTCAGCATCCACTTCACGCCCCCCTCCAGCTGCAGGGCGGGGGCTGAAGGCGGTGCAGCAGGAGCAGTGGCCACCTGGCTCACAGGCGCCTGGGCTTCTGCCACCGGTGGCCGGGCGGACAGTGCCGCAAGGGGTGATCCATCCTGGGGATGGGCGGGAGCGGAGGGGCCGACCTTGGCGGACTTCTGCTCCGGCCGTTCTGCCAGGGCTGGAGCTCCTTGAGTGGGGCTGCCGGCCTGTGTGCTCAAGGCCGATTCCAGGGCAGCTTGAGGCGTGGGAACTGGGGTCGACCCAGGTGAGGGCAGAGGTTCCTGCCGCGCCCCATGCAGGCTGGTGCCACCTGTGGGCTTGAGGTCAGGTAGAGGCTCCTCACTGGCCGCAGCATCAGCTGCTCGGAGGGCGGGCTCCACTGCGAGGGTCGCCTTCAGCCGGGCCAAGGGTTCGGCAAGGTCTGCCTGGGGTGTGGTGAGGGCAGGGGCCGGCTTCAGGTCCTGAGGCAGGGTCACCGCCGTGGGTACCGAGGGGAGCGCGGCGGCTGGTGCGGTGATTCCCTCTGCCGCTGCTGGGGCTGGGACTGCGGTGGGCAGGAGGCTCGGGATGGGCAGAGCCGGCGCAGGTGCTGCCTGAGCCTGCAGGAGCGCCTGAGACCCGGTACGAAGGGCGACCGGACTCCCAGCTGAAGGCTCACTCCAGGCCTGCGGCCCGGCTGAGATGCTGGTGGTCAGCGGCGCTGCGCTGGCGACAATCAGGGTCGCAGGCAACTGCAGGAGAGGGTGGGGCAGGGCTGCTTCTGCTGAGAGGGCGGTAAGGGTGGGTGCGTTCAAGGTTCCCGCCGCAGCTGGAGCCTGGGGCTCAGGGGCGCTGGGCAGGATGGAGGGGCGCAGGCTGGCGAGGACCGGACCATCGGCCGAGGGTCCCAGGGGCTGCGTGAGGAGCGTCGGGCCTGCCACAGGTCCCGGCATATTGGGCTGGCTGCCGAAGGGCGCCGAGGCTGCCTGCTTGAGGCTGGCGGGTGCAGGGGAGGGTGCGGCTGGGGCGTGGCTGGGGCCGGCGCTAAAAGGGGCTTCAGGACCAGCAGGCTCCTTGGGCGCAGCGCTCAGCCGTTCCACCTGGGGCTCCTGGGGAACGCTGGGGGCGGTCGCCTGGGGCTGCAGGACCGGAAGGGCGGGGGCAGCAAGGGGCGCAAGGGAGGCGGACGGCGTGGGTGCTGCCGTCGAAGCGGTCCCGGTCGGCTGGAGCCCTATCGGCGCAGGGACTGGTACCAGCACTGCGCTGAAGTCCAGCGGGAGAAGCGCCACCGGCGCTGGGGGCAGTGGCGCTGAGGGGACCGGCGCTGGGGCCTCGGCTGCCGGCGGCTGCACCATCGCTGCGGAAGGGGCTGCAGAGGGGGTGGCCAGCGGGATGGGCGGGGCCTCAGGACCCTGCGCAGGCTCCTCCGGCACCGTCGGTGCAGCCGCCTGGGTCAGTGCCGCTGGGGCTGCGCAAGCTGCCGGACCGCTGGCAGCGATCCCGGGGGCGGGGGCTGGCGGTGGGGATCCCTCGGGGAGCGTCTGGGCGGTGGTTCGGGCTTCAGCCTGGGGCTCCTGGACCGAGGCCTTCGGTCCTCTGCTCCGGAGGTGCTTGGCGCTGGGCGGGGCCTCAGCCGGTTTGACAGGCGCCGTAGGATTGACCAACTGCCCCATCAGCCCGGCGAACTCACCCCCGGGCACTTCGGGCCCCTTGGCCTCCAGCCACTCGACCACAGGGCGGTCGGAGACCGTCAGCAGGGCAGATGGACTGGCTGGCGCCATGGAAACCTCACCTCCGGTTCATCCGGATGGTTTCCCTGCGCCAGGATTGTGCCGACTTCGTTAGGCAGAAAAGGGTCAGCTGGCGGGATCCTTGGGCCGGGACATGCCGACCTTCTCGCTGAGGCGGCCCGCCAGCTTGGCATCCAGCGGCGCCAGCTGATCCATGAGCTTGCCGGCCTTCTTGGGGGCCATCCCGGCCAGGAGGGCCACCGCCACTTCCTGGTTCTGCCCGGCGAGTTCCTTCATGGCCTGGGCTCCGGCGGCGGGATCCATGGCTTCGTAGGTGCGGATGATCTGCGGATCGATGGCGGGCCGAACCTTGAGGTTCTCCACCTTGTTCAGGGCCTCCTGCACGGTCTTCTCCCGGGTGGCCAGCTCGGTGCGCTCCCGGTCCAGGGTCGCCTGGAGGGTGTTCAGGCGCTGCTCCAGCTGCTTGAGGTCCAGCTCCCGCTGGGTGAGGGCCTTCTCGCGGTTCTGGAGCTGGGAAGCCAGCTCTGCGACCCGCACGCCCTCGGCAATGGCACCCTTGGTCTCGCCCTTGGGCTCCTGGGCCGACAGCCAGATCACGCCGACGGAGAGCACCATGGGTGCGGAAATCCAGAGGAGGTAGCGGGGGTTCATGGGAGCTCCTAGGCGCTGGGGCGGTGGTGCCGGAGGATGGCCAGCTCATCCATTTCGAGGGCTTCCCGGAGGGCCTGCTCCTGGGCGTGCAGCAGGGCTCGCCGCTCCTTGAGCCGGACGAGCATGAGGTGATCCCGGTGGGCGTGGGCCAAGCTCTCCCGGGCGGTCACCACCTGGGCGGCGGCGATCCGAAGCTCCTCGTAGGCCGCGAGCTGGCGGCGCTCCAGGACCTCGAGGTAGCGCCCTCCGGCCCGCCACATCGCCAGATCCAGCACCTGGCCTGGGAGCATGCGGCGGGACTCGAAGAGGGCATTGCGCTGCTGGGCCAGGTCATCGATGAGGCGACGGACCTCCCGCTCGGCCTGGAGAGCCCGGGCCAGGGCCCGCTCGGCCTCGCGCTCCACTGCCTCCCGCAGCTTGCGCAGGGGCTCCAGGCGGAAGCGGAAGCGGGCGGCCATCAGGCGGGCGCCTTCATGAAGGGTGCGAGGTCGATGCCGAAGATCTGGCCCATGCCCAGCATGGCCTGCCGGTGGTCGGCGGACTCGGCGGTGGCCTGCCGGAGGAAGGACTGGATGGCGGGCTGGAACTGGATGGCCTGGTCGATGGCTGAACTGGAGCCCTTGGTGTAGGCACCGATCTGGATCAGGTCTTCCGCATCCTGGTAGGTGGCCATGAGGTCCCGGATCTTGCTGGCCAGCTGCTTCTGCTCTGGCGGAGCCAGGGCACTGAACAGGCGGGACAGGCTGGGCAGCACATCGATGGCCGGGAAGTGGTTCTTGGAGGCCAGCTTCCGGGACAGCACCACGTGGCCGTCCAGGATGCCGCGGACGGCATCGCTGATGGGCTCGTTCATGTCGTCCCCCTCCACCAGCACCGTGTAGATGCCGGTGATGGAGCCCATGCCCTCGAAGGTGCCAGCCCGCTCCATGAGGCGGGGCAGCAGGGCGAAGACTGACGGCGTGTAGCCCCGGGAGCTGGGGGGCTCCCCGGCGCTGAGGCCCACCTCGCGCTGGGCCATGGCGAAGCGGGTCACGCTGTCCATCATGAGCAGGACATCCTTGCCCTGGCGCATGAAGTACTCGGCCACGGTGGTGCCGGCCATGGCGCAGCGCAGGCGGAGCAGGGGCGACTGGTCCCCGGTGGAGACCACCACCACGCTGCGGCGGAGGCCCTCGGGCCCCAGGTCGTTCTCGATGAACTCGCGCAGCTCGCGGCCCCGCTCTCCCACCAGGGTGATGACATTCACCTCGGCGGAGGTGTTGCGGGCCACCATGCCCATGAGGGTGGACTTGCCCACACCCGAGCCGGAGAAGATGCCGACCCGCTGGCCTTTGCCAAGGGTGAGCAGGCCGTCGATCGCCCGCACCCCGGTGGACAGGATGCCGTCGATGCGCTTGCGGCGCATGGGGTTCGGCGGCGGGCCTTGGATGGGCAGGAAGTCTGTGGGAACCACCGGTGGCCCACCGTCCAGGGGGCGCCCCAGGGGGTCGATGACCCGGCCCAGAAGGGCCTGTGCGAGGGGCAGCTGGGACTGGTGGCCCGTGGCTTCCACCGCCAGGCCAGGGCGGATGCCCTCGGTCTCCTCGATGGGCATCAGCAGCACCCGCTGGCCAGAGAAGCCCACCACCTCTGCATGGACCAAGCGGGGCTGGCCCTGGCTGTCCGTGGCGTGGATGAGCATCTGCTCCCCCACGGAGCAGTCGGGTCCCGTGGACTCCACCACGAGCCCCACCACCTTGCTGACCCGGCCCATCCAGTCCCCCTTCGGCAGTCCGCCAAGGCGGGCCGCAAGGGCAGAGGGGGTGGGGAGGGGACTCACGGGGCGTCCTCGTCAGCCATGCGCTGGAGGAGCAACATCAGGTGCTCCCGGCGGCGCTCCAGGGTGCCGTTGAGAATGCCCTGGGGGGCCTCGATCCGGAGGCTGCCCCGGGACAGGGCCGGGTCTGCCACCAGGGTCAGGCCGGGGTGGGCGGGGAAGAGGTCGCCCAGCTGCTCCAGGTCCGCCGGGTTGAGGAGGACCTGCACGGGCATCTCCCCGTCGCGCCGGCCCCGGGGGAGGGGGAAGGGCAGGTCTTCCAGGGTGCGCTCCAGCAGCGCCAGCACGGCCTCGGGAGAGGCCTGGATCTGCTGGATGGCCAGGTGCTCGCCCACCGCCAGAGCCAAGGCGATCAGCTCCTCGTTCAGGGCCTCTTGCAGGGTCAGAGAGACGGCCGCCAGCTCCGTCAGGTTGGTCTCCAGGCGCTGGATGTAGGTGCGGTAGGTGCTCTCGCCGAAGGCCCGGCCCTCGGCCTCGCCAGCGGTGAAGCCTTCCTCGAAGGCCTGGCGGGCGATCTCCTGGGCCTGGCGCTCCGCCTCCTGGAGGCGCTCCACGATGCGCTGTTCCACAGGCACGCTGGCGGTGTCATCCCCCAGGTCGGAGGCAACGGACCCTGTCCCCTCTTCGTAGGGGAAGCGGGTCTGGCTGGCGTCCACAGGGAAATAGGGGAAGGCCTCCACCCGCCGGTCCTGGAGGTCCTCCGCCCGGATGAAGCCCCGGCGGCTCATGGACGGGCCTTCAGCGGCTCAGGTGACATAGTCCTCGCCTCCGCCACCGCCGATGCTGATGACCCCTTCCTCCTCGAGCTGGCGGACGATCTCCACCACCTCGTGCTGGGACTTCTCCACATCCTTTAGCTTCACGGGGCCCATGAACTCCATCTCCTCCTTCATGAGCTCCACGGCGCGGCTGGACATGTTGCGGTAGAACTGGTTCTGCAGCTCTTCGCTGGTGCCCTTGAGGGCGATGGTCAGGGTCTTCTTGTCGGCCCGCTTGAGGATTTCGGCGATGCCGTTGTCGTCGATGAGCAGGATGTCGTCGAAGACGAACATCAGGTCGCGGATGCTGGCCGCCAGCTGGGGGTTCTCGGTCTCAATCTTCTCCAGCACAGCCCGACCGGTGTTGCGGTCCATGCGGTTGAACAGCTCTGCCACGGCCCGGACACCGCCGTAGGCTTCGGTGGCGAAGGAGCCCAGGGCCTCCAGCTTCTGCTCGAGGATGAGGCTGATGCGGCGCACGACCTCGGGGCTGATCTCCTGGAGGCTCGCCATGCGCATGGCCACATCGCTGCGCAGGGCCTCGGGCAGGCTGGAGATCAGCTCTGCTGCCTGGGAGGCGTTCAGGTGGGCCAGGATCAGGGCGATGGTCTGGGGGTGCTCACTCTGGATGAACTTGGAGAGCTGCTGAGGGTTGGCGCGCTCCAGGCTGGTGAAGCCGGCGCTGGATTCCAGGGCCTTGACCAGGCGGTCAATGATCTTGCGGGCAACCTCCGGGCCCACGGACTTGATGAGCAGCTTCTTGGCGTACTCAATGCCGCCCTGGCTGATGTAGCTGCGGGCCTGGGTCATGGTGTGGAACTCCTCCATGACCTCTTCAGCCACCTCGGGCTGCACGTGCTTGGTGATGGCAATCTCCCGGGAGATGGACTGGATTTCGTCCTCCTCCAGGTACTTGAAGATATTGGAAGCGGTCTCGTCCCCGAGGGTGACCATGAGGACCGCAGCCTTCTGCATGCCCGTCAGCTTTGACATGGGCTACCGTCCTTCCTCAAGGAGCCAGGACCTCACGAGTGAGGCAATGGTCTCCGGGTCTTCGTGGGAGCCCTCCTGGAGCCGCTTCTTGATGAGCTCCCGGCGGCGGGCTTCCGGTGCGCTAAAGGCCGCATCGGCGTTTAGCTCCGCCTCGATCTCCGACTCGATCTCGGACATGGACTTCACCTGGACGGGCTTGCGGGTGGAGTTGGAACTGGATCCAGGATTAAAGGAGCCTGCGTCCCCGCCGTCCGCACTGGCCACCCGCATGGGCATGGGCCGGTTGATGGCGGCGGACATGCGCCGCAGCATGGGGACGAACACCATGAAGAACACCGCCAGGCCGAGGATGGCGTAGATCAGGGTGGGCGCAAACTGCTTCACCAGGTCGACCCAGAACTGCTTCTTGGCCTCGGCCTCTTCCTTCGGATTGACCAGCAGGGTGGCGAAGGCCATGTTCTCAACGGTCAGTTCATCGCCGCGCTTCGCCTGGATGCCCACCGCGGTGGCCACCTGATCCTTGATCTTCTTGAGTTCGTCGGCGGTGCGGGGCGTCTGCTTCAGCACGGGCTCGCCCTTGGCGTCCTTCTCCCAGCCGCTGAGGTGGTCCACGATCACGGCCAGGGTCACGCGCTTGATGCCGCCGGTGGCCTGATCGATGGCGCGGATGGTCTTGCTGATCTCGAAGTTGGTGGTGGTCTCCTTCTTGTCGCTGGATTCCTGCCCAGACCCGGACCCACCCCCGGTGGCCGGAGCCACATTGCTGGCGGTGCCGGGGACGCCGGCGCCGGCATCCCGCTTCTGGACCTTCTCGTCCTTCTGCTGGACGCTACGCTCCACCTGTCCCTGGGGGTCGTACTTCTCCTCATTGATCTTCACCTTGTCGAAGTCCAGGTCCACGTGGGCCGTGGCTCGCACCTTCCCGATGCCCACCACCGGCTCCAGGAGCTCAGTGACCCGTCGCACCAGGTGGTCTTCCTCTTCCCGGGCCACCTTCTTCTGGGCATCACTGGCCCCCACCATGGGGTCGCGGCCGGTCCGGCTGAGGATTCTGCTGTACTGGTCGATGACCACCACCTGGTCGGGCTTCAGGCCCTCCACGCTGGCGGCCACCAGGTTGACGATGGCCTGGGTGTTCTCGTCAGGCAGGATGCGGGAGCCGCGCAGCTTGAGCAGCACGCTGGCCTTGGCGTCCTCCTTGTCCGTCAGGAAGGGGCTGTCGTTGGGCGGGGTGATGTGGACCGTGGCTTCGGACACCTGCTGCAGGCTCATGATGGTCTTGGCCAGCTGGGCCTCCATGGCCCGGCGGTGGATGACCTTCTGGGAGAAGTCGGTGGTTCCCAGGCCGGCGTTCTCCAGCTTCTCGAAGCCCAGCTTGTCGCCCGTCAGGAGACCGTCTCCAGCGAACTTGAGGCGCAGGGCACCCACTCGGCTCTCCGGGACCAGGATGGTCCGCTGGTCCGAGCTGAGCTCGTAGGGGACCTGCATCTTGTCCAGCTGGGACACGATGGAGCTGGCCTCCGTGGGCGACACATTGGCCGCCAGGACCCCCTTGTTCTCTTGTCCAGCCCAGATGCCCAGGCCCCCGAGGGCCAGGAGCACTGTCAGGGAAATGGCTGCAACCATGACCCTCTGGGTGGAACTCATCCCCCGGAAGGCGTTGGTGATCTGTTCTGCGAGGTTGGTTTCCCCGGCCATGGGCGTTCCTCAGTCAGGGGTGAGGCCGCGCCCGAAAGCTTGGTCAGCGCTACATCTGCATGCGCATGACCTCGCGGTAGGCATCGATCAACTTGGATCGAACGGCCATCATCATCTGGAAACTTAGATCGGCCTTCTGGACAGCCAGCATGGCCGTGTGCATGTCTGCACCCTCACCTGTCATCAAGTTCCGTGCCTCCTCCTCGGACTGGGTGGAAGCCTGGTTCACTTCCTGGAGGGCCTGCTTCAGCAGATCGCCGAAGGCAACGCCCCCCTCGCCACCAGCCGAACCCGCACCAGCACCGGGTTTGGAGGGTCCCGACAGGGGTCCAATGGGGGGCATCTGGGGGAAGTTTAGGAGGGGGTCCATGGGGTCATCTCGGGGAAAGCACTGTCACAGGGTGGGTCGGGAGGGGGGGATCGGCCAGTCGAAATTCCGACAGCGGGGGGATTACTGGGCCCGGAGGATCTCGAGGGCGGCGCTGCCCATGGCCTTGGCCGCCCGGAACACGGCGATATTGGCCTCATAGGCTCGGCTGGCCTCCGTGAGGTTCACCATCTCTTCCACCGGGTTGACGTTGGGGTAGTTCACCGTGCCGCTGGCATCGGCGTCCGGGTGGCCCGGCTCGTAGCGGGTCAGGAAGGGCTCTTCGCTGGTGCGGATGCTGGCGACGCGAACGCCCGCGGCCGCCAGGGCACCCTGGAAGCCCAGGTCCTGGGCCTGGAACACGGCCTCCTTGCGGCGGAAGGGGCCCCCTTCCTTGGTGCGGGTGGTCTCGCTGTTGGCGACATTGGAGGCGATGAGCTGAACCCGCAGCCGCTGGGCGGCCATGCCGGTTCCTGCGATGGAGAGAATCTGGGGGATGCTCATTAGTGTGCAACGCTTTCTCGGATGGTGGCGTAGAGCTTCCGAAGCTCGACTGGCATGAAAGTGGAGGCCGTCTGGTAACTGGATTGGGTGCGGGACAGCAGGATGTTCTCCCGGTCCAGGCTGACGTCATTGCCGTCGTTGCGCTCGGCCTGGGGCAGGAGGGCATCGGTGCTGGGGG
>CAIRQL010000189.1 GCA_903880675.1 uncultured Holophagaceae bacterium | reverse complement strand
GCACTGTTGCAGGTGACGATGGCGTCCGGTGCGGACTCGGCCAGCACGCGGTTGCGCTCCTCGCTGTTTTTGATGGCCTGCTCATTCTCCATGCGGGGCGTAATGTCCAGGCAGTGCCCGATGTAGCCCAGGAATTGCCCGGCGAAGTCGAAGCGGGGCGAGCCCTTGTCCACGATCCAGCGGTACTCGCCGGAGGCCGTGCGGAGGCGGTAGTCCCTTGAGAATGGCTCCCGGCGGTCGAAGGCCATCGTGGAGATGGCCATGCAGCGCTGCAGGTCCTCCGGATGGACCCCCTCCACCCAGCCATGGCCAAGCTCCTGCTCGAGCGTGCGGCCCGTGAACTTCATCCAGGGCTCGTTGAAGTAGTCGCAGAGCTTGTCCGGGCCAGAGGTCCAGATCAGGGCCTCCCCGCTGTTGGACAGGGTGCGGTACTTGAACTCCGCCTCCACGGCGCCCTCCCGGGCCTGGTCCAGCTCGACGACGCTGCGCTCCAGGGAGGCGTTCATGGCGCGCAGGCGACTGAACTGCTCCCCCAGGAAGTGGGCGGCACCGGCCAAGAGCAGGCTCACCAGGCCGCCGAAGTTGAGGATCGCCCAGCCCAGGTTCCGGCTCAGGATGATCAACGGGGTCGGGACAGGCCGAATCACCACCGTCCAGGCGTGGCCCCCGAAGGAGAGGACCTGCTGGTGGCGCAGGCTGGAGTGGGCCTGGTTCGAGGCCCGGTCAAACAGGAGGTTGGCTGCGCCGCCATCCGCCCCATCGTAGACCGTGATGGCCAGACCCACGGCCCCGGTGCCCAGCAGTCCATTCATCAGGTCGTTCATGCGGAAGGGGGCATACACCCAGCCGATGAGGTTCCGACGGCGGTCCTCCAGGGTGAGGGTGGCACTGCCCCTGGCATAGACCGGCACATACATGAGCACCCCGGGCTGGACATCCGTTTCAGTCTCCTGCACCAGCCTGACCCGGCCAGACAGGCTGGTCTGGCCTTCATCCCGGGCACGGAGCATGGCCTGCGCCCGCACGGGCTCCGTGAGCATGTCGTAGCCGAAGGCCCGCAGGTTCCGGTTGCGAAAGGGTTCCAGGTAGATGATCGAGCTGTAGCTGGCCTGATTCCGCTCCGGGTGCATCCGATACTCAGAGAACCCCTGGCGGCGCACCTCGCGCTCGTGCCGCGCCTTCTCACTGGCGGGGATGAGGGCACTGAAGCCGATGCCCTGGATGCCCGGATAGCTCTCTTCCACCTTGAGGTTGGCCACGTAGGCGGCAAAGGTCTCTGGGCTCACCTGAGCAGTGGCGGCAAAGAGGCCCCGCACGCCCAGCAGGGCCTGCTCGTAGTCCCCCAGGCGGACCTGGATCAGGCGGGTGGCGGCCAGGCTGTGGGTGGTGAACTCGGCGGCGAGCCCCCGCTGGCGATCCTGCTGGTAAGTCCTCCAGCCGGCGAGGGTGAGCAGCAGACCGACGGCCAGCACCCCAAGGGGCCAGGCCAGGCGGGTCATCCCACGACGGAGGGCAGGCGGGGTGTTCATGACGCAGTCCGTCGTGGGTGGAACAGGTGCACATCCTCCTAGGCGGAGGAACCGGAGACAGTGCAGGGCTCCCTGCGGCGATCCGGACTCACCCCGGGCGCATCGCCCCTGGGGTGCCGAAACCACGCTCAGGCTGCTCCATCAGCAGAGCCTAGAGCACCTGATTATCTAAGGAAGTCCCTTTGAAATCCACGGTGCATATGTATTATATCGATTTCATACACAACAGTATTAAATTATTTCTGTGTCCCAAAATGTCCCCCTCCGACCTTGCATGGCGGGGACTTAAGCCCGTTCGGCGCCCCCTGGCCGCAGGGGCGGGGGCGGGTGGCAGCGGAGGGCCAGGCGCTGGCCGGTGGTGGGGTGGTCCAGGTCCAGCTTCCAGGCATGGAGGCGGTAGCCACCGTCTCCCGGCAGGGCGCAGGTGCCAGGCAGGGGCAGGCCACCGGGGCCGTAGAGGGGGTCGCCCACCAGGGGATGGCCAGCGAAGGCCAGGTGGATGCGGATCTGGTGGGGCCGTCCCGTGGCGATCTCCACCTCCAGCAGGGAGGCCCCCTCCCGGCGCTCCAGCACCCGCACCCGGCTCAGGGAGGCCCGGCCCGTGGGAGAGGCCGCATGGAGGCGACCCAGGGGCGCGTAGGGCACTTCCCCGATGGGGGCGGCGATCTCGAAGGCGTCCTCGGCGGGGTGGCCCTGGCAGAGGGCCAGGTAGGTCTTCTGGGTCCCCGTTCGCTGAAAGGCGGCCTGCAGGGGCCCGGCGGCCGCGGCCGTGGTGGCGAACAGCACCAGGCCCGAGGTGAACCGCCCCAGGCGGTGCATGGGGCTGGCCTCTGGGGCCCGGCGCCGCACCAGGGCCAGCAGGGTGTGGTCCTGGAAGAGGCCGCCGCCGGGCAGGGTGGGGAGTCCGCTGGGCTTGGCCACGGCCAGGGCCTCGCCATCCTCGAAGAGCACTGCCGTGGCCAGGGGCACCTCAGGTTCCACCCAGGGGGGCCGGGCCCAGGCCAGGCACTGCCCGGCTCGGAGGTGGACCAGGGCCGCCGTGGGCTGGCCGTCCAGGAGGATCTCGCCAGCGGCGGCCCGGGCCTCCCACTCGGCCAGGGAGGCCCGGCCGTGCCGCAGGGCCAGCTGCTCAACCACGGTGCGACCGGCGTCGGCGGCGCCAATCTGCTCCCGGTGGAGGGTCCCTGAGTTGAGCGTGCCCATGTTGCCTTTCCTTTCCGCTGCGGGGCGGGGTCCCGGATTATCTCAGCTTGAAGCGCTGGACGGTCTCCTGAAGGCTCTCGGCCACTTGGGACAGGTCCTCTGAGGTCTTGGCAATCTCCACCACGGTCGCCGCCAGCTCGTGGGTGGCGGTGGCGTTCTGGTCCAGGCGGGTGGCGGTCTGGTCCATCTTCCGACCCACCTCCTGGCTGGTCAGGGCCTGCCCCTGGCTGAGGTGGCCGATCTCTTGGATGCTGCCGCTCACATCCGAGATGCGGCTGCGGATGGCCTCCAGGTGCTTCAGGGTCACATCCACGCTGGCCGAGCCGCCGTTGACGGCGTCCTGCATGGCCTGGATGGTCTCCTCGATCTCCTTGGCGCTCTGCCCGCTGCGCTCCGCCAGCTTGCGCACCTCATCGGCCACCACGGCGAAGCCCTTGCCCATGGTGCCGGCCTTGGCGGCCTCGATGGCGGCATTAAGGGACAGCAGGTTGGTCTGGCGGGCGATGTCCTGGATCACCTTGACGATTTGGACGATGCGAGAGGTGGCCGCCTGGATGGCCACCATGCCCTGGGCTGTGCCCCGGCCCGTCTCGGCGCCGCGGTCGGTGTCCAGCACCGCCTCCTTCGCCCGGGACTCGGTCTGCAGTGAGTGGGTGGCCATGGACTCCACGTTGGTATCCAGCTGGCGCAGGGCCGTCAGGACTTCGCGCCCGGCTTGCCGCAGCTCCTCGCCCAGGCGGGCCGTCTCCTGGACGGTCTGGCTCATTTCCTCAGCACTGGAGGCCAGCTCCGTGCTGCCGGAGGCCACCCGGTGGGAGGCCTGGCTCATGCTGCCCAGGGCCTGGTTCAGGTCGGCCACCATGCCGTTGAAGGTGCCCGCCAGGCTGGCGATCTCGTCCTCGCTCTCCACCGGTGCCTTGACGGTCATGTCGCCACCGGCCACCTGAGTGATGGCTGCGGAGAGCTTGCCCAGGGGCTTGAGCATGGAGACGCGCACCTGGTGGAAGACGATCCCCGCGATGGCCACCAGGAGGCCGAGCCCTCCCAGGATGGAGAGGATCTGGAGGTTGCGCTGGGAGCGGTACAGCTCAGCGGTGGATACCGAGACCCCGAAGGTGGCCACCAGGTCGCCGGCCTTGCGGTTCACGAAGGCCTCCATGCCGAAGGCGCCGTGGCAGTTGATGCAGACGTCCTTCAGGCGGCCCGGGGTGAGCACGTAGAGGCGGGGATCGCCGTTGGCATCCTTGAAGTGGCGGGTGAGCTTCGGTGTGGCGGGGTTGGCGGCGAAGAGGGCCAGGCTCTCCCGCTCGAAGGCTGCAGCGCCCGGGTCCGGGGAGGCTTGGCCTTCACGCACCCGGTGGAAGGTCATGCCCCGGCTGGTGCAGTATTCGCGGGCCTCCGCATGGATCATGAAGCGGGAGGCCAGAGCCAGGGAGGTGAGGTGCTCCTCGAAGGCCTTTTCGGCCTGGGTGGTCTGGTAGGAGCTCACGGCCCAGATGACGGCCCCCAGGAGGGCCGTCAAGGCGAGGGCGACCGGCAGAATGAACTTGAAAGTCAGTCCCTTGCGATTCATGAAATCACGCTCCTTGGGGGTTGCGATCGGTGCTTGAAGGGAGTCTTCGGCCGGGGCCTTCCGGGCGATGAATTGCGAAAGGCCAAATCACGCATTGGCTAGATTTTTCTGGGGGAATCCCTGGCAATGGGCGGGCCGCGAGGGTGCTCCTGCCATCACCGCAGCTTGAAGCGCTCCACGGTGTCGCGCAGGTTCTCTGCCACCTGGGACAGATCCTCGGAGGTCTTGGCGATCTCCACCACTGTGGCTGCCAGCTCGTGGGTGGCGGCGGCATTCTGCTCCAGGCGCGTGGTGGTCTCGCCCATGCGGCGGCCCACCTCCTGGCTGGTGCGAGCCTGCCCCTGGCTGAGGGTCCCGATCTCTTCGATCTGGCCCGCCACCTGCGAGATGCGGTCCCGGATGGCCAGCAGGTTCTGGAGGGTCACATCCACGCTGCCGGCCCCCTGGGTCACTGCCAGCTCCATGGCCTGGATGGTGCCCTCGATTTCCTCGGCGCTCTGCTCGCTGCGCTCCGCCAGCTTGCGGACCTCATCGGCCACCACGGCAAAGCCCTTGCCCAGGCTGCCCGCCCTGGCGGCCTCGATGGCAGCATTGAGCGACAGCAGATTGGTCTGCCGGGCGATGTCCTGGATCACCTTGACGATCTGGACGATGCGGGTGGTGGCTTCCCGGATGCCTTCCATGCCCCGGGCGGTGCCCCGGCCCGTCTCGGCGCTGCGGTCCGTATCCTGCACAGCCTCCTGGGTGCGCTGGATGGTCTGCCGGGCGTGGCCTGCGGCGGACTCGATGTTGGCATCCAACTCCCGGAGGGCGCTAAGGACCTCCACGCCGGACCTGCTCAGGTCCTCGCCCACCCGGGCTGTCTCTTGCACCGTCAGGCTCATCTCCTCGGCGCTGGAGGCCAGCTCCGTGCTACCTGAGGCCACGCGATCCGCGGCCAGCCGCATGCTCCCAAGGGCTTTGTTCAGGTCAGCCACCATGCCGTTGAAGGTGGCGGCCAGCTGACTGATCTCGGTCCCGCCCTCCAGGGGGGCCGCGGCGGTCATGTCCCCACCAGCCACTTGCCGGATGGTGGCCCCCAGGCGCTCCAGGGGCACCAGCATGGAGACCTTCACCTGGCGCATCACGATGGCCCCGATGACGGCCAGCAGGGCCAAGCCCCCCAGGACGGAGTAGGCCTTGAGGTTGCGCTGGCTGCGGTACAGCTCGGCCATGGACACGGAGACGCCGAAGGTGGCCAGCAGGTCCCCGTTCTTCCGTCCCTTGAAGGTCTCCATCCCGTTGGCGGAGTGGCAGTTCACGCAGGCCTCCAGCTGGCGGCCGGGGCTCAGGATGTAGAGGCGAGGGTTCCCCAGGGCATCGTCGAAGCGACCCACCCGAGTGTCGGCGGCCGGGTTTTCCTTGAAGTAGGACAGGCTGGACCGTTCGAAGGTCTCCGCAGCGGGCTCCTTGGAGAAGCTGCCCTCCAGGACCCGGTGGAAGGTCATGCCCCGCCGCTTGCAGAAGTCCTCGGCCTCGCTGTGGATCATGAAGCGGGAGGCCGTCGCCAGGGACGTGAGGAGCTCCTCGAAAGCCTTTTCGGTCTGGGCTGTCTGGTAGGCGCTGACGCCCCAGATCACGCCGCCCAGGAGGGCGGTGAGGGCGATGGCCACGGGAAGGATGAACTTGAAGGCGAGACTGTTGCGGTTCATGGCCTGCCGCTCCTCTGAAGGGGTCCACCCCTGCAGATGACCTTCGGCTCACCAATTTCCAGCGTTGAATTGGGAAGGCCCCAAAAATGGTTTGTCTAGGCTTTTTCTACGGACCATCGGGGAGGGTGAAGCGCAGCACCCTTAGGGGAGACCAGGGGCCTTTGCCGCTGCGCAAGCAGCTCAGTCCCGCTGGCCCCGGGCCTTCTGGATGCGGTCCTGCAGCTTCTGGTCCACGAAGGCGGTGACCGCCGCCAGGCGCTCGGTGGCGAGGGCCAGCAGGTCCTCGGTCTCGGCTTCCATGCGGGCCACATACTCGGCGTCTGTGAGGTCCTTCAGGTTGATGACCACATTCCAGACCCCGCCGCGCACGCCGGCGTAGGCCATCTGGGCCCCCACGGCCGCATCGCTGATGCTCACCACCTTGCCCAGGTGGGCGGCCTCGGCGGCCAGCTCCAGGGCCGCCAGGCTGGCCTGGGCCGTAACCAGCGGCACCTCGATGGCGGCCTTCAGGCCCGCCTGCATGGCGGCCTGGCGGGCGACCTTCTGATCTGCGGTGTCCGCCGGCATTCGGCGCGCTGCCATGAAGCCGTTGAAGGCCTGGGTATCAGCGTCCACGGCCTCCATGAGGCGATCCTTCAGCACCTGGGCGCGCTCTGCCAGGGCCACCAGGGTTTCGTTCTTTTTGGCATCCGGGCCGCCGTGAGCCAGGTTGGCCACCATGCTGGCCAGGGCCGCCCCCAGGCTGCCGGCGAGGGCCGCGATGGAACCACCCCCGGGGGCCGGGGTGTCCCGGCTCACCTCGTCCGTGAAGGCGTGGACAGGCATGGCCACCAGGCTGCTGGGAGCGACCTTGGGCAGACCGAGGACCTTCTGCTCCAGGTGGAAGGGCGCCACATCACCGAGGCCCATGGAGAACACTGCCGTCTGGAGGACATCCTGCACGGGTACCCCCGTGGACTTGCCCATGGCCCGCAGGTAGTGGCGGCCAGACTCCCGCAGGCAGGAGAAGGGCACCAGGCCCACGATCTCGCTACCGGTGACCACCAGGCCGCGGTCAGCGGCCAGGCGGCGGGCGGCCTCCAGCACCGTGTGGGGTGCGGTCTGCTGGTGGTCCGTGAGGTTGATGCTGATCTGCGCCCGGCGGTAGGTGTCCACGTACCACCCGATGGCCTTGCAGTGGCCGAAGAGGCCCGCGCGGCGGACCTTCTGGCCCACGGGGGCGGCCGGGTCCACCTCATTGAGCCGCAGCAGGGCCCGCAGGTCGTAGGCATGGGCCTCGGCGCAGTGGGCGACGGTCGCTTCGAAGGTGCTGCCCGTGAAGTCACAGTTGCCGCAGGGGAAGGCACCCTCGGCGTAGAGCTGAATCTCGCCCGTCTGGTAAAAGGGCTGGGTACGGCCGCGTCGGGCCACCCGGCCCTTTTCCCGCAGCTCAAAGGCGATGTCTGTGGCGTGGGCCTTGTCGCTGGAGTTGAGGGTGACGTTGTAGGCCACCAGGAACTCCCGGGCGCCGATGATGGTGGCCCCGGCCCCGGCGTGGAAGACCGCCGGGCCGAAGTCCGGCTCCCAGGCCGGGTGCTGCAGCTTTTCCGCCAAGCCCTCGTACTCGCCTCGGCGCACATCGGCCAGGTTGCGGCGCTCCGGGCGGGAGGCGGCGGCTTCGTAGAGGTACACCGGGATGCCCAGGTCCTCGCCCACCCGCTGGCCCAGGCGGCGGGCCAGGTCGGCGCAGTCGTCCATGCTGACCCCGGTCACCGGCACGAAGGGCACCACATCCGTGGCCCCCAGGCGGGGATGAGCGCCGTGATGCCGGGCCATGTCGATGACCTTGATGGCCTCGGCGATGCACCGGAAGGCGCCCTCCAGCACGGCCTCGGGCTCGCCCACAAAGGTGATCACCGTGCGGTTGGTGTCGGCCCCGGGGTCCACATCGAGAACCTCGACGCCGGGCACCGCAGCGATGGCGTCCACCACCTGCTTGATCTTCGCCCCATCCCGGCCTTCCGAGATGTTCGGCACACACTCCACCAGCCTGCGGGACATAAGTCCTCCGTTTGTTTAAGTCTAACCTTTGGTGCTACGCCGCACGCCAAAGCCAGACTGCGAGCAGCCCGGCTTTGGCGATAAATTGACAATCCGCTAGTGGCGAAGCTTCTTGCTAGCTCGGAACGCGCAGCGTTCCGAGCCCTACCGATCCCCCCGGGCCGACTGATCCACCTCGTTTTTTACGCCACTCACGACGTGGCCGGTGGGGCCTACTTTGGCGGCGGTGTCGCAGTAGCCGGTCTGGTCGTCGAAGAAGAAGTCGGGCTCGAACTCGCGTAGGAAGTCGGCCTTCTCCAGGCCGCCCAGGAACATGGCCTCATCCACCTGGATGTTCCAGGCCATGAGGGTGCGGATGGCCCGCTCGTGGGCCGGGGCGCTGCGGGCTGTCACCAGGGCGGTGCGGATGCGCATGGGGGCGCCGGCACCCTGGGCCTGCAGGGGCTGCAGGG
Organism: uncultured Holophagaceae bacterium; assembly: GCA_903880675.1. Classification (GTDB taxonomy): domain Bacteria; phylum Acidobacteriota; class Holophagae; order Holophagales; family Holophagaceae; genus Geothrix. Next base: position 11 of record CAIRQL010000189.1, on the reverse strand, counting down.
CCTCCAGGAGG
>CAIRQL010000188.1 GCA_903880675.1 uncultured Holophagaceae bacterium | reverse complement strand
TGGCCACCACGCCAAGGCTGATGTAGTCCGTGATACGACTCCCCTCCGGGAGCTTTGCCTCGGTTCTCGCCACAGTCGCCTCCTATTGAAAAGTAAGCGACTCTGGCCATTAGTCAAGGCCTAAACTAACAGTATTGCCGTCCATCCCTCTTATCCCCGTCAGAACTTTTTTCTGTTTTTCTCTGCGCCCTCTGCGTCCTCTGCGGTTCCACTTTTTCTCTTTGGCCCAACCCGCCTTCCTGGTTCCTGCACCCGCCCTTGGTATGCTGTTCGTTCATCCCCTTGGAGGTCCCATGTTCCGTCTTGATGGCAGGGTTGCGCTGGTCACGGGCGCCAGTCAGGGCATCGGCGAGGCCATTGCGAAGCTGCTGGGGGCGCAGGGCGCCACGGTGGTGTGTGCAGCGCGGACCCTGGGCAAGCTGCAGGATGTGGCGGATGCCATCACCGCTGCGGGCGGCAAGGCGGACGTGATCGCGGCAGACCTCTCGGACACGGCCTCGGTGAAGGCTGCGGTGGCCGCCACCGTGGAGCGCCACGGCGCCATCCACATCCTGGTGAACAACGCCGGCATCACCCGGGACAAGCTCCTCATCCAGATGAAGGAAGAGGACTGGGACGCCGTGCTGGACACCAACCTCAAGGGCGCCTGGACCGCCATCCAGGCCGCCACGAAGCCCATGATGAAGCAGCGCTATGGCCGCATCATCAACATCGCCTCCGTGGTGGGGCAGATGGGCAATGCGGGCCAGTCGAACTATGTGGCCGCCAAGGCCGGCCTCATCGGCCTCACCAAGTCCGTGGCCCGGGAGCTGGCCAGCCGCAACGTCACTGCCAATGCCGTCACACCGGGCTACATCGAGACGGCCATGACTTCTGGCTTGTCGGACGAGGTGAAGGCCGAGTTCACCAAGCAGATCCCCCTGGGCCGCATGGGCACCCCCGCCGACATCGCCGGCGCCGTGGCCTTCCTGGCCAGTGACGAAGCCGGCTACGTGACGGGCCAGGTGCTCAGCGTCAATGGTGGAATGCTGATGCCCTAGCGCAGGGCGGCCTTCAGCTCGCTCTGGATCTCGGGAGCGTGGATACGGGCTTCGCTGAGGGCGCGGGTGAACAGGCTGCGGGCCTCGTCAGTACGGCCTTCGCTGCGGGCCACCCAGGCCTGGGCACGCAGGGTGTAGGGCGTGTCCTCGGCGGACAGGGTGCGGCTCCGCTCCAGGAGGGTGGCGGCCATGCCCCGGCGACCTTCCCGGGCAAGGCACTCGGCTTCGCCGGCCAGGCAGTGGGCCTCCATCACCGCATCGTCCAGCTCCTGGTGAATGGGCAAGGACTGTTGGTAGTAGCCCCGGGCCTCGGGGAAGCGACCGGCGGCGCGGTGCACCTCACCCAGGTTGTAGAGGGCGAGCGCCTCCATGGGGCGCAGGCGGGTCTTGCGGGCCTGCTCGAGGAACTGGCCCAGGAGGGCCTCGGCCTGGGTGAAGTCCCCTCGAGCCTGCTGCACCGTGGCCAGCCCCATGAGGGTGTAGACCATACCATTCTCATCCCCGATGGCCGCTCGAAGGGCCTGGGCCTTGTGGAAAAAGGCTTCGGCACGGTCGAGACCGCCCTCCTGGGCCAGGGCCAGGTCGCCCAGGTTGTTGGTGATGAAGCACTCGCCCCACTTGTCACCGTAGGCCTGGACGGTCTGGAGGGCATCCAGGTAGCGGGCCTCCGCTCCCTTCAGGTTGCCGCGCTCCTTGTCCAGCACGGCGAGGTTGTTCAGGGCCCGGGTGGCGCTGTGGCGATCTCCCACGGTCCGGAAGAGGAGCAGGGCCTGCTGGTACTCGGCCTCGGCTTCCAGGGGCTTGTGCTGGCGCTGGAGGTTGACGCCCAGGGTGGAATGAACCCCGGCTTCGAAGGCCGACTCGCCGAGGGCCTTGGCCAGCTCCAGGGCCTCCCGGCCCGCCTGGGCAGAGGCCTGCCACTGGCCTCGGTCCCCGTGGCGCACGGCGAGGTGGTGCAGGGCCTTCATCTCGGTGATTCGGTTGCCCTGGGCCCGGGCCGCCCAGCGGGCCCAGTGATAGACGGGTTCCGGCGGCGCATCCGCCAGGCGGCTGAGGCAGCGGGCATAGCCCAGCACAGCCGCAGCATAGTCCGGGGCCGCCAGGGCGGCTGCCAGGAAGGCCGGGGCCGCTTCCTTAAAGTTGCCGCGATCCATCAGCTCTGTTCCCCGGGTGTAGTCGACCAGGGCGGAGGCCGGCACATCCGGCAATGCCGTCCGGATGGAGCCGAAGGGGTTCATGGCCTTCAGGAGGGTGTTGCAGGCCTGCCGGGCCAGGGGCAGGGAGATGGCGGTCCGGTCCCCGGCTTGCTGGGCCTCGCCCGAGTGGCGGATCCGACCTGAGCCATCGATCAGTTCGTAGGAAAGGACGAGAGCCTTTTTGGCATCCTGGAGCAGCTTGCCCCGCAGCATCAGCTGGGTGCCCAGGGCAGCAGCAAGACGGCCCTGATCGATGGGAGACAGGGGGCCGTCCAGGCCCAGCCGCAGAGACTTCCGGGTCCGGGCCAAGAGGTCCTGGTCCAACACCGCCAGCCGGGCCTGATCGCGGAGACCGGACTCCATCATCTCCGGGAGGATGAGTCGGGCGATGGAGTCGAGGCGGGGATCGCCGGTCTCGTTGCTGAAGGGCAGCACCGCCAAGCGGGCGGGCCGCTGCCGGGTCAGATCCGAGATGATGCCCCGGCCTAGGAAGAGGTTGACCCCCCCGGCCAGCAGGAGGGCACTGACCACAGCGAGGGCGGTCCACTTCAGGACCGTGCGGGGCCGGGTCAGCTGCGCCAGGGTCTCGGCCACCTTGGCGGCGGTGGGGCGTTTGAAGGGGTGGGTCTCCAGCATGGCCTTGAGGAGATCCGCGGTGCCCGAGGGCAGGCCCTTCACCCGCAGCTCCCGCCGGGTTCCATGGACGATGGCCTTCATGCGGTTCCGCCCCTCGCCGGGGAAGGGATGCTCGCCCGCCAGCAGCTCCCAGGCCAGGATGCCCATGGAGAAGACGTCACTGGAGGGCCCCACGGCCTGGCCCTGGATCTGCTCCGGGGAGGCGTAGCTGGGGCTGCCCATGAACATGCCGTTCTGGGTGAGCTGGCTGGGGGACTGGGACCCGGCACCCACGCGCCGGTGGGGTCCAGAGCTATCGGGCGACCAGACGCCAACGGGCATCTGGCTGGTGTCCTCGAAGTCCCCTGGGTGGTCGGCCAGGGCGCTGAGGTTGGGCACCGGCGGGGGGGTGAGCTGACGCCCCAGCTGGGCGCTGGGCGTGAGGAGCCGCATCAGGCCGAAGTCCACCACCTTCACCCGGGGCGGGTCACCGGGCTGGCGCTCGTGGACCATGACGTTCCGGGGCTTCAGGTCCCGGTGGACGATCCCCTTGGCGTGGGCAGCCTCCAGGGCCTGGGCCACGGACTGGAGCACCACGAGCTTTTCCTTGAGGGAGAGGTCCTGCGCCACCTGGTCGAGGGTGCTGCCCTCCACCAGCTCCATGGCGATGAAGATCCCGAGGGGGTCGTTGACCAGGTCATGCACCTGGCAGACGTTGGGGTGGTTCAGCTGGGCCAGAGCCAGGGCCTCCCGCCGGAAGCGCTCAGGGGCAGCGGTGTCCTGCTCGTTGCCCGTGCGCAGCCGCTTGATGGCCACGCTCCGCTCCAGCACGGGATCCCAGGCCCGATAGACCTCGCCCATGCCCCCGTGCCCAAGGTGACCTTCGATCCGGAACCGACCGACTGGCGTCAGGGCCGGAAGGACATCACCCCCGGGCTGGTCGGAGGGGCCGGGCTGGAGGGACTCGGACATTCGGCACCTGGGTATTGGGTCTACGAAAATTTACCATGACCCGCCGGAGCAGACCGTGGTCCGAATTCCGGGCGTGGCCGCTCGTCTAGGCCTTGTTGCGGGCCAGCACCTCGAACACGGTCTGCTCCAGGGCGCGCAGGGTGTAGGGCTTCTGGAGGAAGGCGTCCAGGCCCCGGCCGCTGAACGACTGAATGGACTCCTGCTCGTTGTAGCCGCTGCTGAGGATCACGGGCAGGGTGGGCCGGAGGCGGCGGATGATCTGGAAGGCCTCTTTGCCATCCATGTGGGGCATGGTGAGGTCCATCAGGACCAGGTCAATCTGCAGGTCTGGGCGCTCCACCGCCGCCACCGCCTCCCGGCCATCGCAGGCGGTGACCACGGTCAGCCCCAGCGACTCCAGGACCGCCGTGGCAGCTTCGCGGATCATCTCCTCGTCGTCCACGAGCAGCACCGTTGCCTGGCACGCCCGGGCGGAGGTGGTCGGGAAGGCCGACTGTTCCTCGCCCTTCACCTCCGTGGTGGGGAAGAACAGCTTGAAGGTGGTGCCGCGGCCCGGTTCGCTGTAGATGCGCATCCCGGCCCGGTGTCCCTTCAGGATACCGATGGTGGCCGAGAGGCCCAGGCCCCGCCCAGTCACCTTGGTGGTGAAGAAGGGCTCAAAGATGCGGCTCTGCACGCTGCTGCTCATGCCGCACCCGGTGTCACTCACCTCGAGGGAAACGTAGGCGCCGGGCCGGAGGTCCTGGCCCTGGAAGACCTGATCCAGATAGGCGCGGTCCAGGTGGAGGCTCCTGGTGGTGAGCCGGATGGTGCCCTCCTGGTCGCCGATGGCGTCGGAAGCATTGGTCACGAGGTTCATGATCACCTGCTGGATCTGCGCCGCATCAGCCTCCACCTGCGGGAGGTCCTTGGCCAGGTCAAAGCGCAGGGCGATCTTCTTGGAGATGGAGACCTCCAGCAGGTGGGTCACCTCCCGGGCCACGTGGTTGAGGTCGTAGGAGCGCACCACGAACCGCCCCTTCCCGGAGTACGCCAGCATCTGGCGGGTGAGGTCCGCAGCCCGGTGGATGATGCGCTCCAAGCGCTCCAGGTGGGGCAGGGCGGGCGATTCCTTAGGTAGCTTGCTCTGGGCGACATTCATCTGGCCGAGCATGGCGGTCAGCAGGTTGTTGAAGTCGTGGGCGATGCCACCCGCCAGCACGCCGAGGCTTTCCAGCTTCTGGGCGTGCTGCATCTGACGCTCCAGCAGCAGCCGCGCCCCTTCGCTGCTGCGGCGTTCCAGCTCTGTTGCAGCCCGGGTCGAGAAGATCCGCAGCAGGGAGGCGGCCTCCGCTGGGGCAGGGAGGGGGCTCCGGTGGAGCACCACCAGGATGCCCTTCACTGTGTTCTGGGAGTCCAGGAGGGGGGAGCCGATGTAGGCCTCGGCTTGCAGCTCCTTGAGCATGGCGAAGTCCGGATAACACTGCTGGGCATCCCTGGGGACAATGCAGAGCTCTCCGGCCAGGGCCTGCGCACAGGGAGAGCCGGTGACGGGATAGTGCCGGTTCGGCACAGGGGCGCCGTCCAGAGAGACGGCCAGGGTGTGGATCCGCTTCACCCCGTCCACGGTGACGGTCTCGCCAATGAAGGCGCCGTCCGCACCGATGGCCTGGGCGAGGTGCTGCACCAGGTCCGGAAAGAAGGACTCGCCCCAGGAACCCGAGACGCCGCTGGCCACGTGGAGGATCTGCTCCTCCATGCGGCGCCGCTCGACGAGCTCCCGCTCCAGGCCGACGTTCAGGGCTCGGATCTCAGCGGTGGCGGCATCCACCTGGCGGCGGAAGGCGAGCGCCGTGAGGATGGCCAGGGCCAGGGCCGCCAGGCCCCCAAGCCCCGCAGGGACCAGCCAGCGCGGCAGACCTTGCTTCAGCTGGGGCGCAAGCCACCGGTCGAGGGCCCGGCGGTAGCTGGAATCCGAGGTCCGCTTGCCTTCGGCGAGGTAGGCGTCCAGGGCCTTCAGCAGCTCGGCGTTGTGGCCCCGGGTGGTGGCGAAGAAGGTGTCGAAGGGGCTGAAGACGATGGGCGTCCGTTCCACCTGGAAGCGCGACTCCTGCGAGTAGCCGAAGACATTGGTGGCGACACCCCCATCCACCTGGCCGCCTTCCACGGCCCGCAGGACGTCCTCGAAGCTGCCGTATTCGATGTAGGTGAGCTGGATATTGAATTTCGCGCAGAGCTCCCGGAAGTGGTCCCCGTTCACATCCCCGCGCATGAGGCCGATGCGGCGATTCTCCACATCCAGCACGGTGTGGATGCCCGCCTTGGGGTGCGCGTAGAGGATGCTCCACACGGTGAAGGAGGACTCTTTCCCATAGTCCAGGTAGAGGCTGCGGGCCGGGGTCAGGGCGACGCTGGTGTGGAGGTCCGCCTGACCGGCCCGAAGGCGGTCGAGACCCTGCTGGAACGTGCCTGGCACGAAGCGCAGGTCCCAGTCCTCCCGGGTGGCCACTTCGCGGAGCATGTCCGCATAGAAGCCCTGGGCTGTCCCATCCTCCCCCATGGACAAGGCCGGGGCATGGGGAAAGACGGCGACAGTCACAATTCGGCGGGGTGCGGCCTGAAGGCGAGGCAAGCAAATGATGGCCGTCGCAAAAACCGCCAAAAACTGCATCACTCGGAGTGGTATAAAAAGAATTCTTGTCATAGCCCTGCCTAGTCCTCTATCGACCAGGTGCAGACCTAGGCTGAGATCTGGTCAGTCCAGGGTCGCCTTCCGCTCACCGTCCTGCCAGCGCAGGCGGAGGGTGGCCCCCGCTGGAAGGTCTGCGGAGCGGGTTGCAGGTCGGCCGTCGGCCCCGAGGGCCAGGACAAAGCCCCGCTGGAGGGGGCCCGTGGGATCCAGGCCCTGGAGGCGCTGGCTGAGCACCGCCAAGCGCTGCTCCAGCCGCTGGAAGGTGCGCAGGGCGGCAGGAGCCAGACGGCGCTGGGCCTCGCCCACCCGGGGCAGGTCGGCCTCCCGGGCCACCCGGCGTCCGGCGTGGAGGAGGCGCTGGCGCAGGAGGGCCGCCTGAGCAGCGGCGGCATCCAGGCCCCGGACGGGATGGGCCAGGGCCAGGCGTTGGCCCAGGGAGGCCAGGCGGCGGGCGGCGGCGGCAAGGGGTTCGGTCCGCAGGAGGCCCTGGTCCACATGGAGGTTGAGGGTGGTCTCCAGTCCCTGCAGGCGCCAGTGCATGCGGTCGGCAAGGGTCTCGGTCCGGCGGCGCAGGTCGGCGGCCAGGGCCTGGCGGTCCGGTGTCGCCAGCTCGGCGGCCTGGCTGGGCGTGGCCGCCCGGCGGTCCGCCGCCAGGTCCACGAGGGTGGTGTCAATCTCATGCCCCACGCCGGTGATCACCGGAATGCGGCACTGGGCCACGGCCTTCACCAGGGCCGGGTCGTTGAAGGCCCAGAGGTCTTCGAGGCTGCCGCCGCCCCGCACCAGCAGGAGGGCATCGCAGCCCCAGTGGGGATCCTGGAGCTCTTCGATGGCCAGCAGCGTCTCGGGCACGCAGCGCTCGCCCTGGGCCGCCGCCGTGGCCACGAGGATGTGGATGCCGGGGGCCCGGCGGGCCGTCACCTCCAGCACATCCCGCAGGGCCGCTCCGCCGAGGGCCGCCACGACCCCCAGGCGTGTGGGAAAGGGGGGCAACGGGCGCTTGGGCCGGTCAAACCATCCCTGGGCCCGGAGCTCTGCTTCCAGCTGCCGCAGGCGAGCCTGCAGGTCCCCCGCACCGGCGGGCTCGCAGTGGGTGACGATGAGCTTGAGGCTGCCCCCGGCCACGTAGAAATCCAGGCTGCCCTTGAGGATCACCCGCTGGCCATCGGCGGGCTGCTGCTGCAGGAAGCGCTGCTGGCTGCCCCAGACCGCACAGGCGAGGGCGGCGCCTTCCTCCTTCAAGGTGAAATACCAGTGTTTCCCCGAGACCTTGAAGTTCGAGACTTCACCCACCACACAGGCCGCCGCAAAGGGGGGCTCGATGCGGGTCTTGATCTGCTCCAGCAGGCGCTTGACGGAGAGTGGCGCGTCCATGGCCCGCATGATCGCATGGAGCCTTTGCAGAATCCCGCCCGGGGTGACTGCATCGTATTACAATGCCGATCTCCCTCACGAGGTGACCCGATGTTCCGTTCCGCACTGATGTTCCGTGGTTTGGCCCTGGCGCTGGTCCTAGCCGGTTCGGCGCAGGCCCAGACCAAGCTGCTGCGCTTCCCGGATATTCAAGGGGACCGCGTGGTCTTCACCCACGGCGGGGATCTGTGGACGGCTTCGACCTCCGGTGGCCTGGCCACGCGGCTCACGGCCCATCCGGGCCTGGAGGTCTTCGCCAAGTTCAGCCCGGACGGCAAGTGGATCGCCTTCACGGGCCAGTACGACGGGGATGAGCAGGTCTATGTGATCCCCAGCACAGGCGGCATCCCCCGCCAGCTCACCTTCGACCCCGCCGCGGGCCCCCTGCCGCCCCGGGGTGGCTACGACCACCAGGTGGTGGGCTGGGCCCCCGACGGCACCAGCGTGCTGTTCCGCGCCGCCGCCGATGCGGATGGCGTGCTGAGCCGCACCGCCCTCTACACCGTGGGTCTGGCCGGCGGTCTGCCGAAGAAGCTGCCCATGCCCACCGCCGGGCCCGGCTCCTTCTCTCCCGATGGCAAGCGCATCGTCTACGCGCCCATGTTCCGCGACTTCCGCCACTGGAAGCGCTACGAGGGCGGCTGGGCCCAGGAACTCTACGTCTTTGACCTCGCCACCAACGCCCAGAAAAAGATTGCTTCCAGCCCCCGCACGGAGCGGGATCCCATGTGGATCGGCGACCAGGTGTGCTTCGCCTCGGACCGGGATGGCACCCTCAACCTGTACACCGTGGATCCGGCGACGGACGCGGTCAAGCAGCTGACCTTCCAGAAGACCTGGGACGTGCGCTGGCCCTCCAGCGACCATGCCTCCCGCATCGTCTATGAGCTCAACGGCGAACTGCGCATTTTCAACGTGAAGGACGGCGGCGATCAGGGCCTGTCCATCACGGTGCCCACGGACGGCGGGGCCTCGCGGCCCTCGCGCATCAGTGCGGAGCGCAACATCGAAGGCTTCGCCCTGTCCCCCAAGGGTGAGCGGGCCCTCTTCGTGGCCCGGGGCGATGTGTTCACGGTGCCCGTCGAGAAGGGCCCCGTGCGCAACCTCACCAACAGCTCTGGCGCCCATGACAAGCACGCCCGCTGGTCTCCGGACGGCAAGAAGATCGCTTTCATCTCGGACCTGTCGGGCGAGGATCAGGTCTATCTCGTGGCCCAGGACGGCAAGGGCCGGCCCGAGGCCCTCACCTCTGGGTTGGCGGTGCAGCTGAACGCCCCTCTGTGGGCGCCCGGTGGCAAGCACCTGGCCTTCACCGACAAGAACGGCCAGATCTATGTGCTGACTGTGGCGGATCGCACCCTGGTGAAGGCCGTGCGGGACACCAACGGCCGCGTCTCGGACCTGGCCTGGTCTCCTGATGGCCAGCACCTGGCCTTCTCCCTAAGCAACCCCAACGGCATGCGCAGCCTCCATGTGTGGGGCCTGGCGGACCAGAAGCTGCACCGGCTCACGGGGGACCTCTTCCCGGTCATGGATCCCGCCTGGGATCCTGAGGGGAAGTACCTCTACGCCCTCTCGCGCCGCGACTACGCCCCGCAGATGAGCAACCTGGAGTTCGACTACGCTGGGAACCGCAACCTCGACATCATCGCCTACGCCCTGCGGAAGGATGTGGCCCATCCCTTCCCCCAGGAGAGTGACGAAGTCGGCCAGGCTGCCGAGAAGAAGGACGATGGCGAGAAGAAGCCCGAGGCCCGCGGCCCCGTGGCGGTGCGCATCGACTATGACGGCTTCGAGCAGCGGGGCACCCGCGTGCCCGTGCCCGCTGACAACCTGAGCTCCCTGGAGGCCATCAAGGGCTTCCTCCTCTACACCAAGAGCGCACCCAGCGTGAACGGCGAGGCCACGGGCCGAAGAGGCGGAGGCAACGGACTCTGGATGTTCGACCTGAAGAAGCGCCAGGAGTCCGAGGTGCTGGCAGAGGTCCAGGGCTGGACCCTCAGCCAGGACGGCACGAAGATCCTGGCCCGGGCCGGGCAGGGCCCCGCTGGGGGCTATCAGCTGATCGAGGCCAAACCCAAGGGCGCCGACAAGAAGACCGTGTCCACCAAGGACCTCTACGTGGACCGCATCCCCGCCGAGGAGTGGCGCGAGGTCTATGACGAGGCCTGGCGGCGCTTCCGCGACTTCTTCTACGTGAAGAACATGCACGGCTATGACTGGAAGGCCCTGCGGGAGCAGTACCGCCCCTGGCTCCAGCACGTCACTCACCGCTCCGACCTGACCTACGTCCTCACGGAGCTCATCTCCGAGCTCAACATCGGCCACACCTACACCGAGGGCGGCGACGCCTACCTGCCGGAGCGCGCCAAGGTGGCCCTGCCCGGGGGCCGCATCGAGCTGGATGCCACCGCAGGCCGCTACCGCTTGGCGAAGATCTACCGCGGCCACAACGAGGAGGCGAAGTACCGCAGCCCCCTCACGGAAGTGGGCGTGGATGCCCGGGAAGGGGACTATATCCTGGCCATCGACGGGGTGGACCTGAAAGCCACGGACAACCCCTACGAGCGGCTCCGCAACAAGTCCTACACCGTGACCCTCACCCTCAACGACAAGCCCGTAGCGGAGGGCGCCCGCCAGGCCACCTACCGGCCCATCGACAGCGACGCCAGCCTGCGCTACCTGGACTTCGTGCTGCGCTCCAAGGAGTCGGTGGACCGCCTCAGCGGCGGGAAGGTCGGCTACCTGCACGTGCCGGACATGGGGGCCCCCGGCCTCTACGAGTTCATCAAGTGGTACTACCCCCAGATCCGCAAGGAGGGCCTCATCGTGGACGTCCGCGCCAACGGTGGAGGCAACATCAGCCAGATGATCCTGGAGCGCCTCGGGAAGAAGCTGCTGGGCACCCGCTTCGGGCACACGGGCGACCAGCCCTCCACCTATCCGTCCACGGTCTTCCACGGCCACCTGGTGGCGCTCACCAGCGAGACCAGCGCCAGTGATGGCGACATCTTCCCCTACTACTTCCGCGCTGCGGGCCTCGGCCCCCTCATCGGCAAGCGGACCTGGGGCGGCGTGGTGGGTGGCGGCAACTCGCCCCTCATCGACGGCGGCAGCGTCTTCGTGCCCCAGTCCGGCACCAACGGACCCACGGGCGAGTGGATCATCGAAGGCAAGGGCGTGACCCCCGACATCGAGGTTGAGGACGACCCGATCTCCCTGCTCGCGGGGCGGGATCTGCAGCTCGAGCGTGGGGTCCAGGAGGTCCTTAAGCGCCTGGCCGAGACGCCCATGGCCCTGCCCAAGCGTCCCGCCGACCCGGTGAAGACCAAATAGGGGCCAGTCTGCGGCCAAGGAGCCTTGCTATGCGCATCATCGTTGCTCCGGATTCCTTCAAGGGCAGCGTGTCCGCCCTGGGTGTGGCCGAGGCCATGGAGCGCGGCATCCACGCCGTGTTCCCCGCAGCCCAGGTCCTCAAGGTGCCCATCGCCGACGGCGGCGAGGGCACCGTGGAGGCCCTGGTGGCGGCCACGGGCGGCAAGCTGATGCACAGCGAGGTCCGGGGCCCCCTGGGCGCTCCCGTGCGCGCCCACTGGGGCATCTCCGGCGACGGGGCCACCGCCTTCCTGGAGATGGCCTCGGCCTCAGGCCTGCCCTTGATCCCCAGGGAACAGCGCGACCCCTGCATCACCAGCACCTTCGGCACGGGCCAGCTGATGAAGGCGGCCCTGGATGCGGGTCTGCGCAGGATCGTCATCGGCATCGGCGGCAGCGCCACCAACGATGGCGGCACGGGCATGGCCCGGGCCCTGGGCGTGCGCTTCCTGGATGCCCAGGGGGCCGACCTGCCTGAGGGCGGCGCGGCTCTCGCCCGCCTGGCTCGCATCGACCTGAGCGGCCTCGACCCCCGGTTGGCTGAGATTCATCTGCTGGTGGCCTGCGATGTGGACAATCCCCTCTGCGGGCCCCGCGGTGCTTCGGCGGTCTATGGCCCCCAGAAGGGCGCCACCCCGGAGATGGTGACGGAGCTGGATGCGGCGCTGGGCGTGTTCGCTGCGGTGGCCGCTACTGCCACGGGCCGCGACATGGCCCTGCAGCCCGGAGCCGGGGCCGCCGGAGGCCTGGGGGCTGGGCTGCTCTTCTTCACGCCCGCCAGCCTTCGCCCCGGCGTGGCCATCGTGCTGGAGACCACGGGCTTCGATGCTCTGGTCCAAGGCGCGGACCTGGTCATCACGGGCGAAGGCCGCACGGACTTCCAGACGGCCATGGGCAAGGCCCCGGTGGGCGTGGCGGCGGTGGCCAAGCGCCACGGCGTGCCCGTGGTCTGCCTCTCGGGCGGCCTGGGGGTGGGCGCCGACGAGGTGCTGGCCCACGGCATCGACGCCCTCGCCAGCATCGTGCCCCATCCCATGCCGCTCGACGACTGCATGGCCCAGGGTGAAGCCCTGCTGGAAGCTGCGGCTGCCCGGGTCTGTCGCCTGTTGCAGGTGGGGCGGGCGCTGAGGTAGGAAGCAAAAGGCAAAAACGAGCCACCGAGGAAGGCTGTTAAACACAGCCAAAAGCTAAAAGCAAATCAGCCACCGATGAACACCGATTAACACCGATAAAAGCATGAATATAAACACGTTGATCGGTACTGCGTAATCGGGGTAGCTCAAACAAAAAGGGCTGCTCCACAGATTGCACAGATTCCACAGATTACGCGCCGACCCACTCTCTACATGGGCCCGCCTGCGCCGGTGCGGCCCTACCCAAGCCAGCCTTATCCCCGTTTATCCCTTTGATCCCCGGCAAAGGCAGTTGTTCTGGCCCTCTCGCCCAGACGCCCACTTCACCCAGTCTTTCTCTGCGTTCTCTGCGGTTGGCTGTTCTTTTCTAGAGGCTACCCAGATGAGCCGTTATTTCGCCT
>CAIRQL010000187.1 GCA_903880675.1 uncultured Holophagaceae bacterium | reverse complement strand
GGCCTTGACCATGGCCGGGGTGAACTCCTTGGAGGAGAGGCCGTAGCGGCCGCCCACGATCTTCGGGTTGAGGGTGGTGTAGCCCTGCTCCCGGCCCTCGTGCAGGGCGGCGATGACTTCCAGGTGCATGGGCTCGGCGGGGGCACCCGGCTCCTTGCAGCGGTCCAGCACGGCCAGCTTCTTGACGGAGGCGGGCAGGGCGCGGACGAACTCGGGGATGGCGAAGGGCCTGAACAGGCGGACCTTCAGGACGCCGACCTTCTCGCCCTGCTTGAGGGCGTGCTCGACGTACTCGTGGGTGGTGTCGCAGCCGGAGCCCATGATGATGACCACGCGCTCGGCCTCGGGGTGCCCGTAGTAGTCGTAGAGGCGGTAGTTGCGGCCGGTGAGGGCGCCGAAGCGGTCCATCTCCTGCTGCACGATGGCGGGGCAGGCGGCGTAGTAGGCGTTGCAGGCCTCGCGGGCCTGGAAGAAGGTGTCCGGGTTCTGGGCCGTGCCGCGAATGACCGGGGCGTCGGGGGTCAGGGCCAGGGTGCGGAACTGGGCGACGAGCTCGTCGGGCACCATGTGGCGGAGGTCCTCGTCGGTGAGGATCTCGATCTTGGCGACCTCGTGGCTGGTGCGGAAGCCGTCGAAGAAGTGCAGGAAGGGGATGCGGGCCTTCAGGGTGGCGGCGTGGCAGATGGCGGCGAAGTCATGGGCCTGCTGCACGCTCTCGGAGCTCAGCATGGCGAAGCCGGTCATGCGGCAGGACATCACGTCCGAGTGGTCGCCGAAGATGCTCAGGGCGTGGGTGGCCAGGGTGCGGGCACTGACGTGCATGCAGAAGGGCGTCAGCTCACCGGCGATCTTGTACATGTTCGGGATCATCAGGAGCAGGCCCTGGGACGCCGTGAAGGTCGTGGTGAGGCTGCCGGCCTGGAGGGCGCCGTGAACCGCGCCAGCGGCGCCGCCCTCGGACTGCATCTCGATGACCGAGGGGATGGTCTTCCAGACGTTCATCTTCCCCTGGGAGCTCCACTCATCGGCCCACTCGCCCATGTTGGAGGAGGGCGTGATGGGATAGATGGCGATGACCTCGCTGAGGCGATGGGCCACCGAGGCGGTGGCCTCGTTGCCATCCAGGGTCTTCACGACGCGCTTGCTCATGGTGCACTCCTTCCGGGCTTTTCAGGCGGACCCGGGGTTTAGGTATCAGGACAGGTATCCGACCCGCTCATGATACATGATGAATAGGTCAAGTTCGATACATTACTGTTGTCAAGATGCGGACACGGCCTCGCCCATGAGGCGCTTCTGGATGGCCGCAGCCGCGCGGCGACCCTGGCCCATGGCCAGGATGACGGTGGCGCCACCGGTGATGACGTCGCCTCCGGCATAGACCCCGGGAATGGTGGTCTCGCCGGTTTCCTCGTCCACCACCACCACCCCGCCCTTGAGGGTTTTGAGGCCCTTGTCGGTCATGGCGATGAGGGGGTTCACATCGAAGCCCAGAGCCACCACGAGGGTCTCGCAGGGGATCATGATGCGTTCGTCAGTCATCTTGGGGCTGCGGCGGCCGTCGGGACCGGGCTCGCCTAGCACCATCACGGCGCACTCGGCGTGGGTCATCCAACCCTTCTCGTTGCCGTGGAGCTGCACGGGGGTGGTGAGGAACTTGAACTCGACCCCCTCCTCGTGCGCGTGCTCGAGTTCCTCGGCGCGGGCGGTGGACTCCTTGATGGTGCGCCGGTAGACGATGGTCACATGCTCGGCGCCCATGCGGCGGGCGGCGCGGGCGGCGTCCATGGCGGTGTTGCCAGCGCCGACGATGATCACGTTCTTCCCGACGGTCACCGGGGTGGTGTAGGCAGGGAAGAGGTCGGCGCGCATGAGGTTGATGCGGGTGAGGAACTCGTTGGCGGTGTAGACGCCCTTGAACTCTTCGCCCGGGATGCCGGTCATCTTGGGCAGGCCGGCGCCGGTACCCATGAAGATGGCGTCGTTCTCCTTGCGGAGGTCCTCGAGGGTCATGCTGCGGCCCACCAGGGTGTTCATGACGAAGTTCACCCCCAGGCGGCGGAGGGTGTCCACTTCCTGGTCCACGATCTTGTTGGGCAGGCGGAACTCGGGGATGCCGTAGAGCATCACGCCGCCGGGCTTGTGGAAGGCGTCATAGACGGTGATGCTGTGGCCCTTCTTGACCAGCTCGCCGGCCACAGTGAGGCCCGCAGGACCGGCGCCGATGACCGCCACCTTCTTGCCGGTGGGGGGATCGATGGGGGGCAGCTCGGTGGAGCCCAACATGGAGTCCGCCGCGAAGCGCTCCAGGCGGCCGATGGAGACCGGCTGGCCCTTGATGCCGATGACGCACTTGATCTCGCACTGCTTCTCCTGGGGGCAGACGCGCCCGCAGACGGAGCCGAGGGAGGAGCTCT
>CAIRQL010000186.1 GCA_903880675.1 uncultured Holophagaceae bacterium | reverse complement strand
AGGACTTCGCGGAGGAAGAAGACCAGGGCCGCCACAAAGGCGCCCATGGCGAGGATGAACAGCGAGGCCACCGCGGTGGTCACATTGGCCTTCAGCATGGCCCCCAGAAACACGACCGCGATGCTGACGCAGACCAGGAGGGCGGCGGTGGTGCCGAAGGTGATGGCCAGGTTCACGAAGTGCCGTCGCTTGGCCAGGGTGTGCATCTCCTCGCGGATGGGCGGAACCCGCTCCGCAGGGGCCGTCTCCAGGCGGTCCATGAGGACCCGCGCCCGGTCCACGATGCGCGCCATGCGGGCCGACAGCACGCCAAGGATGGTGCCGATGGACGTCAACAGAAAGACCGGCGCCACCGCAAGCTGAATGACGTGGGAGATGTCGTAGATGGTTTGATCGGAAACAGGTACAGGCATGAGCTAGAGCGCTTCTTCCTCGAAGTCCAGCATGTGGCCGCTCTTCCGGGCCTTGGTCTTGAGGTAGCGCAGGTTGTGGGGGTTGGCGGCCAGCTGGTGCCGCTCGCGCTCGACTTCGATGCCGGCGGATACCAGAGCCCCGATTTTCCGGGGGTTGTTGGTCAGCAGCTTAACCTTGGTGATGCCGAAGAACTTGAGCATCTCCACGGCGCAGTCGTAGGTGCGCAGGTCATCCGGGAAGCCCAGGGAGTGGTTCGCTTCCACGGTGTCCAGGCCCTGCTCTTGCAGGGCATAGGCCTTGAGCTTGTTCAGGAGGCCGATGCCCCGGCCCTCCTGGCGCAGGTAGAGCACCATGCCCCCGTGCTCCGCCACATGCCGGAGGGCTTCCTCCAGCTGTTCGCGGCAGTCGCACTTGAGGCTGCCCAGCACATCCCCGGTCCAGCACTCGGAGTGGATGCGGACGGCAATGCGGCGGCGGGCGTCGATCTCGCCGGCCACGATGGCCAGGTGCTCCTTGCCGGTGGCGTGCTCCAGGAAGCCATAGACCACGAACTTCCCGAAGGTGGAAGGAACGTTGGCCTTGGCGATGAAGGGGACTTTATCAGCCTGGAGCTTGCAGAAGAGCTCAAGCTTGGGGGCGCTGCTGGGATCTTTGGGGGCCATGGGGGATCCGGAGAAGGGCGTTCAGAGCTTGGATGCCGCCCGAAGGGAAAATGGAGCCACCCCCCAGACTAGCACCCCGGTACGACGGCTTTCAGGCCAGGTCCTGGCGCATGCGGTCCACCACCGCCGCCTCCACCTGGGCCACGAAGTCCGCCAAGGGCAGGTCCACCTTGGCGCCGGAGGCCAGCCGGTGGCCACCCCCGCCGAAGAGTCGGCACACCGCATTCACATCCACCCGCTCCCGGGAGCGGAGGCTCACCTTGGCGCGGCCGTCCGGCGTTTCCGAGAAGAGGGCGGCCACCTCGACACCCTGCAGACGCCGGGGTTCCTCCACCAGGTCATCCAGGTCCTCGGGGGTGGCCCCGCAAGCGGCCAGATCGGCCCGGGACACCGCCACATAGGCGAAGCGCCCTTCTTCCCGCAGCTGCAAGCCGCGGATGGCCTCCCCGAAGAGGCGGAGCTTGGCGGGGGTGGCGGTCTGGTAGAGGGCGTTGTAAGTGCGGGCCGACTGAGCCCCTTGGGCAATGAGGTCGGCGGCGGCCTGGTGGACGGCGGGGGTGCTGTTGGAGTGCCGGAAGTTGCCCGTGTCGCTCACGATGCCGGCATAGAGGGCCTGGACCACCACGGGTGGCAGGGAGCCCCCCAGGCGGGGACGCAGAAGGTCGTAGACCAGCTGGGCACTGGCACTGGCTGTGGGGTCCCGGAACTCCTCGTCGAAGCCCTTGGGGCCATCCTTGAGGTGGTGGTCCAGGCAGGCCCGGCGGGCCCCCGTGGCCTGGAAGGCTCCATGGAGGGGGCCCATGCGATGAGGTTCCGAGGCGTCGATGAGCAGCCAAGCATCGGGCCAGGCCGCCAGGCCCTGGTGGGTCCCCGCCGGATCGTAGGCTTCCACCCAGCCTTCGGGGTCCAGAAAGCGCAGGTTCTCCGGCAACCCGGGGGTCACCACAATGCGAGCCGCCTTGCCCTGGGCCTTGAGGTGGGCCGCCAGGGCCACCGCTGCCCCCACCCCATCCCCATCAGGGTTTTCATGGGTGGCAAGCAACAGACGGGTGTGGTTACCCAGGAAATCCGCAAGGCGATCCAGCATAATCCTGACCTCTCCAGTCAGGATATCAGACCCCGGGGGACGGGATCAGAGCTGTTCCCGCCGGCTCTCCAGGCTGGTGGGCTGGAAGGCCTTCAGCTCGTGGACGACCTCTGCCAGCAGGGCCCGCTTGAGGGCATAGGGCAGGAAGGCACTCTTGAAGCCCATGATGACGAGCTCCTTGATCTCCTCGAGGTTGAAGCCCAGCTCCTCGTGGATGACCAGGAGCTCCTGGCTGACGGAGGTGTTGGTGACCATTCGATTATCGGTGTTCACCGTGACCCGCAGCCCCAGGTCGTAGAAGAGGCGGATGGGGTGATCGGCCATCTTCTTCACAGCCTTGGTCTGCAGGTTGCTGGAGGGACAGCACTCCAGGGGGATCCGGTGGTCGTTCACGTAGTTCAGCAGGTCCCCGTCTTCGATGAGTCGCACGCCATGCCCGATGCGGTGGGCCCCGCAGAGGTGAATGGCCTGGTGGATGCTCTCCGGCCCGTAGGCCTCACCGGCGTGGAGGGTGCAGTTGATGTTGTTCTGGAGCACGCGGCCGAAGGCGTCCTTGTGGCGCTTGGCGGGGAAGTTTTCCTCGGCCCCGGCCAGATCGAAGCCCACCACGCCCTTGTTCTTGAAGGCCACCGTCAGGTCCGCCAGCCGCAGCGAGATGTCCGGAGAGATGTGCCGCATGCCGCAGAGGATGACGCCGGTCTTGATGTTGTACTTCCGCTCGGCGCGAGCCAGGCCCTCCAGCACGGCCTGAACGATGGCATGCAGGGTGAGGCCCCGGTTCTGGTGGAGGATGGGGCTGTAGCGGACCTCCATGTACCGTACATTCTCCAGGGC
This sequence comes from uncultured Holophagaceae bacterium, assembly GCA_903880675.1. Lineage (GTDB taxonomy): Bacteria > Acidobacteriota > Holophagae > Holophagales > Holophagaceae > Geothrix. The sequence continues at coordinate 3,670 of CAIRQL010000186.1, read as the reverse complement.
CGCATCCTCGGCCAGCTCGAAGGCCGTGCGGACCAGGCTGTCGTAGGTCTGCATCACGGAAAGGGTGACGTCGAAGGCCCGAAGGTAATCCACGAGGGACTTGCAGTCGTCGCCCACTTCCACGAAGGGGCGGAGGCCCTCGATGGAGTCGGCGGGCAGCTTGACCTTCTGCTCCTCCGCTAACTGAAGGATGGTCGGGATGCGGAGGCTGCCATCCAGGTGGACATGCAGATCGGTCTTGGGAAGGCGCTGGAGGTCCTGCAGGGAGAGTTTAGCCATGGCCAAGACTACCCCAGGCATTGGCTATCAGCCAAAGGCCTAAGTATTCAGCTGACTCATCCGGTGGGCCAGCGTGGGGCCGTCGGTGGTCTTGCCTTGGCAGGCCCGACACAGGCCGAAGATCTGGTGGCTGTGGTGCATGGGTTGGAAGTCGTGCTCCTTGCAGATCTGGTCCTGGAGGGCCTCCAGATCCGCCCGGAAGTACTCGATGATGGCGTCGCAGTTGAGGCAGATCAGGTGATCGTGGTGTTCGTCCTTCTGGGCCGCCTCATAGTGGGCGTGGTGGTCCCCGAAGCTGCTCTTGCGAACGAGACCACATTGCACCAGGAGGTCCAGGGTCCGGTAGACCGTGGCCCGGCTGATGGCCTTCCCCTTCTGCTTCAGTGCCATGTGGAGCTGATCGGCGTCGAAGTGGTGGGACTGCCCGAAGACCTCCGCCACCAGATCCAGCCGCTCCCCCGTCAATTTCAGCTGCCGGGAGCGTAGAAAACTCTCAAAACGCTGCTGTTCCTCTGGTCGATCGGCCTTCGGTTTGCGCATGTATCCCTCAGGAAGGGGGTGGAAGGGGGCTTAGGAAAAAGTCTACTTTACATCTATACAATCTCAATAGATAATACGTAGTCCCATAAATGAATTGGAGAACCCATGGCCATCGTCACCATTGAATCCCCCCGCTTGAATTCCGATCAAAAAGTCCGAATCGGCAACAAGATCCTCCAGGCCCTGAGCCAGGAAGGCGTGCTGGCCAGTTCTGTGGTGGTGCTGTTCCACCCTGAGCGTGGCGACATGTACCTGGACCAGCACCTGTTCCAGACCCAGGCCGAAGCCGCCGCGCCGGCCCCCGCCAAGTCCGCCCCTGCGGCCGCTGCTGCCCCGGCCCCTGCCGAGGCGGAAGCCAGCCCCTCCTACAAGATCAAGGCCCGCCGGACCCAGGCGGAGCTCGAGGGCATCAAGCAGGACCTCATGGGTGCGCTCCGCCAGCGGGGCTCCCTCAACAGCTTCGAAGCCCAGGAGTCCCTGGGCCTCAAGGACTGCGACTGGGCCCCTGCCACCCTGCGCCGGATGTTCACGGAGCTGGAAGAGGCGAGCCTCGTGGGGAAGATCGGCCAGAAGCGTGGCACGCGCTACCTCTGGACCGGCCCTGCGGACGACGGCGCCTCCCTCCCCCCCGCCATCCTGGTGAAGGCCGAGACCGACGAGGCCTAAGCCAGCGCCCGGCCTCTGCCACACTCGGGCCATGGACTGGTTTGCCTGGGACTTTGACCGTCCCGCCTACTTCGATATCTACGCCGACAAGGCCGAGGATGCGGCCCTGGAGGGCCCTGCCCTGGCCCAGCTGCTGGGCCTGCCCCCCGGCAGCCTGGTCCTCGACCTGCCCTGTGGCTGGGGCCGTCTCCACCCCTTCCTGCGGGACCGGGGCCTCCGGGTGGTGGGCGGCGACCTCAGCCCCCTGAACCTGGCCCGCCACCAGCAGGAACAGCCGGCACCCCTGGCCCGCCTCGACCTGCGCCGCCTGCCCTTCCGGGACGGCTGTGCGGAGGGTGTGTTCTGCGCCTTCACCAGCTGGGGCTACTTCGCCACCCATGAGGAGAACCTCCGTCAGCTGCAGGAGTTCGCCCGAGTGCTGCGCCCCGGCGGGGTCCTGCTCCTGGACCTGGTGGGGCGCACCAGCCTCCGGGCGGACACGGCCCCCATCGAGGGCCGCTGGCTGCGCTTCGAAAACGGGGACTACATGGAGCGGGTCTCCTGGAGTCCCGATGGCCGCCGCATCATTACGGACCGCCGCTGCCAGGGGGAGTCCTTCCGGCACGACATCTGGATTCCGTCCGACGGGGAAGTCCGCACCGCCCTGGCCCGCGCCGGCTTCGGCCCGGTGACGACCTTTGGCAGCCTGGATGGTGGCCCCTGGCTGGAAACCGCAGAGCGCTGGATCTACCGGGCGCTCAAACCTTGACCCCCCGGGCCGCCAGCAGGTAGGCCCCGTACCCCAGACCGCAGAGCCCCAGGCCCAGGGGCAGGCCCACGGCCTGGACCAGGGCCCCACCAAGCAGGGGACCCACCATCATCCCCACCGAGTAGGCCAGGTTCAGGATGGAGAAGGCCGAGCCGAAGCTCTGGCTGCCGAGGCGCTCCACCTGATCGGCCAGGGCGGGGCTGGAGGGGCTCATGATGAAGCTGGTCGCACTGCCGAGGCCCACCATCGCCAGGACCACCAGCCAGGGCCGGGGCAACAGGGCCGGGACGGGGAGCAGCACCACCACCAGGATCAGTCCCATACGCAGCACCCGCACCCGCCCAATGCGGTCTGACAGCCGACCCATCAGCGGGGAGGTGATGGCATGGGCCAGGGCCGCAAAAGCGAAGCAGATCCCGATGGCCGCCGGACCCAGGCCCAGGCGGCGGTCGAGGTCCAGGGGGAGGGTGGATTCGAGCAAGGCCCAGAGCCCGGACCCCAGGGCCATGGCCCCGGCAAACAACCGAATCACGGGGTTGGCGAACAGCTGCCGGAAGGGTAGGCGCGGCCCCCGCTCAGGCTCGGCCCCCGGCAACAGGAAGATCCGACCAGCGGCGTCCAGGGCCACCAGGCAGGCACCCAACACGAAGGGAGAGGCTGGCCCGACATGCTGGTCCAGGAAGCCCGAGACTGGGGGGCCGATGAGCACACCCATGTTGGCGGCGGCAAAGGCGGTGCCCATGGCCTTGCCGCGGGACTCCGCCGGGAAGTGCTCTGCCAGGAGGGCCATCCCGGGGAGCCAGGTCGCCGAGCCGGCCACCCCCTGGAGAAAGCGAGCCGCCACCAGAAGGCCGAAATTCCGAGAGAAGGCGAAGACCAGGGTGGTCGCAGCCAGCCCCGCCAGTCCCCACAGCATGGGCGCCCGTCGGCCATACCGGTCCGTCAGCACGGCCACAGGGAAGGTGGCCAGCAGGAGGCCCACTGCGTAGCTGCCGAAGAGGACTCCCACTTCCATGGGGTTGAGGCTCAGTTCCCGCGCGTACCGAGGCAGCAGGGGCACCAGCAGGTAGTACAGGAGCGTGTCCACATGGAAGGCCAGGGCCGTCACCAGCAAGGCAGAAGTCTGGGGCGAAGGGCGGCGCATGCCTCCACTATGGGCCAGACTCGGGCTCCGATCATCCGCCCCGGGGAGTAAAGCGAGCGGAGGGCTTTGCCCAACTCGAGCGCGGGGGCCCGGGGGTGTGCGCGAAGCGCGGAACCCCCGGACAGCATTGACACAGCCCCCTTTCGGAGGCTGCGGTGGATCGGTAAGCCGGGTTCTGTCGCGGGGCGTCATTCCTCTGGGATGACTGTCACCAGCCACCTCGTGCGACCTACCCGCCGACTCGGTCGGGTCAACCCTCGCCGCTTGCGCGGTGCGTCGGCCTATTTGGTCTT
>CAIRQL010000185.1 GCA_903880675.1 uncultured Holophagaceae bacterium | reverse complement strand
TCCGTGCCTCCCGGGGGTCTCCTTCTGTGCTAACTTTCATCCCTAACCCCCCAAGTTACTTCCATCCACCCCCTGCCCGGAGTGCGCCATGAGCGACGTGGAAATCAGCATTACCCAAAAGGCCACCATCGATGCCCTGCAGAAGGGCGAGGCGGCCATCCCCATGCGGGGCTGGCTGGCCAAGCAGGCGGCCATCAACTACGAAGTGGAGTCCGCGCTGGCGCTGGAAGATCCCGCCGCCTTCTGGGCAGAGAAAGCCAAGGCCCTGGACTGGCACGAGCCCTGGACCGAGACCCTCCAGTTCAATGCCCCGAACCATGCCTGGTTCGTTGGCGGCAAGCTGAATGCCACTGTCAACTGCATCGACCGCCATGTGCACAGTGACCGGCGCAACAAGGCCGCCCTGCTGTGGGTGGGTGAGGACGGCGACGAGCGCTCCTACACCTACAACCGCCTCTACCGGGAAATGAACCGCTTCGCCAACACCCTCAAGCGGCTGGGTGTGAACAAGGGTGATCGCGTCATCCTGTACATGCCGCTCACGCCCGAAGGCATCATCTCCATGCTGGCCTGCGCCCGCATTGGCGCCATCCACAGCGTGGTCTATGCCGGCATGGGCGCCCTGGCCCTCCGCACCCGCATCGAGGACGCCGGCGCCAAGGTCGTGGTCTGCTCCGACTTCACCTACCGCCGTGGCAAGGCCATCGCCCTGAAGCCCATCGTGGACGAGGCCGTCCGCGACCTGGTCTCCGTGGACCATGTCATCGTCCACCGCCGAGGCTCCCGGCCCGGCGACGAACCCGTCACCTTCGCCAGTGAGCGCGAGAAGGACTTCTACGACATCCAGCAGGGGCGGGAGATTCACTGTGATCCCGAGATGGTGGATGCCGAGCACCCGCTGTTCATCCTCTACACCAGCGGCACCACTGGGAAGCCCAAGGGCGTGGTCCACACCACCGGCGGCTACATGGTAGGTGTGAACTACCTGAGCAAGGCCTTCTACCAGATCCAGGAGCGCGACATCTACTGGAGCACCTCGGATATCGGCTGGGTGGTGGGCCACAGCTTCATCGTCTACGGCCCCCTCAGCATCGGCGCCACGGTGTTGTGCCGCGAGGGCGCCCCGGACTACCCGAGCGCCGAGGTGACCTGGGAGATCTGCGAGCGCTTCGGCGTCAACGTGATGTTCACCGCCCCCACCGCTGTCCGCATGTGGATGAGCCATGGAGCCGAGGCGCCTGGCAAGTACGACCTCAGCAAGCTGCGCCTCATGGCCTGCGCCGGTGAGCCGCTCAACCCCGAAGCCCATCGCTGGGCCCAGAAGCACCTCGTGGGCCAGGGCAACGGCCAGGTGGTGGACAACTGGTGGCAGACCGAGATCGCCGGTCCCGTCATCGGCACGCTGCCCACCTTCGAGGCCCGCCCGGGCAAGGCCGGCAAGCCCATGCCCGGCGCCCAGATGGCCGTGGTGAACCACGATGGCTCCCCGGTCCCCGACGGTCAGGGCGGTCTCCTGGTCATCAAGCACCCGCTGCCCTACATGCTGCGCACCGTCTGGAACGACCACAAGCGCTACGAGGAGTACTGGAAGGAGATCCCCGGCTTCTACACCGTGGGTGATGTGGCCGTGAAGGATGCCGATGGCTACTTC
>CAIRQL010000184.1 GCA_903880675.1 uncultured Holophagaceae bacterium | reverse complement strand
GCAGTCCTCCGGCTCCTGCGTGGCGAGGAACTCGATGCCCTCTCCCGGGAGCTCGGACTGAAGTTCCATATGAATCCAGCGAGAATTCCCAGTCCCTGCTTGGGTTTGCGGGGAGTTGGGGTGCTTGGATTCTGACTACATGGCCGGCTTAAGGTGGAGCAGGTCGAAGGCTTTCTGCTGGAGTGGGCTGGGCGTTGGGTACAGGGTCAGCGTGGCCTTCTCGGCTTGGTTGAAGCGCAGGGTGTTGCGGGTATAGGCGGCGAGCTCGCGCATGAGGTCGCGGTAGCGCATCACCCTCATCCCGCCCTCGTTCAACCCCGTGGCCTTCTTTCCCGCATGGGGCTTTGGCTCCTTCTCCGCCCAGAGCAGTGGCTCCCAGGCTCGACGCAGGTGCCACTCCACGTGATAGGCCAGCATGCAGAGGAATACGTGGGCCCTCACCCTGTTCTCCAACCGGTGATGGATGGGGCGGATCTGCAGATCCATGTCCTTGAGGCTGCGGAACGCCCGCTCCACCTTGGACAGCGACTGGTAGGCGGCCTTGGTCTGCTCTGCGTTCATTTGCTCGGCCGGTACTTTCGTGCGGATGACATAGATCCCATCCAGCGCTGCCTCCTGGGCGATCACCCCGGGGCGGCGACACCAACTCAGCCCGCCCGCCTGAATCAGGATACGGAAATACTTCCCCATCCCTGTCCTGGCTAGCGCCTTCCCCGCTGCCATGCCGATATCACCTGCACCCTGCAGGGGCTTGGCCTTCCGCTGGGTCGCTTCCTGCACCTTTTGCAGATGCCGCTCCGTGGTCTGGAGCAGATCCTCCCGGCGCTTCACGCTGCGTTCCTTGGTGTAAGGGTTGAAGCAGGCGATTAGGCGCTCCCCAGGGAAATTCGGGTGCTGAATCTCCGCCATGCGCTCCGTATCGAACAAACTCGGCGTGATCACCCGGGCCTCGGCCAGCTTCCGAACACTTGCCTCTTTCAAGGCCGTTACCCAGTCCAACCCCAGGGGCTCCAACTCCTCCCGGATGGTTGTCTCTGAAACCATGCCCCGGTCTCCCACGAGCACCACATGCTTCAGCCCGAACCGGCCCTTCAGCTTCTGAACCTGGTTGGCCACCGTCTGATGGTCATTGGTGTTGCCCTCGAATACCTCCACGGCCACAGGGCAGCCATCGGCATTGCAGAGCAGTCCGTAGGTGATCTGCATGCGGTCGCGGCGGTGATCCCGCGAATAGCCGAACCTCGCCAGGGGGCAGTGCTTCCCCTCCATGTACGAGGACGACACGTCATACAGCACCAGGCAGCCATTCGTCAGATGCTTCTTGGCGAGAGCATCCTCAATCTTCCCCTGGCGCTCAACCAGCCAGTCCATGGCCCCATACAACTCATTCTCGTCTGCCCCTTCCACACCCAACACCTGGCCCAGGGTAGAGGACCTGGTGCCTTCCGCCAGCAACCCCGATAACGACAGCTTGCTCCCAGCGTGCAATACCCGTCCCGCCACCAGCGTCATCGCCAGGTCCTTCTCCCGGCTCCTACGCGTGGCAAAGATCCTATCGAACCCCAACTCCCTCATCGTCCCCACCACCGCTGCTACATGGCCGTGAGGGCGCACCTCCGCCAGCTCAATCTGCTCGGCGACGGGCGCCAGCACCTCGCCCCTTAACGCCAGGCGCAGCGCCTCCACAGCAGCATCAGGAAGCATGGAGAGGTTCGCCACCGTGCGGTTCAGAACCCGCCCTTCCTCGCGGAAGGAATGACGTAGAAGGTGGGAACGGTAGACCTTATCACCGACTTTCTTGGTGATCGTGGCGACATGGACAGAGAGGTCTGACAGGCTCATGGCCACAAATATAGACCATTGCACCCATCAGTCAAGGCCTTTTTCTGTCTACATCATGCAGGCTAAAATCACTTCAAACCAAGACCACCACTGCGTCTATCCATGAAATTCATATGGAACTTCAGCTCGGAGTAAGCGAGCAGACCTTCTACCGCTGGAAAGCCGCCTACGGGGGGCTTGGGGTCTCCGAGCTGCGGGAACTGAGGCAGCTTCGAGACGAGAACAACCGGTTGAAGCGCCTGGTGGCCGACCTGACCGAAGTTTATAGCGGAAAAGCGTAGGAGATCCGCACTGCCATTGGCTTTAGGTGTGATTCCATTTTGCACAAATCTG
>CAIRQL010000183.1 GCA_903880675.1 uncultured Holophagaceae bacterium | reverse complement strand
TCGAGAACCGCCTCACCGAGCTGTGGGCCATCATGAGCGCCGCCCTGCCGGGCTACCTCGGCACCGAGACCCAGTTCAAGGAGCGCTTCGCTGCACCCATCGAGAAGTACCGCGATCCCGACGCCGCCACGGAGCTGCGGAAGCGTATCGGACCCTTCATCCTGCGCCGCCTCAAGAGCGACAAGGCCATCATCCAGGACCTGCCGGAGAAGCACGAGATGAAGGTCTTCACCACCCTCAGCCGCGAGCAGGCCCAGCTCTACCAGGCCCGCGTCGAGAAGATGGAAGCGGACCTGGGTTCCGCCACCGGCATTGCGCGCCACGGCCGCATCCTGACCCTCCTCACCCACCTCAAGCAGATCTGCAACCACCCGAGCCAGTTCCTCAAGGCCCAGGGGCCCTACCGTGGCCGCAGTGGCAAGCTGGACCGCCTCACGGAGATGCTCGAGGAGGTCGTGGAGGCTGGCGAACGCGCCCTCGTGTTCACCCAGTACAAGGAGATGGGCGACCGCCTGCAGGTGCACCTTCAGGAGGCGCTGGGCTTCGAACCCCCCTTCCTCCACGGCGGCACCAGCCGGGAAGGCCGGGATGAGATGGTCCGCACCTTCCAGGAGGATCCGGATGCCTCGCCGGTGCTGCTGCTGAGCCTCAAGGCGGGCGGCGTGGGTCTGAACCTCACCGCCGCCACCCATGTCTTCCACTTCGACCGCTGGTGGAACCCCGCCGTGGAGGACCAGGCCACGGACCGCACCTACCGCATTGGCCAGACCAAGAATGTGCAGGTCCATAAGCTCGTCACCATCGGCACCCTCGAAGAGAAGATCGACGCCCTGCTGGAGTCCAAGCGGGACCTCGCCGATCGCGTGGTGGGCTCTGGCGATGGCTGGCTCGCAGAGCTCGACGACGACGCCCTCCGCCAGCTGGTGGCGCTGGACCCGGACGCCGAGCTGCTGGACCCGGATGAAGGCCCCCCCGAGGAGGCCCCCACAGGAGCCACCCGCCGCACCCCGAAGGAGGTGGGCCCATGATGAGCCACGCCGATCGCTTCGGCACCACCTGGTGGGGCCGGCTCTGGATCCAGGGCCTGGAGAAGCTGGGGGACGACTACGAGAACCGCCTCCCCCGCGGGAAGAAATACGCCGAGGACGGCCATGTCTCGCACTTCGGCGTCCAGCCCGGCGAGATCCAGGCCCGCGTCCACGGCCGCAAGACCTACAACGTGACTCTGGGGCTGCCAGCCCTCACCGCTGCCCAGTGGGACAAAGCCCTGGACCGCATCGCCCTGGAGAGCCGCTTCGTGGCCTCCCTGCTGGCGGGCGAGATGCCGCAGGGGCTCGATGAGACCTTCCGGGAAGCCGGTGCCAGCCTCTATCCTCGCGTCCCCAAGGAGCTGCAGACCCACTGCGACTGCCCGGACTGGGCCAACCCCTGCAAGCATGTGGCCGCCGTGTGCTACGTGATGGCGGAAGCCCTGGACCGCGATCCCTGGCTGCTCTTTGACCTGCGCGGCAAGAGCCGGGAGGAGGTGCTGCAGTCCCTGCAGTCCGCCCTCGACGCAGCGGCCGTGGCCGCCCCCAAGAAGCGCGGCCGGCCCCCCAAGAAGCGGCTCACCGTGGCCGACCTCCTCCGCCGTGAGCAAGCCCCGGTGGAGCGCTGGCGCAGCCTCCCGGAGGAGGCCTACGACGCCCTGCCCATGCCCCTGCCTGAGATCGGCATTCCCCGCGTGATCCCGCCGGACCCCTCCGTGTTCACCCAGCTCGGCCCCCTGCCCTATGCCCGCATCGAGACCAGCCTCTGCCTGGCCGCCCTCATGCACCGCACCGCCCAGTGGGCGCAGCAGCAGATCGAGGATGGCCCTGGCCGCCTCGACGACGGCGAAGGGGACGAGACCGAACAGCTGGCCTCGCCCTTCGACACCCCCCTCCAGCCTGCCCCCAGGCCCGGCCGCAACTGGCGCCACAAGAAGCGGCGCTGGGGCAAGAAAGCCAACACCTAGTCCTTCCCAGGAGTCCCCATGCGCACCATTTCCACGCCCGACGCCCCCGCCGCCATTGGTCCCTACACCCAGGCCCAGATCTCCGGGAACCACCTCTTCACCGCCGGCCAGATCCCCCTGGTGCCCGAGACCATGGAAATGGTCACGGGTAGCATCGAGGCGCAGACCGAGCAGGTCCTGAAGAACCTCTCGGCAGTACTCGCCGCCGCCAGCACCAGCTGGGACCGGGTGGTGAAGACCACCGTCTTCCTCACGGACCTGGGTGACTTCGCCGCCTTCAACGCTGTCTACGCCCGGGTCCTGGGTGAGGCCAAGCCCGCCCGCAGCACCGTGCAGGTGGCGGCCCTGCCCCGGGGCGCCAACGTCGAGATCGAGCTGATCGCCGAGGTCTAGCCAGCTCAGTTGCTCCGCAGGCGCTTGCGGTACATCTGGGCGATGTCGGCCGGCAGGGGGAAGATGGAGGCCTGGGTGACGGCCGTCTGCCCCTCCTTGGAGAACACGAAGGTCAGGAACTCGTAGAGGGGCGTCGGCAGGGCCGTTCCGGGTGCCCGGTTGAGGTAGAAGTAGTAGGTCCGGGCGAGGGGATAGCGGCCCGACACGACGTTCTCCTGGTTGGGCGGCACCGGATCCTTGGTCTGCAGCGGCGCCACCGCCAGCACCTTGTTGTGGATGAGCCAGTTGGAGAGGGTGGCGATGCCGATGCCGGAGGCGTCCGTCATCACCCCCTCGGCGATGCCGGGCCAGTCCAGGGTGTCCCGCACCGAGGGGGAGAAGGTCCCCTTGAGCAGCACGAGGTCCCGGATGGTGCCCCGGGCGGCGGTGCCCTCGGCGCGCATGTAGGGGTGGATGGGGCGGGCAGCGTAGTCGCCGCGCACACCCAGTTCCCCCCAGGTCTCAACGGGCAGGCCCTTGCGGAACCCAGCGTTGTGGGTGGTGGAGTACACCGCATCCAGCTGATCCATGCCGATGTCCCGGATGGGGTTGCCCTTGTTCACGAACACGATGAACGCATCGAAGCAGACCACCAACTTGGTCGGGGGATAGCCGAACTTCTTCTCGAAGGCCTGGTGCTCGGCCGGCGAGAGCTCCCGCGGAAGGTGGATCAGCTGGACCGCGCCATCCATCAGGGCCTTCACAGAGATGGTGGACAGGGTCTGGGTGACCTTGAAGCGGGCCTTGGGCTGGAGCGCCAGGAAGCCGAGCTTCCACTCCTCCCACACATCGGTCAGGGAGTCGGAACCGACGCACTCGATGGTGGCATCGAGCGTCTGGGTGGACGCATAGGGGGGCAGGTTGGGATCCACCTTGGGTGCGTACTGGACCACCCCCTGCCCCAAGAGCAGGGTGCTAGCAATGGCGGCAAGCAGGAAGGTGCGCATGAAGGCTCCTCGGGGGGAGGGGTGGGTTCCTGGCGGGGCAGGGCTCCGGGTGATGGCGAAAGGTAATGTGATTCTAGTAGGATCCAGGCAATATAATCCTAATTGACCTCGGGGGCATCAAATATTCCCGGGGCGGGACCTTCATTCGGGGTGGTGGGATGGACCTTCAGCACGCACCTGGATGCTTAGCCCTCTTCGGTCTCGCCGATGTCCTCTTCCACCGTTTCCCAGCGGTTCCGGGCCTGCAGCAGAGGGTTCTCCAGCTGGGCCAGGAAGCGCGTCATGCGGGATCCCCAGGTGGAAGCAGCCACGCCACCGGGGGCCACATGGGGCAACAGGTCCGCCGGCGCTTCTTCCAGGCAGAGCTGGGTGAGGATGAGGCTCTGCCGGTAGCTCTCTCCCACCGGCGTCAGGTTGGCTGCCAGGGTCTCCAGCACCTCCGCCAGAGGCGCCCCTTCGGGCAGGGCGGCGGCTTCCGCCTCCAGCACCTCCACGGTCTTCAGGCGGGCGGCGAGGAGCTTCAGGTGCAGCCGCTCCAAGTCCCGGCGCACAGCGCCGGAGGCCAGGGCATGGGCCGCATCCTCAAGGTGGGGATGGAGCTTTCTGAAGAGTATGGAAAGGGCCGCATCAGCGGGGGCCATCGGAGTTTCCGAGTTCATGGGTGCCAGCCTCGTGCTTCCCGTTGGACGAATGGGAATGCATACCCCAGCATGGGGCCAGGGAGCCAGTCATGACAGCCTCCGATCTTCTCGACGCCGCGACCCTCCACAACCTGGTGGAGCTGGACGACGGCGGTTATGGGCTGCTTGCGGAGATGGTCGACATCTTTCGGGATGACACGCCCCACCGGATCCAGGACATCCTGGCCGCCGCCGCCGCCGGGGACATCGAGGCCCTGTCCCGCGCGGCCCATGCCTTGAAGGGCGGCGCCGGTGCCCTGGGCGCCCGGGCCCTCAGGTTCCTGGCGGCGGATCTGGAGGCCCTGGGCCTCAGTGCCGTCCCCGCCGCCGAGTTACCGGAGCGCCTGGAGGCCTGCTACCGGGATTCCCTGGCAGCCCTGGAGGCCTACCTCGCGGAGCTCAAGCGGGGCTGATGGCTCAGGGCGCCCCGAAGGGCTTCACGCCGGGGGTGCCTTTGGGCGGGGGCTGGTCGCTGATCTGGAGGCGGCCGTTGGCGTCGGTCCACTGGTAGATGCGGTTGGCGGCCTGCTCCTGCGGGGAGGGCTCGGGCACGGTGCGCTGCTCCTCAACCTTGAAGCCGCCCCGCCCCTTCTGGAGGGCGATCATGCTGCCCGCCAGCTTGGGATCCGGCTGTACGGCCCGGCGCCGGTAGAGATCCAGGACCCGGGGTACGTAGGCCCGGGTCTCCCGAAAGGGCGGGATCCCCTTGTAGCGATTCACTGCACCCTCGCCAGCGTTGTAGGCGGCCACCACCTTGGTGAGATCCCCCTCGTAATAGCCGTTGAGCCACTTCAGGTACTTCACGCCGCCCGTGATGTTCTGCCGGGGATCGAAGGGGTCGAGGACCCCGAAGCGCTCGGCGGTGGAGGGCATGAGCTGCATGAGACCCAGGGCCCCGGACCGGGAGCGGGCCCGGTAGTTGAAGGCACTCTCGGCCTGGATCACCGCCCGGGCGAGGTGATTGTCCACGCCCTCCGCCTGGGCGATCTCATCCACCATGGCGATGAGCTCTGGGCTCTTCAGGGCCCGAGCCATCTCGGTGACGGTCACCGCCAGCCGCACCTTGCCCACACCCACGCTCTTGAGGGTCAGGCCCTGCCCCTTCATGTAGCTGGGCGGCAGGTTGTTGATGATGAGCCCACCCTGCTTGTCGTAGTAGGTGTAGAGGTAGGTGGTGCCAGGCTTCCCGGCAGACCTCGGCGTCCCAGCCGAGAGGGCCAGGGCAGCGAGGGCAAGGGTCAGGGCGGGTCGAAACATGGAAGGACCATGATACGCCAGCGCCGCTTAACCAAGCCGCGTGGCAAAACTCACCGTGGTTATCGGCTCGCTTCCACTAAAAGGCGCTCCACGAAGGACACGAAGGCGCCCTGCGGGCGCAGGGAGCACACGAATGAACCCTGACCCACCGCGGGCATCCCCAAGAGGGCGGCGGCTGGCTGCGGCCCCAAAAAGCCGTTCCAGCCGCCGCCCTCTTGGCCGGTCGCATATGCGACCGGGGGCCGAAGGCCCGGAGGCCCTGTCGGCGCGATGGCTCTATCTTCGTGTCCCTTTAAGGCCGTTCTTCGTGTCCTTCGTGGAGATCCTTGCCTGTTTAATTTAGCAAAGCAAGGCCACTGCTTACATGTTTCTCCGGTACTGCCCACCCACTTCGTAGAGGGCCTGGCTGATCTGGCCGAGGCTGCAGACTTTGGCGGCGTCCAGCAGCTCCTCGAAGAGGTTGCCGCCGCCCTGCGCCACGTCCTTGAGGCGCGCCAGGGCAGCCGGGGAGCGGTGGGCATTGCGGGCGTGGAAGGCGGCCAGGTTATCGATCTGCTGCTGCTTCTCCGCCTCGGTGCTGCGGATCAGCTCGGGCTTCCCGGCGGGCGGGGGATCGGGGTTCAGGAAGGTGTTCACGCCCACGATGGGCAGCTCCCCGCTGTGCTTGAGGTGCTCGTAGTGCATGGACTCTTCCTGGATCTTGCCGCGCTGGTACATGGTCTCCATGGCACCCAGCACGCCGCCCCGGTCCGCGATGCGGCGGAACTCGGCCAGCACGGCCTCCTCCACCAGCTCCGTCATCTGCTCAATCAGGTAGGCACCCTGCAGGGGGTTCTCGTTCTTGGCCCCGCCCAGCTCCCGGTTGATGATGAGCTGGATGGCGATGGCCCGGCGGACGCTGGCCTCGGTGGGGGTGGTGATGGCCTCATCGTAGGCGTTGGTGTGCAGGCTGTTGCAGTTGTCGTAGATGGCGTAGAGGGCCTGGAGGGTGGTGCGGATGTCGTTGAAGTCGATCTCCTGGGCATGCAGGGAGCGGCCCGAGGTCTGGATGTGGTACTTGAGCTTCTGGCTGCGGTCATTGGCCCCATAGCGCTCCTTCATGGCCACGGCCCAGATGCGCCGCGCCACCCGGCCGATGACGCTGTACTCGGCGTCGAGGCCGTTGCTGAAGAAGAAGGAGAGGTTCGGGGCGAAGTCGTCGATGTGCATGCCCCGGGAGAGGTAGTACTCCACGAAGGTGAAGCCGTTGGCCAGGGTGAAGGCCAGCTGACTGATGGGGTTCGCCCCGGCCTCGGCGATGTGGTAGCCGCTGATGCTCACGGAGTAGAAGTTGCGGACCTTCTCCTGGATGAAGGTCTGCTGGATGTCACCCATGACCTTGAGGCTGAACTCCGCGCTGAAGATGCAGGTGTTCTGGGCCTGGTCCTCCTTGAGGATGTCGGCCTGCACGGTGCCGCGCACGGTCTGCAGGGCCTCGGCCCGTACCTTGGCGTAGACGTCCGGGGGCAGCACCTCGGCGGCGGAGGCCCCCAGTAGGGCGAGGCCCAGGCCGTCGTTGCCCTCGGGCAGGCCGCCTTCGTAGCGGGGCCGGGGTACGCCCAGAGCGGCGCAGTCCGCATCCACCCGGGCCACGGCGGCCTCAAGCTGACCGTGCGCCCGCAGCCACTGCTCGGCCTTCTGGTCCATGGCGGCATTGAGGAAGAAGGCCAGCATGGTGGGCGCGGGGCCGTTGATGGTCATGCTGACGCTGGTGGTGGGGCAGAGGAGGTCGAAGCCGGAGTAGAGCTTCTTGGCATCGTCCACGGTGCATACGGACACGCCGCTGTTGCCGATCTTCCCGAAGATGTCGGGGCGCACATGAGGGTCCTCGCCGTAGAGGGTCACGCTGTCGAAGGCTGTGCTGAGGCGCACGGCGGGCTGGCCCTTGCTGACGAAGTGGAAGCGCTTGTTGGTGCGCTCGGGGGTGCCCTCACCGGCGAACATGCGGGTGGGATCCTCGCCGGCACGCTTGTACTCGAAGACGCCACCGGTGTAGGGGAAGCGGCCCGGCAGGTTCTCCAGCAGCTGCCAGCGCAGCAGGTCCGACCAGCCTGTGAAGGAGGGCAGGGCCACCTTGGGAATCATGGAGCCGCTCAGGGACACGGTGTAGTTGGCGGTGCGGATCTCCTTGCCCCGAACCACGTAGATGTTCTCGGGCTCGGTGTAGCAGCGCTTCACCCCGGCCCAGTCGTGGATCAGGCGGCGGCTCTCGGCGTGCAGCTCACCCAGGTGTTCCTGGTAGCGCTGGCGCAGCACCAGCAGGGCCAGGCCCTGGTCGCCTTCGCCGCGCTCGGTGAGGTGGGCCACGTCATAGAAGGTTCCAGCGGGCGGCACCTTGTCGCCCAGCACCTGCAGGCTGGTCCAGAGGGCGTGGGCCGCCTCGGCGGTGTCGGCCTGGCGACCGGCCCAGGCCTTGTAGCTCTGCACCGTGTCGGCGATCTCCGCCAGGTAGCGCACCCGGGCGGGCGGGATGATGGCGGCCTGCTTCGGGGGGGTGGGTGCAGCGGCCAGCTGGGGGACCCAGGCAGCGCCGGTGCGATCCGACAGCAGGCGCACCAGGTTCACGAAGAGCCAGTCGGTGGCGGGGTCGTTGAACTGGCTGGCGCAGGTGGCGAAGACCGGCATCTCCTCGAGGGGGAAGTCGAAGGCCTTGCGCGCCCGCTGGACCTGCTTGCGCACATCCCGCAGCGCATCCTCGGCGCCGCGCTTGTCGGCTTTGTTCAGCACCACCAGATCGGCGAAGTCCAGCATGTCGATCTTCTCAAGCTGGCTGGCGGCGCCGTATTCCGGCGTCATCACATACATGGAGAGATCCACCAGGTCCGCGATCTCGCTGTCGCTCTGGCCGATGCCGGCGGTCTCCACGATGACCAGGTCGTAGCCTGCCTCGCGGGCGGCGGCGATGCTGGCGGAGAGGGCCTCGCTGGTGGCGCGGTGGGCGGCACTCCGGGTGGCCAGGCTGCGCATGAAGACGCGGTCACGGAGCTCTGGGTGGTACAGGGAGTTCATGCGGATGCGGTCACCCAGCAGGGCGCCGCCGGTCTTGCGCTTGGTGGGATCCACGCTGAGCACAGCCACCTGCTTGTCCGGGAAGTCCACCAGGAAGCGGCGCAGCAGCTCATCGATGAGGGAGGACTTGCCGGCGCCACCGGTCCCGGTGATGCCGAGCACGGGCTGGGCCGTGCCTTTGATCGAATGCCCACTGCCGGCGATCGGTTGGCCGTCAGCCAGCTCGATCTCGGTGATGCGCCGCGCCAGGGCATGGGCGGGAGTCGTGGTGCGGGGGTCCGTGTCGCAGCGACGGACCATGTCATCGATCATGCCCTGGAGGCCCATGCGGCGGCCGTCCTCGGGGCTGTAGATGCGCGCCACGCCGTACGCCTCGAGCTCAGCGATTTCTTCGGGGGAGATCACGCCACCACCGCCGCCGAAGATCTGCACATGGCCGGCGCCGCGCTCCCGCAGCAGGTCGACCATGTACTTGAAGTACTCCACATGACCGCCCTGGTAGCTGGACACGGCGATGCCCTGGGCATCCTCCTGGAGGGCGGTCTCCACGATGTCCTGCACGGCCCTGTTGTGGCCCAGGTGGATGACCTCGCAGCCCGTGGACTGGAGGATGCGCCGCATGATGTTGATGCTGGCGTCGTGCCCATCGAAGAGGCTGGCGGCCGTGACGAAGCGCACCTTGTGGCGCGGTGCGGTCCCTTCCTGCTGGAGCGTGGCGGATGCGGGCGCAGTGGTCATGGCAAAGACCCCCTTTGGGCAGGCCCTATTCTACCGGTCCTTAGCCCCATCCAGAAGCGGGGTTATCTAGGACTTACCCCTCATCCAGCAGGGTCAACGGGAAGCGGTCCTCCATGAGGGACTGGCGCTCCTTCAGGTGCTGGATCAGGGCCTTCCACTTGGGCAGGCCGCGCAGGGGCTCCAGCATGGGGCTGCGCTCGTACCAGGCCGTGCAGCCAAAGCCCCGGGAGAAGGCCCGGGTGGCCATCTCCATGGCACTGGCACGGTCCCCGAGCATGGCGTAGGCCTCTGCCAGGCGGATGGTGAACTCGCCGTCCGGCTCCCGCATCCCGATGCGCTCCTGGTCGTACTCCCGCAGCTGCTGCCAGGCTTCATCGCGCTGGCCCTCGAGGATCAGCTCGAAGATCCGGCTCAGGCGGGTGATGTTGGGATAGCCGTTGATGGAAGCCGTGGCCCGGTGAAACTCCTGGCGGGCCTCGGTGGTGTCCCCCTGCACCAAGGCGAGGTAGCCCCGGTAGAACGGGGTCACGCCAGAGGTGTTCCGCAGATGCCCGGGCTGATCCCGGAGGCTGGCCGCAAAGCGTGGCAGCTCCCCGGTGTACAGGCAGGTGATGTCCAGTGCCTGGGGCTGGAACTCCGCAAAGGCAAGGTGGTCCCGGATGTCCATGGCCTTACGGGCCAGGGGCAGCAGGCCTGCGCCCCGGGCTGCATAGGCCACGCCGGTCAGGAGGGTGGGGTTGTTGGGCTACCGCCGCCGCGCCTGCATCAGGAGGTCGAGGGCCTCGCGCTGGTTGCCGTTGTCGGCCTTGAGCAGGGAGAGCAGGAAGGCCCCGCGCGGATGGCTGGGGACCAGGGCCAGGCCCCGCTGCAGGTGCACCTCGGTCTCGGCCTGCTCCTGGCGGAACGCCGCCGGGCTGTTGAGCATCCAGCGGTACCGGAGGTTGCCCAGGAGGATCCAGGCGGTGGCGCAGTCGGGCTCTTGCCGCACCGTGCGCTCGGCCAGAGCCAGGGCCTCTTCCATGCGAACGTTCTGGAGGCGCCAGGCGCCCGCACGAATCACATCCCAGAACGCCCCAGGAGACTTCGGAACCAGATTGGGCGGAGTCCCCTTGATGGTCAGGGGGAAGCCTCGGAAAAAGGCTTCGAAGGCCTGCCCGGGGGCGGTGGGGTCCAAGGGTCGGGAGGTCCAAGCGAGGGCGCCATCCTTGCCGATGTCGCCGCCTCGGACGAAGCGGTAGGTGAGGCCGAGACTCTCGCCACTGCGACGGGGCTCCAGGAGGACCAGCAGCACATTGGACTGGCCGTGCAGGGAGCCGAGGCCCTCAGGCAGGCGACTCACCAGGGTCACGGCGTGGCCACCGGCCACCTCCAGCGCATCCTGGACCAGGCTTCCGATGGCCCGCTCCTGGTACGGTTCCAGGCCAGTCTGGCCCTGCGGGAGGGCCTGGGTCACCAGCAGGATGCGCGTCGGCCGCCGGAACCGACCCAGGCCCCAGGCCAGGGCGACGGCGCCGACCAGGAGCAAGATCAGGGCCGCCCCAAGCACAAGGGGCGTGCGTCTGGATGCGAGCTCAGGGAAGGCCATGGCCCCTTAGAATAGAGCGCAGCGGCCGGGGATGGCATCACCTCTTCCGGATAAGGCTCCAAACCCATGGAACCCGGGTCGCCGACCGGAGCCCTCCGGCCCATAATCTAAGGCGGGAGCCCCCATGATCCGTGTCGCCCTTGCCGCCCTGCTGGTCCTGCCCTTGGCTGCCCAGACCGCGGCCAAGCCTGCACCACCCACGGAAGATGCCACCATCGAGCGCTTCCGGAAGCACGCCACACCTCGCCCCGTGGCCCCGGCGGCCCCCCTCAGCGCCGAGGAGCGCAACACCATCCGCCGCTTCAAGGAGGCCAAATCGAGCGTGGTGTTCCTCTCGGCCGTGAGCCCGGCCCAGGACACCAAGACCCTCGAGCCCCTCAAGCTTCCGGCGGGTTCAGGCACCGGGTTCGTGTGGGACGAGTGGGGCCACATCGTCACCAACCACCACATCATCACCCTGGAGGATGGCGGTAAGCGGGTGGCCGATGTGGAAGAGGTGGAGATCACCCTGGCGGACGGCAAGACCTACAAGGGCCGCGTCATCGGCTACAGCTTCGCCTACGACATCGCCGTGATCCAGGCCTTCGCCCCTCTGGAGGCCATGCGGCCCATGCCCCTGGGCAACAGCCACAAGCTGTATGAGGGACAGACCGTGCTGGCCATCGGCAATCCCTTCGGGCTGGACCACTCTCTGAGCCGCGGGGTGATCTCAGCCCTGCAGCGGAAGATCGACACGGGCTACGGCAACCAGATCCCCAATGCCATCCAGACCGATGCTGCGGTGAACCCGGGCAACTCCGGGGGCCCCCTGCTGGACAGCGGCGGTCGGCTCATCGGCATGAACACGGCCATCGTGGCCACCCGAGGGGAGGGCTCCGTGGGTGTGGGTTTCGCCATCCCCGTGGACACCCTCAACAAGGTGGTGCCCCAGCTCATCGCCCGGGGCCGCCTGGAGCTGCCGCGCATGGGCTTCGAGACCCTCAACGCGGCGGTGGCCCTTCAGAGCTTCGGCATCCAGCGGGGCCTGGTGGTCTCCCTGGTGGACCCGGACAGCCCCGCGGGCCGGGCGGGCATTCGCCCCCTGAAGCTTGACCCCCAGGGCGCCATCCTGGGCCTGGGGGATGTGCTGGTGGCCTACCAGGGCGTGCCCATCGAAAGCAACGGTCAGCTCATGGCCATGCTGGAGCTGGAGCCTCCGGAGGACCTGGTGGTCTTCGATGTGCTCCGGGAGGGGAAGACTGTTCAGGTCACATTGAACCTGAGGAAGCGTCGACTCCCCTCCCGCCCGAAGGCCTGATTACCTCCTGCCCTTACTTCCGTGCCGGCACCTGGATCATGGGGGTCGCCCCGCCCATGGGCGTGATGATTAGATTGCCCTTGAGGCCGATGTCGCGCAGGGCCTGGATGCGCTGGTACTCGATGATCTGGGGCGTGAGGCTCTGGCTGACGATCTGCTGGGCCTTGGCCTGGCCTTCAGCCTCGATGCGCTTGCGCTCGGCTTCCTGCTTCTCCTTCTGCAGCACGAAGGCCATCTTCTGGGCGTCCTGGTCGGCGGCGATCTTGTCGTTGATGGCCTTGGTGATCTGGTCCGGCAGCAGCACGTTGCGCAGCAGCACCTGCTCCATCACGATGCCGCGCTCCTTGAAGGCGGTGGTGAGGGTCTTGGTCACGTTTTCGACGAAGCCCATGCGGTGGGTCGTGTAGAGTTCCGTGGCCGACAGGCCGGCGGCGGCGTCCCGCAGGGAGGTGCGGATCTGGCTGCGCAGGATCTGGCCCTCCACGTCGGTGCCGATCTTCTCGTAGATCTTGGCGCAGCGGTCCTGGTCCAGGTGGTAGAAGACCGTGGCATCCAGCTTCACGGTGAGGCCGTCCGAGGTGATGACGGGAATGGAGTCGTCGCCCTTCTTCTGGCCCTCGTCGGCGATGCCCGACATGGTGTAGTTCCGGGTGCGGACTTCCATCTGCACCACCTGGCAGAAGGGGTTGATGAAGTGCAGGCCGGCCGGCAGCACCTGGTCCCGCACCGTGCCGAAGAGCACGGCGACGCCGGCCTGGCCCGGGGGCACCACCACGGCCATGGAGCCCAGGAAGATGACCGTCCCGAGGCCCAGGCCGACCCACTGCAGGCCCGCCAGACGGGTGGACAGCGGGAAGGGGACGCGGGTCTTAAAGCGCCAGGCGATGGCAGCGGCGGCGAGCAGCAGAAGGGCAATCAGGATCATGGGAACCTCCGGGAGGGTGGGGCTAGTGGGCATGTGGGGCGATCGGTGGTGGTTCGGTTGCGGGACTGGCGGCGGGGCGGGCCCCGGGGTCCAGGTACTTCAGCGGCACCTTCAGGGGGCCGTCCATATTGGAGCACGCCACTTCAAGCACGGCTCCGGCCTGGGTGCCGGTGCGCCGGATGCGCAGCACCTGCTCGGCGGCCGGTGGCCCCGGCGCATCGATGACCTCATAGCCCCCACCGAGCACCCGGACCGAGGTGATGCGGAAGGACTGACCATCCCTGGACTTCAGCTCCAGGGCCAGGAGCGTGGTCTTGGGGTCGGTGTAGACCAGTCGGGACGGCGAGGGGATCACCGCAGCGGCGATGCGCCAGTCCAGGTAGAGGGTGAACAGCGGCTGCTGCGGCCCGTTGGTGGCCACCTTGAGCACCTCCAGGCCGGCGGTGACACCCGGCTCCAGGCGCTCCGGCCGCAGGGCCAGGCGAAGGTCTGCAGCGGCGCCCTCGTGCACCAGGCCCCCCTCCAGGTGGCTGGGCAGGGTCCCCACCAGCACCAGCTTCAGGGGCTCGCCGCCCTCGCGGGTGAAGCGGAAGCGAACGTCAGGTCGCTCGTGGGGCGCCACCTCGCCGAGGCTCTTCCGCAGGCTGTCCACCGCCACCTCGGGGCGCACCTCCAGCTCCCAGCGCAGGATGTAGCTGGGCTGGGCCGGATCATCGGTGCCCAGGCGCACGGCGCCCTTCACGGGCCCCGCCAGTCCGCTGGGGTCCACCCGCACCGTCACGAGGCGCACCTCACCCGGGGCCAGGGGCGCCGCCAGCTGCGCCGGGTCGAGGCTCGCCCCCAGGGACAGGTCCAGGAGGCGGAAGCGGAAGGGCTGGTCATGGGTGCTACGGATGCCGAACACCGCCGCCTTCACCTCGCGGGGGCCCACGCTACCGAGGCGCACCGGGAAAGGTGTGGTCAGCTCGATGCGGGCGGGGGGCACCGTCTCCGCCGCAGGCCGGACCACCGCAGGCGGGGCCTGGGTCAACAAGAGGGCGAAGAGAAAGGGCGGCGGCATATCGGGGTATCAGTGTGGGGCAGGAGTCCAGACCTTGCCCGGGAAAAGGTGCTTCCCTCAGTCCAGCCGGCGGATCCAGGCGGGGTCGTTCCGTCCCTCGGTGGTCCGGGGGGTGGTGTCCACGGTCGCCTCGGCGATGCCCAGAGAGCGCAGGGCCGCGCGCAGGGCGTCGAGGCGGTCCTTCTGCAGCTCTGGCCGCAGGGCCTTGGCCGCCGGCAGGTGGATCACCCAGCGGCCGCCCGTGCCCCAGGCCTCGACCCAGCCCTCCAGCTTCTTCATGCCCGCCGGGCTGAGGTCCCAGCGTTGGGGCAGAAAGAACAGCAGGCCCTCCCGGGGCGGAGCCTGAGGCAGGGACCGGGGAGCGGTCAGCACCGGCAAGGGAGCGTACGCCGGTGCACCCAGGGCCAGCAGGGGGGAGGCCGCCTCGGCGGTGACGAGGTCGCCCTTCATGGGGCTGTGCTCCAGGGGCGGCACCAGGCGGGCTTCCGTGTGCCCGTCGCGCAGGGCCGTCACCCGCAACCGGGCGAGGGTGCCCCGGACGCCGGGTCGGCGCACCGCCAGGCGATCCCCCACCTGCGGAGCCGGGCTGCCCTCCAGGACGTAGATGCGGTCGGCGGGATCGTAGGGCGGCGGTCCCTGACGCACCACGGCGACGACGGTCAGGGCCGCCTGGGCGCCGAGGGCGCTGGTCAGGCCGAGGCCGAGGACGAGCAACGGGAGCCGCATGGACACCTTATCGGCACCGAGACCCAAACGCCCTTAAAACGGCCGAATGCCCAGCGTCCCCAGGAGGTCCCCCAGCAGGTACAGGGACCCCGTCACCAGGCGGGGACCCTCTGCGGGAAGCCGCAGGAGGGCCGAGGCTTCCCGCAGGTCCAGAACCCGGGCGGGGAGGTCCCAGGCCGCCCCCAGCTGCTCGGCCGTGGCATAGCGCTCGGCGTCGCCCCGCACGAAGGTGACCGAGAGGGGCTCCATCCGCTTCAGCTCGCTGGCCACGCCCGCCAGGTCCTTGTCGCCCATGGCCCCAAAGAAGAGGTGTGGCCGAACCCTGCAAGCCAGGGCGTGCTCCGCCAAGGCCCGAGCGCCCTCGGGGTTGTGGGCGCCGTCCATCCACACGGCATCCAGACCCGGAACCTGCCAGAGGCGGCCGGGCCAGTGGGTGGCGACCACGCCCTCCCAGAGGCGGTCCGCGGGCAGGGGGAACCCCAGCTCCCGCAGGCAGCGGGCCGCTTCGAAGGCCGTGGCGAGGTTGTCCAGCTGATGCAGGCCCGGCAGCCCTACCCGCCGACCGCCGACGCCCGAGTGGTCCCAGCGCACCTCCGCCGGCCCGAGGCGCGGAGCCGGCCGCAGCACCGCCTCGACGGGTAGCAGAGCGCGGACCCAGGCGGGATCGAGGGCGGGGCCCAGCACCAGCGGGCGGCCCGCCCGAGCGGTGCAGAGCTTCTCCCGGGCAATGGCTTCCCGGGTGTCGCCCAGGTACTGCTGATGGTCCAGGCCCACAGTGGTGAGCACGGTGAGCAGAGGATCTGTGGCGTTGGTGGCGTCCCAGCGGCCGCCCATGCCCACCTCCAGCAGGGCCACCTCCACGCCCGTCATGCGGAAGGCCAGCAGGGCTGCGGTGATCATCAACTCAACGTAGGTGGCCTGGATGCCCGCCCGGGCCTCGGCCTCGAAGGCCTCGCCCAGCAGCAGCTCCAGCGCGCCTTCCCCGATGGGCTGGCCGTCGATCCAGATGCGCTCCCGCACATCCGTCAGGTGGGGCGAGGTGGTCCAGCCCACCACCAGACCCGCCGCCTGCAGCATGTGGGCGAGGAAAGCTCCGGTGCTGCCCTTGCCGTTGGTCCCGGCGATGAGCACCACGGGGTAGCCGTCGTCCGGTCGGCCCAGGCCCATGAGCAGGGTCCGGATGTTCTCCAGGCCGCACTTGATGCCGAAGTTTCCTCGCCCGTGGAGCCGTGCCAGGTTGACGGTGCCGCCGCCGACGCTCATCACGCTCCGGCGGGGTTCGTCATCCACGCCAGGGTGGCGGCGATGAAGTCCTTGAGGTTGTCGCGGTTGACCACCTTGTCCACCATGCCGTGGGCCAGGAGGAACTCGGAGCGCTGGAAGCCCTCGGGCAGGCTCTGCTTGATGGTCTGCTCGATGACCCGGGGCCCGGCAAAGCCGATGAGGGCCTTGGGCTCGGCGATGTTGAGGTCACCCAGCATGGCGTAGCTGGCACTGACGCCGCCGGTCGTCGGATCCGTGAGGATGCTGAGGTAGGGCAGGCCCGCCCTGTCCAGCTTGGCGAGAGCCGCGCTCACCTTGGCCATCTGCATCAGGGAGAGGGTCCCCTCCTGCATGCGAGCGCCGCCGCTGCAGCTGACGATGATGTAGGGGCAGTGCTTCTCGAAGGCGCGCTCCACACCCAGGCGCAGCTTCTCGCCCACCACGCTGCCCATGCTGGCGGCGAGGAAGTCGAAGTTCATGATGGAGACCACCACGGGATGCCCGGAGAGGGTGCCCTCCACCACCACCACGGCGTCCTCGGTCTGGCCCGCAGCAGCCAGGCGGGCAAGCTGATCCTTGTAGCTCTTCTGGGCCACGAAGCCCAGGGGGTCCGCGCTCTGGAGGTGGCTGAAGAGGCAGGTCCAGCCCGGGTCCATCAAGTTCTCCAGCCGCTCGGGGACGCCGATCCGGAAGTGGTAGCCGCACTTGGGGCAGACGTTGTGCGTGTTCACCAGCTCCTTGCGGTAGATCAGCTCCTTGCAGGCATCGCACTTGATCCAGAGGCCCTCCGGCACCCGGACAGTCTTCTCCTCGACCGCGGTCTTCTGTTGGCGCTTCTTCACAAACCAGGACGACATGGCGGGCTCCTTCCGGGGAGTGGGGCCTAGCGGCGCTTGGACGGACCGTGCTTGAGGGCTTCGAACAGGCGGTCCAGTTCGGCCTCGCTGCCGTAGTGCAGGACAAGGGCACCCGCCTTGCCGCGGGCCTTGATCTCCACCCGGGTGCCCCAGGACTGGGTCAGCTCCTCAGCGGCGGCTTTGATGAAGATGTCCTGCGGGTGCTTCTTCCGGCTGTGGGGCCGGTCCTTCTTCTGCAGGCGCTGGACGCGGGCCTCGAGGGCGCGGACGCTCAGCTGCTGGGCCACCACCTCCAGGGCCAGCTCTTCCTGGCGGCGGGGCTCGGTCACGCCGAGGAGCACCTTCGCATGGCCGACACTCAGG
The DNA here is from genome assembly GCA_903880675.1 of uncultured Holophagaceae bacterium. Taxonomy (GTDB): domain Bacteria; phylum Acidobacteriota; class Holophagae; order Holophagales; family Holophagaceae; genus Geothrix. Next base: position 255 of record CAIRQL010000183.1, on the reverse strand, counting down.
TGACCGCAGGCCACCTCGGCGCGGAGGGTGGCGGGCAGGCGGAGCAGGCGCAGGGTGTTGGCGACCTGGGGGCGGGACTTGCCCACGCGGTCCGCCACCTGCTCCTGGGTGAGCCGCAGGTGCTCGCCCAGCTGCCAGTAGGCCGAGGCCTCCTCGATGGGGTTCAGCTCCTCGCGCTGGATGTTCTCCACCAGGGCGAACTCCAGGAGGCGATCATCCGGGACTTCCTTGATGACCACCGGGACCATGGCCAGG
>CAIRQL010000182.1 GCA_903880675.1 uncultured Holophagaceae bacterium | reverse complement strand
GCCCTCGGCGAGGATGGAGCCCCGCTGCAGCACCGTGATGCGGTCCGCCAGGGTCTCCACCACCTTCAGGTTGTGCTCGTCCTTGAGGATCGTGCGCCCGGCGGAGGCCTGCTTCACCAGGGCGGTGATCTTCTCCACGTCCTCGGCCCCCATGCCCTGGGTGGGCTCGTCCAGCAGCATCAGCTCCGGCTCCAGGGCCAGGGTGGTGGCGATCTCCAGGGCCCGCTTGCGGCCGTAGGCCAGCTCGCTGGTGAGGCCCCCGCTGTGCTCCGCCAGGCCGACAGCGTCCAGCAGCTCCATGGCGCGGGCATCCAGCCGATCCAGGCAGCGGTCGCTCTTCCAGAAGTGGTAGGAGGTCTTCGTCGCCCGCTGCAGGGCCAGCCGGACATTCTCCAGCGGCGTTAGGCCGGGGAACACCGCCGAGATCTGGAAGGACCGGATGACGCCGCGCAGGGCGATGTCCGCAGGCTGCTCCCGGGTGATGTCCGTGCCATTGAACAGGATGGTGCCCGTGGTGGGCGTGAGGAACTTCGTGAGCAGGTTGAAGACGGTGGTCTTCCCGGCGCCGTTGGGCCCGATCAGGGCGTGGATGTGGCCCCGCTCGACCTTGAGGTTCAGGTCGCTGACCGCCGCAAAGCCCTTGAACTCCTTGGAGAGCCGCTTCGTCTCCAGGATGGGGTCCGCCAGGGCATGTTCGCTGGGCACGGGGTTATGGGTGGACACCTTGAAGGACTCCCGGGCAGGGCAGCTGGCGATTGGGGCTGGATGAGTTGGAAGGGAGTCTAGCACTCCGGACTGGACAGCAGCGACAGCAGGCCCATGGGCTCCGGGCGGAAGATGCAGTCGGGCATGAGGCGCAGGTCGGCGGCGATGGCGGGGCGGAAGGCCATGTGGGCGAGGATGTCCCGCTCCAGGTCCACGCCGGGGGCAATCTCGATGAGCTCAAGGCCCTGGCCCGTGAGGCGGAACACGCAGCGCTCGGTGATGTAGAGCACGCGCTGGCCCTTGCGGAAGGACACCTCGCCACTGAAGGTGCGGTGCTCCACCTGCGCCACGAACTTCGGGGTGGCACCCTCCTGGACGATGCGCAGGCGGCCCTCTTCCATGGCCACCTCCAGGCCAGCGGTGGTGAAGGTGCCCACGAACACCACTGTCTTGGCGGACTGGGAGATGTTGATGAAGCCACCGGCCCCCGCCAGCCGGGTGCCGAACTTGCTGACATTGAGGTTGCCCTCCCGATCCGCCTGGGCCAGCCCCAGGAAGGCCAGGTCCAGGCCGCCACCATCATAGAGGTCGAACATGGCGGGCTGGTCGATGATGGCGGAGGTGTTGGACCCGGCGCCGAAGCTGAGGCCCCCAGCGGGGACGCCACCGAACACCCCGGGCTCCGTGGAGAGGGTCATGAGGTCCGAGGCCCCCTCTTCCACCGCCACCTGAGCAATGCCCTCGGGCATGCCGATGCCCAGGTTCACCAGCACCCCCGGCCGCAGCTCCAGGGCGGCGCGGCGGCAGATGATCTTGCGCTCGTCGAAGGCCGCCGGCGCCATGCCCGACAGCAGGATGCGGATCTCCCCGCTGTAGGCCGGGTTGTACTGCTCCTGGAAGGTCTGCATGTGGTGGCCCGCCTCCTCGGCCACCACGATGGCGTCCACCAGGATCCCCGGGATCTTTACTTGCCGGGTGTTGAGGGAGCCCCGCTCGGCCAGGCGCTCCACCTGCACGATGACGGTGCCCCCGCTGTTGTGGACGGCCATGGCAATGGCCTGGGCCTCCAGGGTCAGGGCCTCCTTCTCCATGGTCACATTGCCCTCGGCGTCCGCTGTGGTGCCCCGGATGAGGCCCACCTGGATGGGGAAGGCCCGGTAGAACAGGAAGTC
>CAIRQL010000181.1 GCA_903880675.1 uncultured Holophagaceae bacterium | reverse complement strand
CCCACGCCGATCTGTTTCTGGAGTTGAGGATTCATGGCCACCTCAGACGGCGTTCTGGAGTTCGAACGAGATGGTGAACTCGAAGGCGCCCGAGGCCCCCCGCTTCGCTCCCGGGTAGCTGATCTTCTTGAACCAGCGGGTCCGGGACTGCAGGTTGCCGTAGAACGCGTTGATGGACTCGAAGTTCCGGCCCTCCCCTTCGATGGTGACGATGGCGCCCTTCTGGACGACCTTCTTGAACCACACGTCATCCGGGAGGCTGTTGGCCAGCTCCTCCATGAAGTGCACCGGCAGGGCCTGCTGGCGCTTCAGGGCGGTCATGACCTCCTCTTTCTTCTGGAGGGACTCCTTCTTCTCCCGGAACTTCTTCTCCAGGGCGATGAAGGGTTCGTACTGCTGCTTTTCCAGCTCCAGCGCCGCCTTCTTCCGCTCGGCCCGGGCGACCTCGCTGTTCAGGACCAGGTAGTAGATGCCACCCATGGCAGCAAAGAGGAGGCCCACCACCAGCCCGGCAACGGGGATCCTGGAACGACCGACCCCTTCCCCGGTGTAGACCTGGACGGGTTCAGTCCCGCCCTTTTCGGCCCCGGCCTTGGCTCCGGCAGAGCCGAGTGCATCGCCGAGCAGGTTGATCTTGATCATCGGTCCCCCACGTGGCGCATGGCCAGGCCGACGACGACAGCAGCAGCGCCGCCAATCTCACGGACCGTCACGGGATCCTCGGTCCGTCCGTCGACCTCGATCAGTTGGAAGGGATTGAACCGGTCCACAGGCAGCCGCAAGCGCTCGCCCAGGATGTCGAGAAGACCCTGGACCATGGACCCGCCGCCGCAGATGAGAACCCTGTCCATGCGGTCCACTTTGAAGCTGCTCTTGAAGAAGTCCAGGGTGCGGGTCAGCTCATCGGCAAAGGCATCGGAGACAGCGTTGATGGAGGGTTGCACTTCCTCGGGCTCCCGCCCTTCGGCGGCCCGCCCCCGCTTGAGAGCCTCGGCCGAATCCCGGCCCAGCCCCCAGTCCTCCATCAAGCGCTCGGAGTAACGGCTGCTTCCCCAGGCCATGTCACGCCAGAAGATGGACTTGCCTCCGACCATCATGGCCAGGTTGGTAAAGGTGGCACCCATGTTGACGATGGCCACAACCTCGTCCTGGGGACCGTTGGAAGCATTGATCTCGTAGGCGTTCTGCAGCGCGAAGACATCCACGTCCACCACCTTGGGAACGCAGCCGGCCTGGGCCACACAGCTTAGGTAGGCCTCCAGCTTGTCCTTCCGGCAGGCCACCAGCACCACATCCATGTTGCCGTCGGCGGCCCTCTCCTCGATGAGGTTGTAGTCCAGGGCATAGGAATCGAGACCCTGCCCGGCGGGGAAAAAGCTTTCGGCTTCCCAGCGGACAGACTCGGCCAGCTCGGCAGGGCTCATGAGGGGGAATGTCACCTTCTTGACCATGACCTGCTGGCCGGAGACCGAAATGGCCACATCCTTGGCCTTGATCTTCTGCTCGGCCAAGGCCTGTCGGATGGCAGAAGCCACCGCATTGCTGTCCATGATGTCGCCATCCACGATGGCGTCCGGGGGGAGCAAAACCTGCCCCAGCTTTTGGAGGCGGTAGCGGATGGCCGTGCCCTTGCCGAGCTGCTGGAGTTCGCAAACCTTCACGGCACTGGAGCCGATATCCAGTCCCACCAGGTTTTTTGTTTTGTTTCCGAAAAGGCCCACCGTGTGCCTCACTTGGAGAATAAAGGTATTGAGAAGGGTACTGCCGGATTCCGCTAGGTCAAGGACTTAGGGTACTGGTTGTTTCAGTATTGCCCAGAAGTAACTTCTACAAGGATGGCCGTAATGTTGTCCTCTCCGCCGTTCTTGCGGGCGACATCGATCAATAGTCCAACAGCATCTTCCACATTCACAGCACTTTCAACAATATCTAAAATTTGCGCATCGGAGACCATCCCTGACAGGCCGTCGGAACAAAGCAAAAGCCGCTCCGATTCCTCCAGTTGCAGGTCCTGAACCTCAACCTCCAGGTCCCCGCCATTGCCCAGGGCCTGGGTGATGACATTACGGAAGGGGTGGACCCGGGCCTCGGACGGTGTCAGGACGCCAGCGGCAACCTGCTCGGCAACCCAGCTATGATCCCGGGTCAGCTGGCGGATGGCTCGGGGACCCAGGAGATAGGCCCGGCTGTCCCCCACATGAGCCAAGGTCAGGCGAGAGCCGTTGAGCAGGCCGGCGACCACCGTGGACCCCATGGTGACCCGCTCCGGATGGTCCAGGATGTCATCGGCGATGGCCTTGTCCGCCAGGAGAAGGGCCGTTTTCAGTCGGTTCCCGTCAAAGCTGAGCCCCGGATCATATTCCAAGGGCCATTCCGCCTCCGGATCTGAGGTTGCCGCCAAGGTGCGCTGAATGGTGTCGACCACAATCTGGCTTGCGACCTCTCCGGCCGCATGACCCCCGAGCCCGTCGGCCACGACAAAGAGCCCCCACACCGGCAGGGACAGCATGCTGTCCTCGTTGTGTTTGCGGACACAACCCACATCAGTAATGCCCGCTGCCCTTATCCCCATTGTTAACCCTTCCTGGTCCATCGGCCCCACAGGTCCTTCAGTTGATGAATGAGGTCCTGGGCCTGTTCGCCCATCCCAGCCTTGGGGTTCGGACCCGCTGCCTTGCTGGTCCGCCCCGTCCGGTTGGCCGCAGCCCGGAGCTTGGGGTGGTTGGGGGCGATCTCCCGGGCGAACTGCAGGTGCCCCTGGGACCGGGCCAATAGGCCCAGGGTCTGGAAGTGCTGGGCCAGCCGCAGGTGGCTGTCCACATCCCGGGGAGCCAGCCGCACGGCGGTTTCGAGGGCTTTGATCACGGCCCGCAGGTCTTCGCCTTCCCGCTCGAGGATGGCCGCCAGCAGGGCATGGTGCTTGGCATTCTCCGGATCCAGGCGGATGGCGTAGTGAATGAGGGCCCGAGCCTGGTCCTGGTTCCCTTCTTCAAATGCAGTCCGGGCCATGGTGGCCCAGTCTTCGGGGGACCGTTCCAGGGCCAGGTTGGCCTCAGAAACCGTTGGCTGACCCGCCTTGGGGGCCTGCTGTTCGTAGGCGAGACGCTTGACTGGATCCTTCATGATGCTGAAGGCCTCGGCCAGTTCCCGGAACCTCTCCTCGGCCTCGGCCTTCTCATCCCCCATGTAGCGGTCGGGATGCCACTGCTTGGCCAACCTGTGATAGGAGGCCTTGATGTCCTCCGCAGAGGCACCGGGGGAAACTTCCAGCACTTGAAATGGGTTCATGCAACTCCCGGGAGGATGACCACCCGTATTGTTCCGGACAATGGCAATGCGATTGCTGAGCAGAGGATATTAACGCAGTTCAGAGAGGCATGCGGTGCCAAGCTTGCCGAGTGGGCTGGAAGGGACCCACCAGGGATGTCAAAGTATAAGCCTCTGGAGGCGGTTGGATGGCTGTGATAACAGCGGCAGGGTGGCGCAAAATCCTAGACGCTGGCGACAGCTCCTCCGAGGCCCTGGTGGGGGCGAGCCTGGCGCGCATCCGGGGCCTCGATGGGATTTATTGCGCCATCCTCGCCCAGGATGAAGCCCGGAGCCTTGAGCTGGCCCGGCTGGCCGATGCCCGGCTCCGGGCGGGTGAGCGGGGTCCGGTGCTGGGTCTCCCCGTGGTCCTGAAGGACAACCTCCACTGGCAGGGCCTGCCCCTCACCTGCGGCTCCCGCATCCTGGGGGACTACCGGGCACCCTACGATGCCACGGTGGTTGCCCGCCTGCTCGCTGCCGGGGCCGTACCCGTGGCCAAGGCGGCCATGGATGAGTTCGCCATGGGCTCCAGCGGCGAGTTCAACGCCTTTGGCGCCACCCGCAACCCATGGGATCCGACCCGCGTCCCTGGTGGCAGCAGCAGCGGCTCTGCCGTCGCCGTCGCCGCCGGCTATGCGCCCCTGGCCCTGGGCAGCGACACCGGTGGCTCCGTGCGCCTGCCCGCCGCCTTCTGCAATGTCACGGCCCTCAAGCCCACCTATGGCGGGCTCAGTCGGCACGGCCTGACAGCCATGGCCTCCAGCCTGGACCAGGTGGGCCCCCTGGCCCGCAGTGCCGAGGACTTGGCCCTGGCCTTCCAGGTCATGGCTGGCCGGGACCCCCTGGATAGCACCTCCATCGACCTGCCCGATCTCGCCCGCCTGGCGTCCCTGCAGCCCGCCACACTCCAGGGGCTGCGCATCGGACTCCCGGCGGAATACTTCGGGGAGGGCCTGGAGCCGGGGGTTCGGGACTGCCTCGAGGCCGCCATCAAGACCTTCACGGACCAGGGCGCAGAGGTCCGGGAGGTGCGCCTTCCCCACACCCGCTACGCCATCGACACGTACTATCTGGTCTGCACCAGCGAGGTCTCCAGCAACCTGAGCCGCTTCGACGGCGTCCGCTACGGCAGCCGGGAAGCGGCGGATACCCTGCCTGCCCTGATCGCCCAGACGCGGGACGCGGGTCTGGGGGATGAGGTGAAGCGCCGCATCCTCCTGGGGACCTTCTGCCTGTCCAAGGGCTCCTACGACGCCTTCTACCTCAAGGCCCTCAAGGCGCGCACCCTCATCACCCGGGACTTCGAGGCGGCCTTCGCTGACGTGGACGTCCTGCTCACCCCCGTCAGCCCCGGCGTGGCCTTCCCCCTGGGGGACCGCACCCGGGACCCCCTGGCCATGTACCTGGCGGATGCTTTCACGGTCCCGGCCTCCCTGGCGGGCCTCCCCTGCCTGTCCATGCCGGCGGGATTGACTGCAGGACTGCCGGTGGGCATCCAACTGGTGGGCCCCGCCTGCTCGGATGTCCGCCTGCTCGAGATCGCCCACGCCTTCCAGTCCCTCACCTCGCACCACCTTGCCCTTCCCCCGGATCCACCCAGGAGTTCCCATGGCCTTTGATGTCGTCATGCCCCAGATGGGCGAAAGCATTGCCGAAGCCACGGTACTGAAGTGGCACAAGCAGGTGGGTGAGACCATCGCCAAGGACGAGACCCTCTACGAGATCAGCACGGACAAGGTGGACGCTGAGATCCCCGCCCCGGCCTCCGGGACCATCCTGGAGATCCTGGTGGAGGTCAACCTCACGGTCCCCGTGGGCACGGTGGTGGCCCGCATCGGCAGCGCCGAGGAAAAACCGTCAGGCGCCCCGGCGGCAGCAGTCCCCGCTCCGGCGGACCTGGCGGCATCCCTGCCCCCCGCTCCGGCCCCCCTGCCCGACGATGACAACAGCCTGGAAGCCCGCCTGCGCACCCGGAGCAGCCCCCTGGTGCGGGAGATGGCCCGCCAGCACGGCGTGGACCTGACCGGCCTCCAGGGCTCAGGCCAGGCCGGCCGCGTCACCCGCAACGACCTGGAGGACCTCCTGGCCAAGGGGCTCGATGCGCCTGTGGCCAGCATCGCCCCGGTGCTGCCGGCGGTCCATGACCCCGCAGCCCCCACCCAGGGCCTCACCCCGGGCCTGGCCATTCCGCCCACCCCCACCCTGCCGACCTTCGCCGCCAACGAGCGGGTGCAGGTGGAGCCCATGACCCGCATGCGGAAGGCCATCGCCGACGGCATGCTGGCCAGCCGTCGCACCTCCGCCCATGTCTACACGGTCTTTGAGATCGACATGACCCGGGTGGCTCAGCTGCGCAACAAGCACAAGCGGGACTTCGAGGCCCAGTTCGGGACCAAGCTCAGCTTCCTGCCCTTCGTGATGATGGCCGCCTGCAAGGCCCTGCGGGCCTACCCCATCACCAACGCCTCCGTGGACGGGGACAACCTGGTCTACAAGCAGGACATCAACCTGGGCATCGCCGTCAGCCTGGTCTGGGGGCTGATCGTGCCGGTGGTGAAGTACGCCGACATGATGAACCTCGGCGGCTTGGCCCGCAGCCTCAATGACCTGGCGGAGCGGGCCCGTACCAAGCAGCTCAAGCCTGATGAGATCAGCGGTGGCACCTTCACCATCACCAACCCCGGCGTCTACGGCGACACCTTCGGCCTGCCCATCATCAACCAGCCCCAGGTGGCCATCCAGGGTGTGGGCGCCATCGTGAAGCGGCCCGTGGTCGTGACCGGCCCCGACGGCACGGACTTCATCGCCATCCGGCAGATGATGTTCAGCAGCCTGGGCTTCGACCACCGGGTCATCGACGGCGCCACCGGCGACCTGTTCATGGCCTTTGTTAAAAAGGAGCTGGAGACCTCGACCTTCGGACTGGAGTAGCAGCCAGCCCCGGTTTGGCTCAGATGGGCTCCGTCTCCCGATGCAGCTCCTTGTACGTCGCAAACTCCCCCTCGAAGTACAGGGGGATGGTTGCGGTGGGGCCGTTGCGGTGCTTGGCCACGATCAGCTCGGCCGAGTTGTCCGGCAGGTCCGCCGCGCCGGTGGCCGTCTTGCGGTGGATGAAAGCCACCATGTCTGCATCCTGCTCGATGGCGCCAGAGTCCCGAAGATCGCTGAGCTGAGGTCGCCCACCGGTGCGGTGTTCCACCTCACGGTTCAGCTGGGACAGTACCACCACGGGGATGTTGAAGTCCTTGGCCATGAGCTTCAGGCCGCGGCTGATTTCGCCGATACGCACGGCCTCGTTCTGCTTGGCGCCCCGGCTGCCCTCTGGGCTGCTCAGGAGCTGCAGGTAGTCCACGATCACGAAGTCCACAGGGCGGTTGTTCTGGCTGCCCTGCTTCCGGATCATGTTCTGGATGAGAGGCACGGTAATGGAGGCCTGGTCACAGATATAGAGGGGCAGCTCGACCAGCTCATTCCGGGAGTTCAGGACATCGTCCATCCTGTGGGCAGCGCGGCCGGACTGGAGGTCCTTCATGTTGGTCCGGCTATGCGCAGCCAGGAGGCGCAGAAAGACTTCCTCGTAGCTCATCTCCAGGCTGAAGAAGGCACCGCAGTGGCCGGGGCGGCCTTCCCGGGCCTCCGCGGCCCGCAGGATCCAGTTCAGTGCCAGGGCGGTCTTGCCGACACCGGGCCGGGCCGCCAGCACGATGAGGTTACCCGGCTGGAAGCCCTGGGTCAGCTCATCGAAGCGGTTGAGCCCCACACGCACGCCCGGGGACAGGCGGCCGATCATTCGGTCCGCGAGTCGGCCCATGGCATCGGTCGCCACATCCTTGATGGTAATCAGACCCCGGGTCCGGGCGTCGCCCTGGGCCAGCTGGAACAAGCTCTGGGCGGTCTGCTCCACCAGAGTCTCTGGGGGCTCGTCCTCTTCGGCGGCCTGCCGGACCAGCTGGGCGCCGAGGTGGACCAGCTGCCGGAGGCGGGACTTGCGCCGGATCAGGTCAGCGAGGACCTTGGGACGCTCCACATCCTCGGCCGAGAGCAACTCCACCAGGCCTGGATACCCGCCGACCCGGTTGAGGCTGTCGTCCTGGTCGAGGGCGTCCTTCAAGGTGAGGGAGCTCACCTCCACCTGGGACTCGATCAGGGTGCGCAGGGCCCGGAAGACCGCCCGGTGAACGGGGTGGACGAAGTCATCCTCGGACAGGCTGAAGACGGCCTCGCTGCCAGCGAGACCCGCACCGGGGGCACAGCAGGTCGCGAGGAACGACCGTTCCGCATCCACATCTTCCGGAAGCCGTTCCGGAAGCCAGTCCGCCATGGTCCACCTTTGCCGATCAGAGTCCCGGAGGAGTGTACCCGCCGCCCGTCACATCCACAAAGATCGGGTTGGTGATGGCGATGGGATAGAGGCCCTTCATGATGCGATTCCAGGCGGTACCGACCCGGTACGCGCCGGCCTGGTTCCGGGCCACCCCAGCCTCCACCACCAGCCAGGCGTCCTTGCCAGCAGGCAGGGGCACCGTCACAGTGGCGGTCTTCCGGGTGAAGTCCGTGGTGGAGGCGGTGAAGCTGGACAGGGGCACGTTGATGGGTGTGGCCGAGCCGTTGACTACAATGCGAACTTCGTCCACCGGCACCCAGTCCGCCGCATGCAGCGCGATGACCACGCTCACGCTGGTGACGGGACCGGACACCAGGCCGCCGGGGCCGGTGCCGCCGATGGCGACATCCAGGAGGGGGCCGGTGGAGGCCACGGCGGCCCCCGCCTTGAGAGCGGAAAGGACCAGTGCGAGGGTGTCCTGGGTGGGAGCCGTGGCACCCACCTTGAGGTAGGTCCGGGCCGAACCCACAGGGGTGTCAAGGCTGAAGCGGGCCGCGGAGAGGCCCAGTCCCTTGGTGAAGGCGGTGGGGGTCTGCTGGTTCAGGAGGGCGAACCAGTCATCCCGCACGCTCTTGAACTCGGTGTACCAGCCGTCGGGGCCTGCAGCAGCGAAGCCTTCGGCCCGCAGCAGCTCCAGGGCATCGAAGTCACCCATCTTCCGGCCCAGGGATGCGGGACCGGTCAGGTTCCACCAGGCGTTGACGCCGGTGCCGAGGGCGACGGTGCGGTTGAACCCACGCAAGGTGAAGAGGCCCTGGGGCCCACGGGGGCGATGAACCACCGTGAAGCCGCCTTCCGCCTGCGTGATGAAGTCGGCGAGGTTCCAGCCATTGGAAGGCCTGGCGCCGCCGTTTCGGTCACTGGTGGGGGCCGGGGGGAAGAGGGCTGTGAAGGTCCCATCCGCCAGGACGGAGGTACGGGCGCCCACCACGAGGGGATTGATGCCCAGGGGTGTACGCTGGGCGTCCGACACCGGGGGGATGTCAATCTCTGCCCGGAACTCCGCCCGGAGTGCCGCCGGGTCGGTGTGGACGTCTTCCTCGGTGCGGGCCACAACCTCTACCCCTTCGGCCAGGGCAGAGCTGAGCATCTCACCCGGGTTGTAGCCGCCGGTGGTGGCCTGGGTCGGTCCCGGAAGGTCGAAGTTTGTCCAACCAGCGGGCAGAACGGGGGGCGCCACCACAAAGGCATGGTTCGTTTCGGCCTGGCCGGTGAAGGCCTGGACCGGGAGGGTATCCAGGTGGGACAGGGGTCCACGGGTGGCATAGGCTAGGTAGCTCCCGGCAGGGAAGAACATGGATGCCTGGGAGACCGTGGCACTGAAGGAGGTGCCAAAGATCTGGTTGCCGGCCGTGTACTGGTAGGTCCCGTAGTTGGTGTTCGCCGGGGCCTTGGTCTTGTAGATCTCGCTGTAGACACTGGAGAGGCGGCGGCGGCGCTGGACGGTCGGGTCCGGGACGCCGACCCCCTGGAAGGTTATCCGCAATGGATTCAGGCCGCCGAACTCGAGCGTCCCGGACTGTCGGGCACTGAATCCGTGGACGGTCTGTCGGTACTGGGTGATGTTGCCCGTGGCATCGATAACCTCTGCCCGCTCCGGGCTGAGGGCTTCCGACACCTGCCAATTCTGGGCCTTGGAGGGGGTGATGGCTGTGGGCAGGAAGGGGCGGTTGGTATCCAGGATGTTGGTGCCGAGGTAGAGGGGCGCCGAGGTCTGGAAGGCGTTCCGGGCCGTGAGGCGATAGCGCTGGGTGAGTCCGGTCGTCCCATCGGGGATGGCGGGCAGGAGCAGGCCGATGGCAGAGGACGAAGCAGTGGAGGGTTCACGCCACTCCACGCGCTCCAGACGCCAGTTGGCAGCCTGGCTGGCGGGACTGCTGCTGCTCGCCGGGTCGAAGGGGAGGGAGCCGCCGTAGGTATAGCGCTCGAAGCGGAACTCGGTCTGGAGGGGGCCATCGCCCGTGGCCGTACCGAAGGAGTTGTAGGCGAGAAAGCCCAGATCCTCGCCCTTGAGGCCGGACCGGGCCTGGACCATGAGGTTAAAGATCGAAGTGGTCTGGGAGGGGAGGACGGAAATGAAGCTGGGTCCACCCAAAACGTAGAGGCGACGGCGGTAATTGAGCGTGGCGCCGCTCGCCAAGCTGACCGCAGCGGGACTGCCCACCACCAGGCGGCCCGGGAACAGTGGGCGCGCCTCAGAGAGGGCCCGCTGAGGATCAGAAGCCACCAACACACTGTCCACATCCAGCGGCATGATGCCCAGGGAGGTATGGGAATCCAGAGTGGTGCCAGCGGACTCTGCACCCATGAGGCCCACCATGGGGGCCACCACGCTGGAAGTGAGGGGGGTGCTGAAGCTGGTACCCGGAATCTCAACGCCCCAGGTGGTGAGAGGGGTACCGGCGAAGGTGGACACGGCTGGTACCACGAAGCGGAAACCGCCGCCCCGCTGGGAGAGGTAATCGCCCAGATTGCGCAGGGGAAGGGTGGCGCCGCTGCTGTTGGTGAGGGAAGTTTCCAGGGTGAAGAAGGCATCGCTCTTATTCAGGGTGATGCGGTGAGTGACCGTAACCCCCCGCACCCGTCCCAGGCTATCGGTGGCCGCACCCAGCTTGCCCAGGGGGTCCAGGAGGTAGCCGACCATATCCAGGTAGACCGTGTTCGCATTGCCGCCGGGGGCGTACTGGTCAAAGGCCAGCGGCAGATCCGGGTCCTGGTTCGCCACGGGGCCCAGGCGCTCCAGCAGGTCCATGGGCATGGAGACCCGGTGGTAGCTCTGATCCAGGGAGAGGGTGCCCACATCCAAGATCGCCCCGCCGGAGGCCGCACCAAACTGCCCACCCCGGTCGCCGAACGCTGCGCCATCCACGGCCAGGTGGACCGAGTCATTGCCGATATAGAAGTCACCAGCACCCGCCGTGGCCTTGAGGCCCGCAACGCGGTCACCCCCGGCGGCGGGGATCTCTTCCACCACAGCCGCAGGCCGGGAAATGCCGGTGGCCCGGAAGCAGCCGGTGGCGGTTAACAGCAACCCCGCCGGGATCAGGACCCGCCCGGCGCCGTACAGGGCGGCCCAGGGAGAGGCGGAAACAGGGGCAGGGCTCATGTTCATCAAGGAAGTCTCGTCAGGAAGGCGCGGGTGGGACGGAGGACCGTGGGGCTGAGCGGGCGAAAGGTCTATGCTAACTCACGATGCCGTTCTCCGCCTTCCTTCATCGCTTCCTCCGGCTCCGGTGGCCCTTGGCCCTGGTTCTGGCGCTGGCCCTATGCGGAGACTTGCTCTGGACCCTGGGAAGGTTCCCGGCCATGCACCGGCTGCAGACCTACAGCCTGGAGACCCTGCCAGCCGTGGGGGGGGCGGTCCTGGTGCTGGGGGCGGGTGTCTACGGGGATGGCGAGCCCACCCTGCTCCTGGAGGGCCGGCTCCGCACGGCCCTGGACCTCTACCGCAGCGGGCGGGTCCGATGGTTCCTGGTGTCCGGGGACAACCGCCACGCCACCTACAACGAGCCCCAAGCCATGCGGCGCTGGCTCATGCGCCAGGGGGTGCCGCCCCTCCGTATCGTCAGCGACTACGCCGGGGTCCGGACCTGGGACAGCCTCCGCCGAGCCCAGGCCGTCTTCGGCCAGCGGCAGCTGGTGATCGTCACCTCGGACTTCCACCTGCCCCGAGCCCTCTACCTGGCCGAGCGCATGGGCCTGCAGGCCTGGGGGGTGGCGGCCCCCACCTCCGCCCGCACCTGGCCCCGCCGCCTCCGCCTCTGGACCCGGGAGTACATCGCCCGGCACCTGGCGCTGTGGGACGGCTGGTTCCCGCCGGACGCCCGCCTGGGCCCGCGGGAACCCACCCCAGACGACTGGGACCCGGTCCGATGAGCAACCCCGGCGACATCCTCATCCTCGCCGCCCGGCGCCTGCCCCAGGGCCGCTACGGCGGCAGCCTGGCAGGCATCGGGGCCGTGGGACTGGGCCTTGCAGCGGTGGCCGCCGTCCTGGAGGACCCGGCCCTGCCCCACCCCGGCGGCCTGCTCTGGGGCATGGCCCGCAGCCACACCCAGGGCATGAATCCGGCCCGGACCATCGCCCTCAAGGCCGGCCTGGCCCTGGACACGGCCGCCTACACCCTCAACATGGCCTGCGGGTCCAGCCTCCAGGCGCTCATCCTGGGGGCGGGCCGCCTGGCCGAGCCGGGAGCGCCCCCCGTGCTGGCAGGTGGGAGCGAGGCCATGTCCGACACCCCCCACCTGGTACCGGGCCTGCGCTGGGGGTTCCGCATGGGCCACCGCCAGCTGCCGGATGTCATGCACCAGGACGGCCTGAAGTGCCCAGTCACGGGCCTCTTGATGGGCCAGACCATCGAGCGCCTGGTGGCGAAGCGGGGCATCACCCGCCTGGAGGCCGACGCCTGGGCCGCCGAGAGCCACCGCCGAGCCGGGGCCTCACCCGCCGGACCGGAACTGGCCCCCTGCCCCACCCTGGACCACGACGAGTGCGTACGACCAGACCTCACCGCCGCCGATCTGGCCCATCTGCCCCTGGCCTTTGAGCCCACCGGGCTGATCACCGCGGGCAATGCCTCGGCCCTTTCGGACGGCGCCGCCGCCCTCCTCCTGGCCCGCCGCGACCAGGCCCAGGGGGCTCCGGCCCTGGCCCGCATCCTGGGCTGGAGCGAGGCCGGCGTGGACCCCCTGGACATGGGCGAGGCCCCGGTGCCGGCGGTGCGCCGCCTCCTGGCGGCCCACGGACTGGCTGTGGCTGACATCGACCTCTGGGAGCTGAACGAGGCGTTCTCGGCCCAGCTGCTGGTCTGCCAGCGCCAGTTGGGGATTCCCGAAGAGCGCCTCAACGTTGCTGGCGGTGGGGTGGCCCTGGGGCACCCCATCGGCGCCACCGGTGCCCGCATCGTCTGCACGCTGGTGCACCGGCTGCGGGCCCGGGGCGGCGGCCTGGGCGTGGCCACCCTGGGCATCGGCGGCGGCCTGGGCCTGGCCCTGCTGGTGGCGGCCGAGGGCTAGGCCGTGGGCGCAGTCAGCAGGGCCCGCAGGGCCCGGTAGTCGGTCTTGCCGGTGCCCAGGGTGGGGATCTGCTCCACCTGGCGCACCACGCGGATGCTGTGCAGCGCCGACAGGCCTGCCGCCCGGATGGCGGCATTGGCCTCGTCCCGCAGGATGCCCGAGACCGAGAAGAGGATCAGGTCCGGGTTCAGCTCGGCCTCGGAGGCCTCCACCGCCAAGAAGGGCTCGGTCTCCTCGTCCCCCTGGAAGCGGTGGGCAAGGACCTCCTCGATGGCCGGCAGGGAGACCATCTCCCCGCCCAGCTTGACGAAGCGCTTGAGGCGGCCGGCAAAGACCAGCACGCCCCGGTCCTGGCGCACCAGATCCCCGGTGCGGTACCAGGACAGACCCTCGAAGGTCTCGAAGGGGGACTCCACCTCCGGGTTGAGGTAGCCGCTGAAGATGCTCGGGCCGCGCACCAGCAGCATGCCGGCCTGCCCGGGCTCCACCCGACGGCCCTGCTCCAGGTCCACGATGGCCCACTCCAGGGAGCGCAGCGGCCGGCCGATGCTGCCGGGGCGGGGGTCGTCCTCCCGGTTCACGGAGACCACCGGCGAGCACTCGGTGATGCCGTAGCCCTCCAGCACCACCGTGCCGGGCCAGCGCCGGGCCAGGGTGGCGTAGACCTGCTCCGGGCACTTCTCCGCCCCGGAGACCACCGTGCGCAAGGACTCCAGGTGACGGTCCTCCGCCTGCCGCAGGATGCCGCCGAGGAAGGTGGGCGTGCCCACCAGGAGGGTGGCGTGGTAGGCCTCGATGAGGCGGGCCAGCATCCGCCCCTCGGTGGGGTTGGGGTGGTACACCACCCGCAGGCCCAGGAGCACCGGCAGGATGGTGGTGGTGGTGAGGCCAAAGGCGTGAAAGGGGGGCAGGCAGCCCATGACCCGCTCGTCCGGGCGGAAGCAGATGGCCTCGGCCACATCCCGGATGTTGGTCAGGATGTTGCTGTGGGTGAGGGGGACGGCCTTGGGCAGGCTCTCGCTGCCGCTGGTGAAGAGCACGGCGGCAGTCTGGGGAGGCCGGGCTTCCTGCAGCTCCGCCCAGCTGAACTTGGCCTTGAGGGCGGCAACAATTTTGGTGACGAGGGAGATCTTCTTCCCGGCTTCATCCAGCAGGAAGAGGCGGCTGCGGACCGCCCCCAGGTCCACCCCCTGGGCATCCAGGCGATTGACGAGGGTGGTGACGCTGATGACCCGCTGGACCCCCACCAGGTCCAGGCTGAAGGCCATGCTGCGGGCCCCGGCGGTCCAGTTCACCAGCACCGGCGTCTTGCCGGCGAAGAGCAGGGCCAGGTAGATGATGCTGGCGCCGCCCGAAGCCGGCAGCATGAGACCGACGTGGGTGCCTTCCAGCTTTTCAAAGAGGGGTTTGAGCACCAGGATGGCTGTGACCATGTCCCGGTAGGTCTTCACGCCACCGGTCTGGTCCGCCAGCACCACGCGCTGGGGGTCGCGGCGGGCCTGGCGTAGGAAGACTTCGGTGATGGTGTCCCCTTCCGGCAGCTCGATGGGCAGGTCCGTGCGGGAGTGGAACCAGGCCGGGGGCACGGCCTTCAGCTCGCCCTGGCGCAGGGAGACGGCGGCGCCCGTGGCCGCCAGCATGAGGTCGCCCACGGTCTGGAGGGAGGCCGGATCGCTGCAGGGATAGCCGTAGGCCTGCTCCAACCAGAGCTCCAGCTCCCGGTGGGAGAGGGCATCGAGGCCCAGCTCACCAACCAAGGACTGGCCGTCTTCAAGGTCCGCATGCCCAGTGACGGCAGCCAGGTGGCGGCGCACCGCATCCCGGATGGCGGCAGACACGGTGCGGGGGTTGCCCTCCACCCGGGGCCGGGGGGGCTCAGGCAGCGTGCGGGGCGTGGGATCTTTCCAGAACAGGTGGGGCACATGGATCCGGGGGGAGGGCTCCCGGTTGAGCAGGGCCTGGATGGCTGCATTCAGGGCGGTGCGGCCCTGGTCCAGGGGGAGGTCCGCCGTCGCTTCGAAGGTCAGGTCCACGTCTCGCCGGGGCATGAAGAACAGGGCATTGGCCCAGAGCAGGCCCAGGCTCCGGAGCAGCTCCGTGCCCAGCCGTGGCCGCTGGCCCGAGGCGGCGCTGAAGCGGCTGCCCCACAGGCCACGCAGGCGGACCACCACCACCCGGGTGCCCGGGGCTTGGCGCAGGAGAGCCGCAATGATGCTGTTATCGTTGCAGTCATCCGTCTTCTGGCGGGCCAGGCGGCCGCCGGGGAACAAGAGCAGGTTCCGGCCTGAGCGCAGCTCCCCCGCCAGCGCCACCAGCTCGGCGTCCAAGGCTTCGCGGCAGCGGTCCCCCAGGGTCGCCGGGTCAGGCAGAGCGCGGCCTCCCAGCAGACCCGCCAGCCAACGCAGCGGGGCGGAGGCCGCATGATCCCGACCCGCCACCAGCTGGGGGGCAAAGCGGGGCGCCAGCTCAGCGGCCAGGAGGAAGGGATCCACCAGCGTGGGATGGTTTGCCAAAAACAAGATGCCCGGAGCCCCGCCAACGGGAACCTCCTCTAGGCCGGCGGAGCGGATCCGGTAGCGCAGCCGCAACAGCGGCCGGCCCAGGGCGAGGAGGAGGGAAGGGAGCATGGGAAACCAGGGGAGGGATGGACTCCGAAGTGTAGCGGGAAAGCCGCGCAGGGCCGGGAGTTCGTGACCGCCTCCACCCGCCAATCAACCCCCTGGGCGCAGCCCCGGTCTAAACCAATGCAGCAACATCTGCGAAGATAACTCAGGGGCCCTGCGGCTCCCTCCCGAGGTTGCCATGGCCGAAGCTCCCCTCATCCAACTCACCGATATCTCCAAGATCTACCAGATGGGAGATATGGAAGTGAGGGCCCTGGACGGGGTCTCCATGGCGATTCCTCGGGGCGAATACCTGGCCATCATGGGTCCTTCCGGTTCGGGCAAGTCCACCATGATGAACATCATTGGCTGCCTGGATACCCCCACCGGCGGTACCTACGAGCTGAACGGGAAGCTGGCCTCGGCCATGAGCGACGACGCTCTGGCCCAGATCCGCAACGAGGAGATCGGCTTCGTCTTCCAGACCTTCAACCTGCTGGCCCGGACCACCGCCCTCCAGAACGTGGAGCTGCCCCTGATCTATGCGGGCGACACCCCCGCCGAGCGCCACACCAAGGCCCAGCAGGCCCTCGAGAACGTCGGCCTCGGCACCCGCAGCGACCACATGCCCAACCAGCTGTCCGGTGGCCAGCGCCAGCGCGTGGCCATCGCCCGGGCCCTGGTGAACGAGCCCTCCATCCTCCTGGCCGACGAACCCACGGGCGCCCTGGACTCCAAGACCAGCATCGAGATCATGGCGCTGTTCGAGGAGCTCTATCAGCGGGGCAACACGATCATCATCGTGACCCACGAAGAGGACATCGCCCGCCACGCCCACCGGATCGTCAAACTCCGCGACGGCAAGATCATCCACGACGAGCCCAACACCCCCATCACGCCCGAAGAACACCTGGCCAACCTGAGCCTCTGACAGGTCGCCTGACCCCGGGTAACATGGACGGATGCAAAAGCTCGTCCAAGGCATTCACCAATTCCAGCAGCAGATCTTCAGCACCCACCGGGAGCTGTTTGAGCGGCTGGACCAGCAGGAGCAGACGCCGGAGACCCTCTTCGTCACCTGCTCGGACTCGCGCATCAGCCCCAACCTGATCACTCAGACCCAGCCGGGCGAGCTGTTCATTCTGCGCAATGTCGGCAACCTCATCCCGCCGTACCAGAGCATGGGGGGCATGGCCGCCGGCATCGAGTTCGCGGTGGCTGCCCTCAAGGTGAAGGACATCATCATCTGTGGGCACTCCAACTGCGGTGCCATGCGGGCCCTGCTGGACCCCTCGGAGCTGTCGGAGCTCCCAGCCACGCGGGCCTGGCTGGCCCACTGCCGGGCCACGGAGCGGATCATGTGGGAGAGCTACGGCCACCTCAGCGGCAGCGACCTGCTCCACGCCACCGTGGAAGAGAACGTCCTCGTGCAGGTGGAAAACCTGCGCAGCCACCCCAGCGTGGCCAAGGCCGTGGCCAATGGCATGCTCCACCTCCACGCCTGGGTCTACAAGATCGAGACGGGCGAGGTGTATGCCTTCGACCCGGAGCGGGGGCAGTACGCCTCCATCACAGGCACCGCCGGCCTCCCGCTCCTCGACGCTGAGCACCGGGGCACGGACCTGACGATCTAGACAGGCTAGATCTCGAGTCGATCCAGGCGGTCGGGGCGATCCCGCCAGCCCTCGTCCACCTTCACGAAGAGCTCCAGGCGCACGGGGCGCTCGAGCAGCTTCTTGAGCTCCCGCTGGGCGCTCTGGCGGATGTCCTTGATCATCTCGCCGCTGTGGCCCAGGAGGATCTTCCGGTGGCCGTCCCGGTCCACGAGGATGCGGGCGGCGATGAAGACACCTTCTGGCCCCATGTCCTCGGGGTAGTCCTCCTGCCCAGGCTCGATCCAGCGCTCGATGAGCACAGCGATGCCGTGGGGCACCTCTTCGCGGGTCTTGCGCAGCACCTTCTCGCGGATGAACTCCGCCGCCAGGGTGCGCTCGGTCTGGTCCGTGAAGGTCTCTTCCCCATAGGGCCAGCCCGGCTTGTCGGCCTCCCCTTCCAGCAGCGCCCAGAGGGGCTCCAGGTTGAGGCCGGTCTTCGCACCGATGGGCACGATCTCCTTGAAGGGCAGCAGGTCCTTGTAGGTCGCCACCTTCTCCAGGAGGCGGCCCCGGGACAGCAGGTCGATCTTGTTGAGCAGCAGGTAGGTGGGGCGCCCGAT